>NZ_SMJZ01000197.1 GCF_004348345.1 Nonomuraea longispora
ACCCGCAGCGCCGCCCTGGCCAGCTCCAGCGCGTATCCCTGCCCCCACGCCGACGGCCGGAAGCGGTAGTACAGGTTGAACACCTCCTGCCGGTCCACGACCGCGCGGCGCAGGCCGCCGAAGCCGAGCACGTGCGACTCGCCCGCGCGGCGCGCGGCCCAGTAGCCGAGCCCCCGCTCCTCCCAGTCGGCCAGCCACAGGTCCAGCATGGCGCGGCTGGATTCCAGGTCGGTCACGGGACCGCCGGGGTGGTAGACGCTGGTCCGCGGATCCGAGTGGATCTCGTGCACGGCGTCGAGATCGTCGGCGGTGACCCGAGAAAGGACCATTCTCGCCGTCCGCACCACTTCCATGCCTTTAGACTAGTCTGTACCATCGCTGGGCAATAGGTGCCGATCGACGGGCGATGCCATGGACGTACCGAAGCTCCAGTCCTCGTTGCGGCTCATCGCGCGCGGGCTGGAGGAGCTCGCCGCCGCGCTGGGCGAACCGGAGTCGAGCGAGGACGAGCGTACGGCGCGCGTCATCGAGGAGTGGGGGCGGCGCGGGCTCACCCAGAAGGAGGCGTCGGCGCTGTTCCAGCGGCACGGGTTCGCTCCGCAGACGACCGGCGGGTGGGCGCGCGGCGACTGGGTGGAGATCGGCGAGGACGGCCTGCGTTATCTCACCGCCCGCTCACACGCCTGGCTGGAGCAGCACTCATGACCTTTTCCGTACGCATCGCCGTGCGCGGCTACGAGCTCGACGGGCAGGGCCACGTCAACAACGCGGTCTATTTCCAGTACGGGGACCACGCCCGCTGGGAGTGCCTGCGCGCGGCCGGCATCTCGGTCGACGACCTGTGGGACCACGGCATCGGCCCCGTGACTCTGGAGAACACCATCCGCTACCACCGCGAGCTGCGCGCCGGCGACGAGGTGGACGTCACGTGCGCGTTCGAGTGGGGCGAGGGGAAGACGTTCCGGGTCAGGCAGGAGTTCAGAAGGCCGGACGGGGAGCTGGCGGCGGAGATGACCGGCGTCGGCGGGCTCATGGACCTGGAGGTTCGCCGCCTGCTGGACGACCCGAAGGCCCGCTGGCGCGCGCTCGCGCGCACGCCGGCGGTGCTCGGGTTGTAAGGGAGGCGCAGCCTACTTCTTGGTCTTGTCGGCGGCGGCGCTGGAATCGGTCGACAACGCGGCGACGAAGGCCTCCTGCGGCACCTCGACGCGGCCGACCATCTTCATGCGCTTCTTGCCTTCCTTCTGCTTCTCCAGCAGCTTGCGCTTACGGGAGATGTCGCCGCCGTAGCACTTGGCCAGAACGTCCTTGCGGATGGCGCGGATGTTCTCGCGGGCGATCACCCTGGCTCCGATGGCGGCCTGGATGGGCACCTCGAACTGCTGCCTCGGGATCAGCTCGCGCAGCTTCTTCGCCATGTCGACGCCGTAGGAGTAGGCCTTCTCCTTGTGCACGATCGCGCTGAAGGCGTCGACCGGCTCGCCCTGCAGCAGGATGTCGACCTTGACCAGGTCGGACTCCTGCTCGCCGGCCGGCTCGTAGTCGAGCGAGGCGTAGCCGCGGGTGCGCGACTTCAGCTGGTCGAAGAAGTCGAAGATGATCTCACCCAGCGGCAGGGTGTAGCGGATCTCGACCCGGTCCTCCGACAGGTAGTCCATGCCGAGCAACTGACCGCGCCGGCCCTGGCAGATCTCCATGATCGCGCCGATGAACTCGGCCGGCGCCAGGAGCGTGGACTTGGTGACCGGCTCGAAGACCTGCGCGATCTTGCCGCCGGTGGGGAACTCCGACGGGTTGGTGACCGTGAGCTCCTTGCCGTCCTCCATGACCACGCGGTAGACCACGTTGGGCGCGGTGGAGATCAGCGACAGCCCGAACTCGCGCTCCAGGCGCTCGCGGACGATCTCCATGTGCAGCAGCCCGAGGAACCCGACGCGGAAGCCGAAGCCGAGCGCGGCCGACGTCTCCGGCTCATAGACCAGCGCGGCGTCGTTGAGCTGCAGCTTGTCGAGCGCCTCGCGCAGCTCGGGATATTGGTCGCCGTCGATCGGGTAGAGCCCGGAGAACACCATCGGCTTGGGGTGCTCGTAGCCGGCCAGCATCTCGGGCGCGGGCTTGGCCGCGGCCGTCACCGTGTCGCCGACGCGCGACTGGCGCACGTCCTTCACGCCCGTGATGAGGTAGCCCACCTCGCCGACGCCCAGCCCGAGCGCGGCGACCTTGGGCTCGGGCGAGATGACGCCGATCTCCAGCGTCTCGTGGGTGGCCATGGTGGACATCATGAGGATGCGCTCGCGCTTGCCCAGGTGACCGTCCATGACCCGGACGTAGGTGACGACGCCGCGGTAGGTGTCGTAGACCGAGTCGAAGATCAGCGCGCGGGCGGCCGCGTCGGCGTCGCCGATCGGCGCGGGCACGGTCTGGACCACGTGGTCGAGCAGTTCGCGCACGCCCTCGCCCGTCTTGCCCGACACCTTGAGCACCTCGGACGGGTCGCAGCCGATCAGGCCCGCCAGCTCCTCGGCGAACTTCTCCGGCTGGGCCGCCGGCAGGTCGATCTTGTTGAGGACGGGGATGATGTGCAGGTCGGCGTTCATGGCCAGGTAGAGGTTGGCCAGCGTCTGCGCCTCGATGCCCTGAGCCGCGTCGACCAGCAGGATCGCGCCCTCGCACGCCTGCAGCGACCGGGACACCTCGTAGGTGAAGTCGACGTGGCCCGGCGTGTCGATCATGTTGAGCACGTGGCCGTCCCAGGGGAGCCGCACGGCCTGCGACTTGATCGTGATGCCACGCTCGCGCTCGATGTCCATCCTGTCGAGATATTGAGCGCGCATGGTTCGGTCGTCGACCACGCCGGTGATCTGGAGCATCCGGTCGGCAAGGGTCGACTTGCCGTGGTCGATGTGCGCGATGATGCAGAAGTTGCGGATCAACGCGGGGTCGGTCTGGCCAGGCTGAGTGCGCACCGAAGTCCGTTTCGACAGGGTTGAGTCAAGCAGTCTTTCATGGTGACATGCCCGGATGAATGCCCGGACCGTCATCCGCCGCGGCCTGCGCTTGCTCGCGCTTGCCACGGCCATCGCGGTGGCGCTGGTCGGCCTGCTCGCCGCCGCGCTCCGCCTCCAGTTTACCGGTGCCCCGGCGGCATGGGCGAAGAGCACGGGCAATGACGCCCTGTGGCTGGGACACGCCTGGGTCGACGGCCGCCGTACCGAGCGCGACGTCGAGCGTCTCGCCGTACGGCTGCGCGCCACGGGGATCAAGGACGTGTACGTCCACTCGGGCCCTTTCGAGCTGGACGGACGATTAGATCCCGCCAAATACCCCAACGCCCGAAATTTCCTGGAATGGATGCGTCAGCACCTACCCGCGGTCCGCATCTCCGCCTGGCTCGGCCAGGCCGTCGACGGCGCCCTCGACGGCACCCTCGACGGCGCCCTCGACCTCGACGACCCCGCCTCCCGCCGGAACGTGCTGGCCGGCGTCGCCGCCATCATGAAGCAGGGCTACGACGGCATCCACTACAACTTCGAGCCCATCGGCGACGGCGACACCGAGTTCCTGCGCCTCCTCGACGAGACCCGCCGGCACACACGGCTGCTGTCCACCGCCAGCCCGCAGATCGAGCCCTACCCCGGCATGCGCCTGACGGCGAGAGCGGTGCTCGGCCACGACAAGTACTGGTCATCGGGCTATTTCACACAGGTCGTCGACCGGGTCGACCAGGTCGCGATCATGACGTACGACTCGGGAACCCCGCTGGAGACGCTCTACGGCGGCCACGTGGCCAGGCAGGCGGGACTGGCTCTCGACCTGGTGCCCGCCGAGAAGTCGTTGTTCGTCGGCGCCCCCGCCTACCACGACCATGGCCTGCCCTGGCTCGACAACGCCGAGAGCGTCGAGATGGCCGCCGAGGGCGCCAAACTGGCCCTGTCGGAGCACGGCCGCCGCGAACGGTTCGGGCTCGCCCTCTACGTCGACTTCGCCGCCACGGAGGAGGACTGGCGGGAGTACATGACGCGCTGGATGGCCTGAACTCCCGTACACTGAGCGGCGGACCCATTTTCCCAGGCCGTTGATTTGAGCAGCCACCTGGGTTATTGGTAATCTATTCAATTGCGTGTGGCGCGCCCTCTCATCGAGCCCGCGCGCCCCATCCATCACTGACTTTCACCGAGGCTTCTTCGTGGCGAACATCAAGTCCCAGATCAAGCGCAACAAGCAGAACGAGAAGGCTCGCCTGCGCAACAAGGCGGTCAAGTCGTCGCTGAAGACGGCCGTCCGCAGGTTCCGCGAGGCCGCCGAGCAGGGCGACGTCGAGCAGGCCGTCACGCTGCAGCGGGTTGCCGCCCGCCAGCTCGACAAGGCCGTCAGCAAGGGCGTCATCCACAAGAACCAGGCCGCCAACCGCAAGTCCGCGATCGCCAAGCAGGCCGCGGCGCTGGCCGCCAAGTAACGCATCGCACAGACGCCGCGTCTCCCTGGGAGGCGCGGCGTTTTCGTTCCGTCCTGTTTCTGTCACGGTTTCGATATCACACCGGCGTCGCCGCCCCGTATCGGCTCAGTCACCGTTACAAAGATCACCTTGCCCTCGGTCGCACGCCTGCCCGAAAGTGCAGCTAGTCAGGCAAAAGGGGTGGCGCATGCGGGGGCCGTTGGTCGTCAAACGGGCGTTCAGCGAGCCGTTGCTCCTCCTGGCCGCGTTCGGCTCGATCCTGCTGGCCACCACCACGCTGGTCGCGCTCACGATGTACGCCTCCTCCATCGCCGAGGCGGGCGTGCGCAGGACGATGGAGACGGCGTCCTTCGAGCAGACGGCCGCCACCATCAGCGCACCCGTGACAGCCGAGACGTTCCCCGCCTTCGACCGGTCCGTACGCGCCCAGCTCGACCGGGCCTACACCCGGCCCCCCGGCCTCACCACCAGCTTCCGCTCCGACTCCTACGTGATGCCCGGCCAGGAGGACAACGAGCGGCCCGAACTGCTCAGGTTCGGCAGCTACGACGGCATCGACCGGCACGCCAGGTTGGTCTCCGGCACCTGGCCGCGCGACAGCGGCGACCAGGTACAGGCCGCGATCTCGTTGTCGGCCTCCTCGGCCACCGGCTTCGAGCCGGGCGACGAGTTCACCACGCGAGGCCGCCTCGACCCGCGCCCGGTCAAGGTCCGCGTCGTCGGCGTCTTCCAGCTCAACGACCCCTCCAGCGCACGCTGGGCCGACGAGCAGCTGCTGGCCAGGGGCGTGGACCGCGGCGACTTCACCACGTACGGGCCGCTGATGGTGGCGCGGGAGACGTTCATCGCCCGCTTCGCCAGCAACGTCAACGCCACCTGGACCGCCGTCCCCGACCTGAGCGCGCTGACTCCCGAGCAACTTCGCCCGATGGCCGCCGCGCTCGGGCAGGTCGGCGAACGGCTGAAGGCGGACGGCTGCGAGCGGTGCACGGTCACCGGCCACCTGCCCGAGATGCTCACCCAGCTCGACACCGCGTCCCTGGTGGCACGCTCCACGATGCTGATCCCCGTACTGCAACTGCTGTTGCTGGCCGCGTACGCGCTGATGCTGACCGCGCGGCTGCTCGCCGACCACCGGCGCATGGAGGTGGCGCTGCTGCGCTCGCGCGGCGCGGGCACGGCGCGGCTGGCGGCCCTGGCCGGGGGTGAGGCGCTGCTGGTGGCGGTGCCGTGCGCGATCATCGC
The DNA here is from genome assembly GCF_004348345.1 of Nonomuraea longispora. Taxonomy (GTDB): domain Bacteria; phylum Actinomycetota; class Actinomycetes; order Streptosporangiales; family Streptosporangiaceae; genus Nonomuraea; species Nonomuraea longispora. Next base: position 5,702 of record NZ_SMJZ01000197.1, read on the forward strand.
GCCGTTCCTCGGGCCGCCGCTGCTCTCCCTGGTCAACACGCTGCCGTGGATCAGGTCCTCGGGGGTGCGGCTGTCGCCCGTGGCCGACGTGGGCACGTTCCTGGTGTCGTTCGGGGTGGCGCTGGCCTCGGCGGTGCTGCTGATGTTGCCGGCGCTGGCGGGCGCGCGGCGCACGTACGTGGAGGAGCAGTCGGCGCGCGGACGCGCCGACGGGCGCGGCCTGATCGAGCGGGCGGGCGCCGACGTGGCGCTGCTCGTCGTGGCCGGGCTGGCGATCTGGCAGCTCCGGCACTACGGCGCGCCGGTGACCACGACGGCCGGCGGCGGGCTCGGCATCGACCCGCTGATCATCTCCGGGCCGGCGCTGGCCCTGCTCACGGGCGGCATGCTGGGACTGCGGCTGGTGCCGCGCGTCTCGAAGCTGGCCGAGCGGCTGACCTCCCGCCGGCCCACCCTCGCCCCCGCGCTAGGCGCCTGGCAGGTGGCCAGGAGGCCGCTCAGCTACGCGGGCCCGGCGCTGCTGCTGACCATGGCGATCGCCATCGGCATCGTCTCGATGGCCACCGCGTCCACCTGGCGTACGTCGCAGCTCGACCAGGCACGCCACCAGGCCGGGGCCGACCTGCGCCTGTCCGGTCCCGCGGACGGGCCGGAGCTGGGCTCTCTCGGGCGCGGCACGGCGTTCACCGCGCTGCCCGGCGTGACGGCGGCCTCCCCCGGTTTCCGCGGGCAGACCGAGGTGGGCGGCGAGAGCGCGCTGCTCATCGGCCTGGAGGCGGGAAAGCTCGGTGAGGTGTTCCACCTGCGGCCCGACCTGTCGACGCAGCCGGTCGAGGACATGGCACGCCGGCTGGTGGGGACGCACGCGGGCGAACTCGTCCTTCCCGGCCGGCCGTCGACGCTCACCCTCCGTGCGAAGACGGACGCCGGCCTTCCGCTGCGGCTGGTGTTGTCCGACGGGCTCGGCGTCTGGCGCGACGTGCCGCTCGGCGTGCTCAAGCCCGGGGACAACCGCGTCGAGGTGAACCTGAAGGCGCTGGCCGGGCAGAGCGGGAAGATCACCTACCCGGTGGCGCTGCGCGGCCTCGTCGCCGGCACCACCGAGAGCGCGGCGAAACTGACGCTGACCGGCCTCAACGCCGACGGCCGCGAGCTCGAGACGCCGCAGGTCACGATGGAGGCGAACGACTCGCGGCCGGCCGTGGCCACGTTCGGGACGCGGCGGGAGGCGCCGCTGCCCGTCGTGCTCACGTCCGACCTGGCCGTCTCCCTCAAGCTGGGCGTCGGCCGGGTCGGGCGGGCCAGCATCGACCGCCGGGTCCTGCAGATCAAGGTGGTGGCCGTCGTACGGACGATGCCGACGGGCACGGCCGGCCAGCCGGCGGTGCTCGCCGACTGGGAGACGCTGCAGACGAGCGACCTGGCCGCGGCGCGGCTGCCCAGACCGGCGACCGAGTGGTGGCTGGCGGCCGACGACACCACGGCCGCGACGCGGGTGCTCAAGAGCCGGCCGGAATGGGACGTCACCCCCCTCGACCAGGGCGCGCTGGCGGCCCAGCTCCAGGACGACCCGCTGGCCAGCGGGCTGCAGGGAGCGCTGATCCTCGGGTTCCTGGCGGCGTTGGTGTTCGCGGTGCTCGGATTCCTGGTCAACGCGGCGGTCGCGGCGCGTGAGCGGATGGCCGAGTTCGGGATCCTGCGGGCACTCGGCGTGAGCTCCAGGCAGGTGTTCGGGATGCTGGCGGTCGAGCAGGCGTTCGTCATCGGCCTGTCCCTGGCGGCGGGCACCGGCCTCGCCGTGGTCGTCGGCACCCTGGTCGTGCCGCACATCGTACTGACCGGGCAGGCCTCGGCCGTCACGCCCGGGGTGCTGCTCGACATCCCGTGGGCCGCCACCCTCGCGATGCTGGCGCTGGTCGCGGCGGTGCTGCTCGCCGTCGTGGCCGCTCTGGCCCGCAACCTGCGCAGGCAGGGGCTCGTCCTCCGGGAGGAACGGTGAGGATCCCGCTGCTCGCACGGGTGCACGTCGGCACGGTGGCCGTGCTGTCCGTGCTGACGATCAGCGCCTGTCTGCTGATCGCGGGCCTGCCGCGGGGGATGCAGGCATCGTTCGACCAGGCGCTGCGGCGCTCGCTGAGCACCGCGTCCGCCCAGCAGGCCGACCTCACCGTGACCGTGGCGTCGGACTCGCAGGCCGATGATCTGCACGAACGCGGCCAGTTCGACGCCCGCGACCGCCAATGGCGCGAGCTGCTGCCCGCGGGGCTGCGCCCGCTCGTCACGCCCGCGGGCACCGGCTCCAGCCACGCGAGCGCCAAGACCAGCCTCACGCCGATCACCGGGACGAGCGGCACCCGGTACATCAACCTCGGCTGGCTGTCCGACGCCGACCGGCGCGTCACCTGGGTCCAGGGACGGCCTCCCGGGGCACCGGGCACGACGCGGTACGACGGCGAGACGATCCCCGTGTTCGAGGTCGGGGTCGTGGTGGAGGCCCTGCGGGAGATGGACCTGCGGGTGGGCGAGACGAGAACGCTCGGCGAGAACGACTACGTCGCCGTGAAGATCGTCGGCGCCTTCGAGGCCAAGGAGCCCGGCGACCGCTACTGGGACCACAACGCCGACATCATGCACGTCGCGAAGGTTCAGCCGCCGGGCTCGCTGGACTTCGAGAAGCACATCACGTCACTGATGTCCGACGACGGCCTGACCGCGCTCAGCGGCGAAGGACGCCACCTGTCCTACAACTGGGTCCTGCCCGTCGATCCGGCGGCGGCCGGCGCGATGGACGTCCCCGGCCTCACCGCCGCCGTCGCCGACCTCGACCGCCTGATCGGGGTGCAGTCGACCGGCACCGCCAGCCCCTACCGCCTGATCACCGGGCTGCCCAAGCTGCTCGGCGACTTCCGCGCCGCGCTGGCCACCGCCGAGACCGTCATGTACCTCGTGCTCGGCGGCCTCCTCGCGGTCGCGCTCGGCGTCCTCGTCCTGGGCGTGCAGCTGCTGGCCGACCGGATGGAGCACACGCTCACGCTGGCCCGCGCCCGCGGCGGGTCGCTGCGCCAGGTCGCGGGTACGGGCGCGGCGCTCACCGGCCTCGCGGTGGCGCCCGCCGCGCTGGCCGGATACGCGCTGTCGTACCTCGTGCCCGGCCCCGTGCTGCCGATCGTCCACCTCGGGCCGGTGATCATGGTCCTCGTGACCGTCGGCTACGCCGCCGCGCGGCTCGCCGTGACCTATCGCGCGCCGCTGCACGAACGCCGCGACGACGTCGCCACCGCCCGGCCCACCGCCAAGCGGACCACACTGGAGGTGCTGGTCGTCGTGCTGGCACTGGCCGGCGCCTACCTGCTGCGGGCCCGTGGGCTGGACGACTCGGCGGGCCAGGACCCGTTCCTGCTGCTCGTGCCGGTCGCGCTGACCGCCGCGGCGGCGCTGATCACGTTGCGCTGCTACCCCTACCCGCTGCGCCTGCTCGTACGGCTGGCCGCGCGTGGCCGGGCGGCCGTGCCGTTCATCGGCCTGACCAGGGCGGCCAGGGCACGCTCCGCCAGTGTGCTGCCGGTGCTCATCCTGCTGCCCGCGCTGGGCGTGTCGGTGTTCGCCGCGGTGATCTCCGACGGGATCTCCGGCACGCAGGTCCAGGCGTCATGGCAGCAGGTCGGCGCGCCGATCAGGATGACGTCGAACATCGAGATCCCGGCCGAGGCCATCGCGAAAGTGCGCGCCGCCGGCGGCGTGGAGCAGGTGGTGCCCGCGCAGACCGCCCGCGTGCAGGTCGGCTACGGCGCGGAGCGGGCCGAGGCCATCGCCGTGGACGTGGCCAGGTGGCGGCAGCTCATGGGCGGGGCCCCCTTCGACCTGCCCGACCTGAGCAGTGGCGCGCTCGTGTCGTCCGAGCTGCGCGGACGGGGCACGTTCGAGATCGGCTGGCAGTCGCGGCTGAAGCTGGCCACGCGCGGCGTGATCGAGTCGGTGCCCGGCTTCTACACCGAGGGCAAGTTCCTCGTCGTGAACATCGACGTGCTGACCCGCCCGGCGGTGAACACGCTGCTCGTCAAGGGTGACGCCTCCGTCGGCGAGCTGAAGCGGCTGGTCCCCTCGGCCACCGTGGTGTCGCAGCAGGGCACGCTGCGGGCCATCCAGGACGATCCGCTCACCAGCACCGTGCGCTGGACCATGATCGTCGTGACGGTCGCGCTGGCCGCGTACGCGCTGGCCGCCGTCGTGCTGGCGCTGGTGGTCGGGGCGGCCGACCGGGCCAGGGCGGTGTCGTTCCTGCGTACGCTCGGGCTGTCGGAGCGCCAGGCGCAGCGGCTGACCGTGCTGGAGATCCTGCCCATGATCCTCGTGACCACGACGGTCGGGCTCGGCCTGGGCCTCGGTCTGCCCGCCGCGCTCGGGCCCGCCGTCGACCTGTCCTCCTACGCGGGCGACCTGCCTGTCGCCGGCCACCCACCCGGCCTGGTCCTGCCGGGCACACTGGCGGCAGGGCTCGCCGCCGTCGCCGTGCTCGGCGCCTACGCCCACACCGCCGTCAGCCGCAGGCGCAGAATCGGCGCCGTCCTTCGAGTGGGGGACCTCACTTGACCATACGGCTGCACCAGAGGCCCTGCCGCCGGGAGGCATCTCCTCCCCCTCCTGAAGGAAGGAGACACCGATGAACCCCACCCTGTCCGAACTCGAAGCGAAGGCCACGCGGCAGAAGGCCGCGTTCGGCGGCGACGCGCACATCGTGTGCGACAACCTCGTACGCATCTACAAGACCGAAGGGGTCGAGGTCGTCGCGCTGCAGGGCCTCGACCTGGTGATCGACAAGGGCGAGCTGGTGGCCATCGTGGGCGCGTCGGGCTCGGGCAAGTCGACGCTGCTCAACGTGCTGTCCGGGCTCGACGTACCGACGGCGGGGGTGGCCAGGGTGGCGGGCACGGACCTGCTGTCGATGAACGCCCGCGACCGGCTGCGCTACCGCCGTTCCGTGGTCGGCTTCATCTGGCAGCAGACGGCCCGCAACCTGCTGCCTTACCTCACCGCCAGGGAGAACGTCGAACTGCCGGTGAAGCTGGCCGGCGGCCGGCGGGAGCGGCGCGAACGGGCGGACGAACTGCTGGAGCTGCTCGGCGTCGGCTACTGCGCGAACCGGAGAACCCCCGAGATGTCGGGCGGCGAGCAGCAGCGGGTGGCCATCGCCGTCGCCCTCGCCAACTCCCCGCAACTCGTCCTCGCCGACGAGCCGACGGGCGAGCTGGACAGCGAGACGTCGGAGCTGGTGTTCGACTCGCTGCGCAAGGCCAACAGGGAGCTGGGGGTGACCGTCGTGGTCGTCACCCACGACCCGCTGGTGTCCGAACAGGTCGACCGGACGGTGGGCATCCGCGACGGCCGTACCAGCAGCGAGACGCTGCGGCGCGAGGACGCCGAAGGGCACATCATCGCCGAGGAGTACGCCGTACTGGACCGCGTGGGACGCCTGCAACTCCCCCGCGACTTCATGAACGCCCTCGACATGGAGCGCCGGGTGCGTCTCGAACTCGAATCCGACCACATCGGCGTGTGGCCCGCCCGAGAGGAGCCGTCAGGTGAGTGAGTCGCCCTTGGTCGTGGCCGAAGGGGTGCGCAAGGTCTACCGGAGCGGGCCCAAGGAGGTCGAGGCGCTCCGTGACGTGTCGTTCTCCGTTCTCCCCGGCGAACTCGTCGCGATCCGGGGTCGGTCGGGATCGGGCAAGACGACGCTGCTCAACCAGATCGGCGGCCTGGACAAACCGGACGCCGGGCGGGTGGTCGTGGACGGGCACGAGGTCACCGCCATGTCCGACGAGCAGCTGCTGGCCCTGCGCAGAGACGTCGTGGGGTTCGTGTTCCAGTCGTTCGGGCTGATCCCCGTGCTGTCGGCCGCCGAGAACGTCGGAGTGCCGATGCGGCTGGTGCGCATGCCGGTGAAGGAACGCGAGGAGCGCATCCGGATGCTGCTGGCGCTCGTAGGGCTGGAACAGCACGTCAACCAGCGGCCGTACGAACTGTCCGGAGGCCAGCGGCAGCGGGTGGCGATCGCCCGCTCCCTGGCGAACCGGCCGCGCCTGCTGGTGGCCGACGAGCCGACCGGGCAACTCGACTCGCAGACGGGACGGCAGATCATGGAGCTGCTGCGGGCACTCGTACGGAGTGAGGGGGTCACGGCCCTGGTCGCCACCCACGACCCGAGCCTGATGACGCTGGCCGACCGGGTGCTGGAGATCAGCGACGGCGTCGTCCGCGAGGAAGCCCTGACCTGACGCCGCTCACCGCCGTCAGACCACACACCTTTTCAGTGCGGGGTGGGGCAGTCGCACGAACCCTGATAACTCGGCGCCATCAGTTCGAGGCGGTCCGCGTATGTCGGCCGATTCAGGTCGGCCGAGATCTCGGTACGCGCGCGCCCACAACGGCTTGAGGTCGGCGAAGTAACAACTCGGTCCGTTGACGAAGGTGTCCTTCAAACCGAGCAAGGCGGTCGCCGGGTATCCGGCATCAAGCCGGCCTGCGGCGGCGATGAGCTCTGGTTCGAGCAGTGGGCGGTCAACGGCCACCGGCCTGCGATCGGCGTACGCGTCAGCCGGGGCGAGCACGCCGATGCCGTGCGCGCCGGGCTCGTGCCGCCACCCCTCCGGAACCAGCGGTCAACGGCCGGTGCGGCTGGCCACGATCACCTGCACCGTGTGTTCGAGAGCGTAGGCCGGGTCGGCGCCGCCGCCCTTGACCTGTTCGTCCGCCTCGGCCACCGCCTGGATGGCCTTCGACAATCCGTCGGGGCCCCACCCGTTCAGCTGCCGCCTCACCCGGTCGGCCTTCCACGGGGGCATGCCGACATGGCTCGCCAACTGCCCGCCCCGCAGGCTGCGCGGCGCGCTCGCGACCTTGGCCAGGGACCGGAGCCCGCCTGCCAGGGCACTCACCAGCAGCACGGGGGCGACTCCGGTGCCGAGCGCCCACCGCAGTTGCTCCAGCGCCTCCGCCAGCCGCCCTTCGATCGCGGAGTCCGCCACGTTGAAGCCGGTCACCTCGGCTCGGCCCTTGTGGTAGCGGGCCACGGCGGACGCGTTGACCGTCTTGCCCTCCGTGTCGAACACCAGCTGGCTGCAGGCCGCCGCCAGCTCCCGGAGATCGTTCCCTACGGCGTCGAGCAGGGCGGTGGCGGCATCGCCGGAAATGCTCCGCCCCGCACGCTTGAACTCCCCTTTGATGAACTCCAGCCGCTCCCCCGCCTTGGTCACCTTGTTGATGGTGACGACGTGCGCCTTGGCCTTCTTCACCCCGTCGACCAGCGCCTTGCCCTTGACCCCGCCCGGATGCGCCAGCACCATCACGGTGTCGTCGGAGGGCTGCTTGGCATAGGCCACGACCTCGGCGATGACGTCTTTCGGCAGGTCCTGCGCCGACCGGATCACGACCACGGACCGGCCGCCGAACAACGACGGGGAGGTCAGCTGCGTCAGCTCACCCACCGACACCTTGCCGCCCACCAGGTCATGCACCTCGGACTCGGGATCAGCGGCCCGCGCCGCCGCGACGACACCGCTCACCGCCCGCTCGGCCAGCAACTCCTCATCGCCGACAACCAAAGTCACAAGCGCTGGATCGGTTCCCGCCATAGGGGGAAGCATGCCAGACGCCACAGACAACGCGGTACTCGCCGCAACGACGCCGTAGGAACCCCGCCCACCCAGGGCACACCGAGCCGCTCCCGTACGAATTCCAACCCACTCAGGACACACCGAGCCACTCCACACGGCTCCTCACCGCTGAAGGCGGGCGAACCCGGGCACGGGACGCGGGTCGCCCCGGCGGTGTGCGCGTTCAGTGTGCGGGCCCGCGTGAGACCACGGCCATGCCCCCTTCCCTCTCCACCACGGCGAGGTCTCCTGAGCGGTCGGTCCGGTGGATGGCGGCTCCGAGCCTGCGCAACAGGGCGAGCGTGGAAGGGGCTGGATGGCCGTAGTCGTTGTCCTTCCCCACGCTGATCAGCGCCGCTCGAGCCCCCACCGCTTCGAGGAAGGCGGGCGACTGCCGGTTGGATCCGTGGTGCGGGGTCTTCAGGATGTCGGCCCGGATAGGGGAGCGGCGTAACAACTCCTCCTGGGCCTCGGTCTCCAGATCGCCGCTGAGCAGGACGGAGCCCGAGCGCCAGCGTACGTGGAGCACCACGCTGGAGTTGTTGATCACGCTGCCCTCGCCCTGGCCGTTCACCTCGCTGGTGGCCGGGTCGGGGGCGAGTACGGTCACCTCGGACGGGCCGAACGTCCAGCGGGTGCCCGGCGCGACGGTCCATTCCGGTATCCGCCGCCCCTCCAGCGTGCCGGAGACGCGTGCCGAGGCCCGCGCCAGTGCCCGCTGCGGGCTGACGACCACCGCGCCGACCCGGCGGTCGCGCAGCACTCCGGCCAGGCCGCCCACGTGGTCGGCATGCGGATGGGTGAGGACGAGCAGCGGAACGTCGTCGACGCCGAGACCGCGCAGGCACCGGTCCATCGCGACCGGATCGGGCCCCGTGTCCACCACGATGCCGCGTGCGGGCCCCGCCGCGATGACGATCCCGTCGCCCTGGCCCACGTCGCACATCACCATCAGCCAGCCCTTCGGTGGCCAGGGCATCGCGATCGGCCGGATCACGAGCACCGCGACCAGGGCCGCGCCGGCGGCCGTCAGCGCGACCGCCCGCCAGGCGCGACGCCGCAGGATCAGCGCCCCGGCCGCCACCGCGAGCGCGAGCAGCCCCAAGCCTGGCAGGCCGCCCGGCCACGGCACGGTGGCGAACGGCAGGCCCACCGACCATTCGGCGACCGCGACGATCCAGCCGACCGCGTAACCGGCCGGGACCACCAGCAATCGGGCCCCGTCGAGCCACACGGGGGCCACCAGGGCCGCCCCGAACCCGAGCAGGGTCGCGGGGGCCACCGCCGGGGCCACGAGAAGGTTGGCGACGAGGGCGACGGGGGTGAGCTGTCCCGACATCAACACCAGCACGGGGGTCACCGCCACCTGCGCCGCCGCCGGCACCGCGACGGCTTCGGCGAGCCAGCGCGGCAACCGTACCCGTGACCGGCGCTCAGCCCGCCGCCTCCCCTCGGCTGGTGTGCCGTCGCGCCGCGCCGCTCCGCCGCCCGGATCCCGCCCGGGCGAGCCGCGTCCGTCGTTTTCCGGACCACCTCCGCTCAGCGACGGCGAGGCGGCGCCACGCGGTCGCTGCCGCGCGCTCGAGTCCTGTGGTGGTGCGTCGCTTTCGTCCTGGTGGGCCGCCGACAGTCTGTCCCGCCAGCGCGGGGCGAGGAGAAGAATCCCGGCGGTCGCGGCCACCGAGAGGGCGAAGCCATACGAACGGGCAAGTTCCGGCACGAACAGCACCAGCAGCAGAACCGTTGCCGAAAGGGCCGCGAAACCGTCTCGAGCCCTGCCGGTGCCCAGCGCGACGGCTGCGGCCAGGCCCATGAGGAGAGCACGCAGCACGCTCGGGGACGGACGGGCCACCACGGCGAACGCGAGCATGGAGAGCGCGGCCAGCAGGGCGCGCACGGGCAGCGGAAAACCGAACAGGCGGGACAGGGCGAGCATCGCGCCCGCCACGATGGCCAGATTCGCCCCGCTCACCGCGTTGAGATGGTTGAGGCCCGCTTCCTTGAGGTCGGCCGCCACCTGTGGGTCCATGCGCGAGACGTCGCCGACGACCAGGCCCGGGAGGAGGCCGCGCTGGTCGGGAGGGAGCACGTCCGCGGCGGACCGCAGGCCCGACCTGAGGGCGCCTGCCGCCGTCTGGAGCTGCGACGGAGGCGTCAGGACCCGCGGCGGGCCGCGTACGAGGAAGACTGCCGCCACCAGGTTGCCCGCGGTCGGCGCGGCGAGCCGGCCGGTGACTTCGAGATGCTGGCTGGGGAGGAGACGGGCCCAGGCCGGGCCGCTGGAGAAGACGGTGACGGGGACGTTGACGGCCTGCCGGCCCTCGGCCGTCCGGAGGATCGTCAGGGTGGCCGGAGTCACGTAGCTGTCCTGGGCGAACGGAATGCTCCGGCTCGATCTGCGTCTGGGGTCGTCCGTCAGCACGATCTGTGCCGTGACGGAAGCGCTTGTGGCCGCGAGTTCGGCCACCGGACCGGTGGTCACGGCGTGAACCCTGAGAGCCACCGATCCGGACGCCGCGGCCGCGCAGACGAGGGTGGCCAGGATGACACCACGCCAGGTGGCCACCCCGCTGGACGAACGTCCGGCCTCCGCACCTCGCGGAGATCGTGGCGGCGGGGATTCGGCTCGCCGAAACCGCGAGGCCGGCGTCGTGGTTCGCCCGAACGGCCGGTACCCGGACGTCGTGACGTGCCGTGGACGTGGGTACGGGCGTCCGGATCGGGTGTGCCAGGCCACGGTGACGGCTCCGACGGCCGCGACCAGGGCGAGCGACATCCCCGTGCGTGCGGAGCACCCGAGCAGGATCAGCGCGCAGGCCCAGGCGGCGATCGCGGGCAGCAGCAAGGGCCAGGCATGGCGCTTGGCCGGGCGCGAAGGTAGCGGGTCGGTCATGTCAGACGCGCACCTTCGGCTTGATCTCGTCGAACTTGCGCGGCCCTATGCCGCTGACCTCGCGGAGCTGGTCGATGGAGGTGAAAGCGCCGTGGGTGGTGCGGAACTCGGCGATGCGCGCCGCCAGCACCTCCCCCACGCCCGGCAGTTGCTCGAGCTGGTCGGGTGTTGCGGTGTTGAGGTCGATGACGCCCGCGGCAGCGCCGGTGACCGGCGAACCCTGGGCCGCCGTGCCAGGAGGCGCGCCCACGACGATCTGCTCCCCGTCGACCAGGCGTCTGGCGAGGTTGAGGGAGTCGAGGGACGCTCTGCGTGACACTCCCCCGGCCGCGCTCACCGCGTCCGTGACCCTGGCGCCCGCCGGGAGCAGGTAGACGCCCGGCTTACGGATCTTGCCGGCGACGTGGACGGTCACCTTGGGAGCGGAGCGGGTCGTGGACGGGGTCGGTGACGACACGGGGGTGGGTGGCGGCAGCGGCGCGGGCGAGGGCTGGGATCGCCAGACGAAGAACACGGCGACGGCTGTGGCCACCGCGCCCACGGCCACGAGGACGCGCAGACCGGGCCTGCCAGGATCGAGGGAGGAACTCTGAGAGGCCAGAGTCGCACGGAACGCCTGGAACGTGGGCGGCACCGGGACGGGACCGCGCTGCCGTGCGGTCTGCGGAGGCTGTGGGACCCCGTAGGCACGATCGAAGGCCTGTGACGGCTCCCGGGACAGCTCGAAGGCCCCGGTCGGCTCACCGGCCTGATGAGCGCTCCCCGCGGTCCGCCGCGCGCCGGGCTCTCCATCGAGTTCGCCGAAGGCCTCATCAGGGGCCTCACGATCGCCGTCCACGACTCGGGGCTCGTCAGGCGAACCGCCACGAACCGCCTCCTCCGACCACCACCTCCCGGAGGAACGGTCAGATGGTGGCGTCTGAGGGAAGGGACCGTCGTCGTGAGGGCCGCGGGAGTACGGCATTCTTCGGC
>NZ_SMJZ01000198.1 GCF_004348345.1 Nonomuraea longispora
AAGGACCTGCAGAAGAAGATCATCGAGGAGCAGACGGCGGTGGCGGTGCCGTACACGATGCTCGCGGCGGCGGCGCTGACGGTGTGGCGGCGGGGGTTCGGGCTGGCGGTGGTGGCGCTGCTCATGGGGTACGCGCTGCCGGAGTCGGCGCGGGACGTGGCCGCGCACGTCTCGCCCGAGGAGGGCGAGCGGACGCGGGAGATCCCCGACGGGGCGATGGAGGCGGGCCGGTGGCTGCGCGACCATTCGTCGCCCGGTGACGTCGTGGCCACCGACCTGCACTGCCGACAGGTCACGGAGTCGGCGTGCGACAGCAGGCACTACTGGGTGGCCGGGTTCACGGAGCGGCGGGTGCTGGTGGAGGGGTGGGCGTACGCCGAGAGCACCCTGTCGCGAACCCCGCTGTTCCGGGCGTCCTACCTCGATGTGCCGTTCGCCGACCCGGTGCGGCTGGCCGCGAACGACGCGGTGTTCCGGCGGCCGACGGCGGAGAATGTCCGGCATCTCGCCCAGAAATATGGCGTCAAATGGCTTTTCACCGATAGGAATCGCAGACTGGAGAGATTCGCCCAGTTGCGCTTCCGGAACGAGAGTTCGTCGGTCTACAGGCTTTTCTGAGGGTAAAGATAATCCCCTTTCCTGGAACGATGAGGAGAAACCGAGCCCGTCCCGCTCGACATCCCCAGCACCATTTTCGTGGAGCCACGGCCACGAGCTACGGATGGGGATTCTATGAACACGCGTGCCGCCCTGGAGCCGCGCCCCCGCCTCGCCGACGACGCCGCCAACCGGCTGGCGTGGGTGGACATCGTCATCCCCGTGCTCAACGAGGAGCGCGCGCTGCCGGGCTGCGTGCGCACGCTGGCCGGGTTCCTCGAAGAACGCTTCCCACTGCCGTGGCGCATCACGATCGTGGACAACGGCAGCACCGACGGCACGTGGGCGCTCGCCACCGCGCTGGCCGGGGAGTTCGACCTGGTGCACGCTCGCCGGCTCGACGTCAGGGGCAGGGGCGCGGCGCTGCGGGCCGCCTGGCGCGACAGCCCTGCCGACATCGTGGCGTACATGGACGTCGATCTGTCCACCGATCTCGACGCCCTGTTCCCGCTGGTGGCGTCGGTGGCCAGCGGGCATTCGGAGATCGCCATCGGCACGCGACTGGCGCACAGCGCGCGCACCCGCCGCTCGCTGCGCCGCGAGATCGTCTCGCGCGCCTACAACGCCCTGCTCAGGTACGGTTTCGGGGTCCGGTTCAGTGACGCCCAGTGCGGGTTCAAGGCGGCCAGGGCCGACGTGGTCCGGCCGCTGATGGACAAGGTCGAGGACGACGCGTGGTTCTTCGACACCGAACTCCTGCTGCTGGCCGAGCACAACGGGCTGCGGGTGCACGAGGTGCCGGTCGACTGGATCGAGGACGCCGACTCGCGCGTGCGCGTGGTGCGGACCGCGATCGACGACCTGAAGGGGCTGGCCAGGGTCGCCTGGTCGATGTCGACGGGCCGGGCCTCGGTCGCGGTGCGGCGGTCGGAGCCGAGGCCGACGCATCCCGACGCGGTGGTCGGCCGGCCCCGGGCGGTGACGTTGGCGAAATTCCTGTCGTTCGCGGCGATAGGCCTCTTCTCCGTCATTCTGTATACGCTGATCTACCTCCCTCTGCGGGATCTGTGGTCGCCGGCCATGACGAATCTCGGCGCGCTCGTCCTCACCGGAATAATCAACATCGAGGCGAACCGCCGATGGACCTTCAGGAAACGCACCACCGTGCATTTCCGAGCGTTTCTACTATTCCTTGTGAACTACGCCATCACCACCGTGGCCGTGCTCAAGGTGCCCCCGGGCTCCGGGCGGCTGACCGAGGTGGGCGTGGTCGCCGCGACGTACTGCCTGCTCACCCTCATCCGCTTCACGGCCCTCGACCGCTGGGTCTTCCCGAGGAAATGATCGATGGAGACGACTGAGATCCGCCGACTGATCGAGCTCGAGGACACCCACTGGTGGTATCGCGAGCGCCGCGCCATCCTGCGCAGGGAACTGCGCGAACTCGACGTACGGCGTCCCCCGTTGAGACGGGCGCTGGACATCGGCGCCGCCGGCGGCGGCAACACCCGGGTGCTGGTCGAGGCCGGCTGGGACGCCACCGCCACCGACTACAGCGAGACGGCGGTCGAACTGGCCAGGGAGCGCGGCCTCAGGGCCGTGCACGCCGACGCCAGGGCGTTGCCGTTCGCGTCGGGCAGCATGGGCCTCGTGACCGCGTTCGACGTGCTGGAGCACATCCGCGAGGACCACCTGGTCACCGAGGAGATCGCCCGGGTGCTGGCGCCCGGCGGGCACACGTTGATCGCGGTGCCGAGCGACATGGCGTTGTGGTCCGCGCACGACCACGCAGTCGGCCACGTACGGCGTTACGGGCGCGAGTCGCTGATCAGCGTGGTCCGCAGGGCCGGGCTGACCATCGACCGGGTGTGGAGCTGGAACGTCCTGCTGCGCCCGCTCGTGCTGCGGCACCGGCGCCGGTCCGCGGGCAGCGACCTGAAGAAGACGCCGTTCCTCGTCAACGCCGGCCTGTCGGCGGTCGTCCGCGCCGAGCGGTATCTGCCGGTGGGCTCGCGCAAGGGCGTGACGTTGTTCCTGCGTGCCCGGCTCGTATGAGGACCTCGTAAGAGGACAGTGTCGGGAACGTGATGTGCGAGCGGCACTTCCGGGAGAGGCATTGGCTCTAGGCTGTCCCTGTGGTGATCACCCCCCTGCTCGCGGCCACGCTGGCCCTGACTTCCACGACCGCTCTCCCGGCTCAGGCCGCCGTCGACTGCAAACGGGTCAAGTGCCTGGCGCTGACTTTCGACGACGGGCCGGGCGCGACCACGCCCGCCGTGCTCAGGACGCTCAAGAAGGCCGGCGCGAAGGCCACCTTCTTCCTGGTGGGCAAGCAGGTGGACAAACGTCCCAAGATCGCCAAGCAGGTGCTGGCGCAGGGGCACGCGATCGGCAACCACACCTACGACCACATCTCGCTGCCGTCCTACCACGACGACCGGATCATCGACGAGCTCAAGCTCACCCAGCACGCGATCCAGAAGGCCACGGGGCACCGGCCCGCGATGTTCCGCCCGCCCTACGGGCACACCGACGAGCGGGTGCTGGCGCTGGCCGGTCAGACGGACCTCGCGCAGGTGTTATGGAGCGGCACGACGCTCGACTGGAAACTGCGTGACCCGAAGAAGATCAAGGCGGCGGTGCTGAGGCTGGCCAAGCGCGACGGCGTGCTGCTGATGCACGACGTGGTCCCGGCCACGGCGAAGGCCATGCCGGGCATCGTCAAGGAGCTGAAGAAGCGGGGCTACCACCTGGTGACGGTGCCGACGCTGCTGCGGGGCAAGAGGCCGGTCGCCGGGGAGAGCTACCCCTAGTCGCTCCGGCGCGCGTCATAACGCTCGCGGGAGGCGGCGACGCAGGCGCTGTGCCGGCGTGACCAGTTGGTGAGCGTCAGCATGGCCTCATAGAGCTCCAGCGCCATGGGCGTGGCGCGATATTCGACCTTGGGCGGCACCGTCGGATAGACGGTGCGCTCCAGCAGCCCGTCGCGCTCCAGGTTGCGCAGCGTGAGGGTGAGCATGCGCCGGCTGATGCCCTCGATGAGCCGCTCCAGCTCCGTGAAGCGCACCGGCCCGCGTGAGGTCACCACGATGACCTGGATGGCCCACTTGCCGGCGATCTTGTCGAGGATCTCGCGCGGCGGGATGGGGCAGACGCCGTGCGCGATCATCGCCTCCGCGTCGTCCAGCGTCCTGAGCTCGGATGGTACAGCGGTGTTCCTCTGGGACATGAAAGTGCCTTCTTCCGGGTTCTTCCATAGTCACACATCATGGCCACTGTTACAGATCGTGTCCTTAGAAAGTTGGCCGTGATGAACAGATGGGCCGCATTCTCGTTGCTGGCCACCACCCAGTTCGTGCTGATCCTCGACTCGACCATCGTGAGCATCGCGATGCCGCCCATGGGGCGGGAGCTGGGCATGACGGCACAGGACCTGTCGTGGACGACTACGGCGTACGCGCTGGTGTTCGGCGGGCTGCTGCTGCTCGGCGGGCGGTTGTCCGACTACGTGGGCAGGCGGCGGATCTTCATCGCCGGGATGGTGTTGTTCGCGCTGGTGTCCCTGGTCGGAGGCGTGGCCTCGTCGGGTGGGGTGCTGATCGCCGTACGCGCCGCACAGGGTCTGGCCGGCGCCCTGGTCGCGCCCGCGGGGATGTCGCTCGTGATGGCGTTGTTCAAGGGCGACCCCGCGCTCAACAAGGCGATGGGCCTGTGGGGCGCGGTCGGAGGCATGGGCGCCTCGGTGGGCACGGTGCTCGGCGGGCTGCTCACCGACTGGTTCGGCTGGCGGTCGGTGTTCCTGGTGAACACGCCGATCGGGCTGGTCGTGGCCGGGCTCGCGCTCGTGCTGCTGCCCGCCGTACGCGCCGAGAAGCCCGTACGCGGCTTCGACCTGGCCGGCGCGATCACCTCCACCGCTGGGCTGGGCCTGCTCATCTACGCCCTGACGGGCGCCGCGGAGGCAGGCTGGGCCTCGGCCAGGACGCTCGGCCTCGGCGCTCTGGCGGTCGTCCTCATCGTCGCGTTCCTCGCCATCGAGCGGCGCTCGGCGAACCCCCTCGTCCCCTTGAACGTCTTCCGCAGGCGCACGCTCCGCGCGGGCAACGCCGTGATGTTCCTGGTGGCGGCGGCGATGCAGCCGGTGGCCTTCCTGCTGGCCCTCTACACCCAGATCGTGCTCGGCTACAGCCCCACCCAGTCGGGGCTGGCGACGGTGGCCATTCCCGTGACGATCGCGCTGACCGCCTCGTTCCTCGGGGGGCGCGTGCTCACCCGGTACGGCCTGCGCACGACGGCCGCCGCGGGCCTGGTCTTCATCATGATGGGCGCGGCCCTCTACCTGCGGATCGACGTGCGCAGCGACTACGTGCCCATCCTGCTGGGGCCCGAAGTGCTGACGGGCTTCGGCTTCGGTCTCCTCGTGGGCGCGGCCACCGTCGCCGCCACGTCGGAGGCGTCGCCGTCGGAGTCGGGGATGGTGTCGGGGTTGTTCAACGTGACCACGCAGGTGGGCATCTCGGTCGGCATCGCGGGGCTGGTGACCGTCGCCGCCGCCGTGTCGGGCGGCTCGACCGCGCCGGAGGCGCTCGTCGCGGGGTATCGGGCGGCGTTCCTCGGCTCGACCGTGCTGGCGGCCCTGGCTCTGGTGGCCGCGCTGGCGCTGCTGCCCCGCCGCGAGGAGCCGGCGCGGGAGGACCAGCCGGTCCCGGTGTGAATTGCTCACTGTGTGAAGAATGTGGCTAAAGTGCCATGTGCACGTCAAGCGATCGGGGGACGCAACGTTGCCGAACTGACCGTACCCGCGCCCCTGGTCGCGAAGCCACGCGACAGGAGCCACCATGGGCTACCCGCCAGGCGGGCAACAGCCGCCACCACCTGGATACCGGCAGCCGCCGTACCACCATCACCAGCAGCAGCCGTGGACAGGTGCGCCGCCCCCGCCCGGCCCGCGGCGGCGCAGTCCCGGGCCGGTCCGGATCATCCTCGGCGTGCTCATCTCCCTCTTCGGGTTGCTGTGCACGCTCGCGGGCGCCGGGGTCATCGCCCAGGCGTTCTCCAACAGCAACCAGGAGATCTTCAACCAGCGGTACGCGAAGAACCTGTGGCGCAACCTGCCGGTCGAGACGCTGTTCCCCCCGGCGATCGGCATGCGCGACCCGGACCTGCGCGGCGAGAAGCAGGACGGAGGCGGGGGCTGGACGCGGGCCGCGGTCTCGCCCGAGACCTCCTGCGGCAAGGCGCTGGCCGGCCTGCTCGCCGAGGAGGCGAAGAAGCGGGGATGCCAGACGGTGCTCCGCGCCACCTACGTCGACGGCACGGGAGGGACCGCCGCCACCATCGCCATCGTCGTGTTCCCGGCGGACGACTCCGGCAACGACCTGGACGCCATCCTGTACGAGGCCCAGCGCGAGAAGCGCGACTACGGCGTACGGGCCCTGCCGGCGAAAGGCGTCTCGTGGACGGACGGAGCGCGGGCCGGGAGCGGCGCCGCCTCGACCGCGACACTCTTCGTCGCGGTGACCTCAGGACCGGCCGACGGGCGTCGCGCCGGCAAGCTTCCGCAGCCGTGGGGCAGGCGCGAGAGCGATCAGCGCATCGACCGCGCCCCCTGGGGCGAGATAGCCGATGGCCTCGCCGAGAGCGCCACCGCCCACCTGAACGACCAGATCCGGAAGGCGAGACCGTGATCCGCAGGACGACCGTCGCAGCCCTCCTGACCGTTCCGATGCTGTTCTCGGCGGCCGTGCCGGCCCACGCCGCCGCGCCGGCCGGCTGGGAGCTCAACGCCATGGACGTGCCGGAGGCCCACCGGACCAGCCAGGGCGAGAACGTCACGGTCGCGGTGCTCGACACCGGCGTGGTGACCAGCCATCCGTCGTTCAGAGGACGGGTCACCTCGGGGCCCGACTTCATCCGCTTCGGCGCCAAGAAAGGCGAACCGCACTGGGGCGAGCACGGCACCTCGATGGCCTCCAACGTGTTGTCCGTCGCTCCCAAGGCCCGCGTGCTGTCCCTGCGCGTCATCCTCGACCACGAGGACCCCGGCAGGGAACGCATCGAGGAGCAGTGGGAGAAGTGGCGCAAGGGCGGCACGTTCGACAAGGAGCTCCTGCCGATGCAGACGTCGGTGTCCCGAGCCGTCCGCTACGCGGTCGACAAGGGCGCAAAGGTCATCTCGATGTCCCTGGGCACCGACGAATGGGCGGGCTTCAACGACTACCTCGACGACGTCGCCGCGGCGGTCGACTACGCCACGGGCAAGGGCGTCGTCGTGCTCGCCTCCTCAGGAAACGGCGGATCCACCGACCGCCTCGCCACCGACGCCAACAACGTGGTGTCCTACCCCGCCGGGTACGCCGGGGTGCTCGGCGTGGCCGCCGTCAGCCCGCAGGGGCGGCGCGCGGAGTTCTCCCAGGTGCACACGTACAACACGATCGCCGCGCCGGGTGTCGACATCCGCAGCGCCGCCAACGACGGCGGATACCGGATGATCAAGGGCACCTCACCGGCGTGCGCCCTGGCGGCGGGCGCGGTGGCGCTGATGTTGTCGCGCAATCCCGAGCTGAGCCCACGGCAGGTACGCGACATCCTGGTACGCACCGCCACGAAGCCCCGCAACGGCTACACCCTGTTCCTCGGGCACGGCATGGTCAACGCGGACCGTGCGGTACGGGCGGCGGCCACGACCAAGGGCGCCGAGGCGAAGGCGGCAGCCTACGAAGGAGAGAAACACTTCGGTGACGGGCCGGCCGACTCGCCCGTCGCCCACCCGCCGCTCGACCAGGAATACCTGGTCATCGGAGGCGTGGGCATAGGGATCGGGCTGCTGTGCTTCGCCGGCACCTTCCTCCTGGTACGGCGGCGGCGCGCCTGACCCCCTAGGTCTCGGGACAGAGGACGGCTTCGGCCGCCTTCTTCACCAGCGGGTCGATGGCGGGATTGGTGTTGGCAGTGCCCAGTGTGGCGGACAGGACGAACTGCACGCGGCCATCAGGTGAGTTGTAGGTGAGTGCGCTGAACCCGGACGAGCCGCCCTTGACAAGTCCGTACTCGCCGCACACGCGCGGATCGGCAGGCTTGTCTCCCGGCGGGGGCTCCGGAGCGGGGCGACCGGCGTTCAGCGCCTCCTTCTCCCGCTTGGTGAGGATCTTGTCCCTGGCGAAGGCGCGGTGGAAGTCGCCGAGGTCGTCGGTGGTGGAGATGACGCCCCCGGCGGCGTAGCCGTAGCTCATGTTGAGGCGGTCGACGTCGTGGAGCTTGCCGTTCTTGTCGGGGTGGTAACCGTGCCCGTGCGGGCCCTTGATGCCGCCGGGCCACTTGGTGGGCAGGTAGGTGTCGTCCATGTGGAGAGGATCGAAGATCCGCCGCTCGAACTCCCGGGACACGGAGTGGCGGGTGAGGTCCTCGATGATCAGCCCGAGGAGCATGTAGTTGGTGTTGGAGTAGGAGAATTTCTCCCCCGGCTCCTGCGTCCGCTCCACCGTGCGCGACTTCTTCACCAGTTCCAGCGGCGGGTAGTAGGTGTCGAAGTCGAAGGCGTCGACGAGCTGCGGCGTGTACCAGTTGGGGATGCCCGAGGTGTGGTGGATCATCTGCTCCACGGTGATCTCGTCGGCCCGCTCCACCAGGTCCTTCTCCACGACGACCGGCAGCAGGTCGCTGAGCTTGTCGTCCAGCGAGAGCTTGCCCTCGGTGACCAGCTTCATGATGACGACCTGGGTCATCAGCTTGGTCTGTGAGCCGACCCTGAAGCGGGCGCCCGCGGGGATCCTGCCGCCCTTGCCGTTCAGCAGGCGGGTGCCCGCCGAGCCCTTGCCGGCCTTCCTGCCGTCGACGTAGACCGCGCCGATCGCGCCGACGATCTCCTTGTTCTTCGCCAGTTGCGACAGGGCCTTCTGGACGTCTCCCAGCCGGGGCCGGTCCACGGCGGCCGCGGCGGCGGGTGCTGCGACCCCCAACGTCAGCATCGCGCAGGCCAACCCGGCCAGACTTTTCACTGTCGCACGATTCACGATGTTTCCTTTCGATGGGCCCGTCACTGTGCGGGGCAGAGCAGTGATTCCGCGGCCTGCCGCACCTTCTCCGGCAGGTCGCCGGTCTCGGTGTTGGGAACTTCAGGGTGACGTTCACGCCGGGTTGCGTTTCACGATGTCTCCTTCAGATCGCGCGGTCCGGTGGTGAGAGGTCACCCGGGGTGGCGCACGACTGCCGGGGCCGGGTCGAGCCCGGCCCCGGCGGGCGCCAGCTTCCCTCGCCGTCCTTTATGGCGCAGTGGCTGTTTCCTCCCTGTTACCTGTCAGACGATCGCTGCGCACACGTGTACGTCTGGAGTCTCCGTGAAAGCCCGCGTCGCCGCCGCAACCGTTGCCCTGACGTTGCTCGCGGAATGCGCGGGAGACCCGCCTCCGGCGCGGCAGGTGCACGCGCGCAAGGGGCTCTGCGAATCCGGGGACTCGACGTGCCCTTCAGGGTCGAGGTCGTCGGAGTCGAACGGCAGGCCGAGCACACCCGGCTCCGGCTCGCCATCAGCCTCGACGGCGCCGTACGGCACCTTCCCCGATGTGCCCGTCAAGTCGTAGTCTGCTTCTAGAGTTCGGCTAGCCTTGCTTCCCGTGAACGAGGGCAGGAAGCCGAACAAGAAGGCGCAGAAGTCCGCCGAGACCCGGCGCCGGATCCTCGCGGCCGCCGGGGAGCTGTTCGTGGCGCAGGGCTACGGCGCGACCATGCTGCAGCAGATCGCCGACAGGGCGGGCGTGGCGGTGCAGACCGTCTACTTCGTGTTCGGCAACAAACGCCGCCTGCTCAAGGAGCTCGTCGACGTCACGATCGCGGGCGACGACCGTCCCGTGGCGACCCTCGACCGGCCGTGGTTCCGCGAGTCGCTGGACGCCGCCACCGCTCAGGACCACCTGCGGTTGCACGTCGCGGGCACCCGGGCCGTGCTGGAACGGGTGGCTCCGATCACCAAGGTGCTGGAGATCGCCGTGGCCACCGACCCGGAGATCGCCGACATGTGGCCCGACGAACGGGATCCGCGCTACACGGTGACACGGACCGCCGCGGACAGCCTGATGGCCAAGCCGGGAGCGCGTCCGGGCGTCCCCGACGCCGCCGACCTGCTGTACGGCGTGCTCAGCCCCGACCTCTACCTGGTGTTCGTCCGCGACCGCGGCTGGACACCCGAACGGTTCGAGCGCTGGGCCCACGACACCCTGCGCGCCCAGCTCTGCACGGACTGATCGGACGTACCACCGCTGCCACTACGCTGGTGCGTACTTGATCTTGGCTCGACGCCCGGCGCCACGGGCCTTCCGCAATGACGAGGTGCTGCATCGTGGTCACGCACGACACGTTCCCAAGGCCGGGCTCCGCGCCTCGCGAGCGTTTCGACCAGGCCCTCGGCCGGTTGAAGGACGAGGGCTGGCAGATCGTCGACGCGGGGCGGTTCGCGGCCGACACCGGGACGAGCGGCCTGCTGAGCCTGCCCGCCGACCTGGCCGAGCATTTCGCCCCCGGCGGCGCGCTCGTCAAGGACGTCGCGATCTCCTGGCGCGGCGGGCTGACGTCGCGGATTCAGTCGGTGTTCGCGCGGGAGGCTCTCGTACTCTCCGTTCCCGGCCAGGCGGAGCAGGACGACGACCTCGACGCGCTGCTGGACCTGGACGCCGACGAGCTGGGCAGGAAGGCGGACGAGGCGATGGAGGAGCTCTTCGCCGTGGTGCACGGGCTGAACAGCCCGCAGGAGGGGTTCGTCACCTGCCTGGCGGGCGACGAGGTCTCCTCTGATCTGTGCCGCATCGTACGCGCCTTCGACCGGCTCGCCGAGCACGGCTACTTCGCCGAACCGGACCTCTGGCCGACCGTCTCCGGAGCCTGGCAGCACGTCCACGAGGCCGGGGCGTTGGCCAGGGCCGTGTTCTGGACCACCCAGGCGCACACGTCCTGCTTCGACCCCCGGGGCGACCTGGTCGACCAGCTCACGCTGCAGTGGGCCGGTGACCGCGATCTGATCGCGGAGCTCCTGCGCTCCACCGGGCTCGCGGTGCAGGCGCCGGAGGACGAGAACACCGTCTTCCTCCTCCTGCCCGGCCCGCAGGACCGCGCACGTTGAGGTCTCAGGGTCTGGCCCGCCCTCGTCTCCGGCTCACGTGAGCGTGGACGACGGAGCCCGGGTCACGCGGGAAGGGCCGGGTAGTCGGTGTAGCCTGCGGCGTCGCCGCCGTAGAAGGTGGCCGGGTCCGGGGTGTTGAAGGCGGCGCCGGTCGCGAGGCGGCGGGGCAGGTCGGGGTTGGCGAGGAAGAGCCGTCCGAACGCGACCAGGTCAGCGGTCCCGTCGTGGATCAGTGCGAGGTCCGGAGGTCCGGTCGGACGGGTGCCGGTGTACGGGTTGAGGATGAGGGCGCCGGGGAAACGCCGTCGCAAGGTGCGCGTCAGCTCCCGGTCCGTGGCCTCCATGATGTGCAGATAAGCCAGGCTCGTTGTGGCTGCCCGCTGGACGAGCGCCTCGTAGACGGGACGTGGGTCGGGTTCGTGGATGTCGTTGCTCGTCGTGCCGGGTGACAGGCGCAGGCCGGTACGATCACCGCCGATCGCGGCTGTGACCGCCTCGACGACCTCCGCGGCGAACCGGATGCGCCCCGAGACCGACCCGCCCCAGCCGTCGGTGCGCCGGTTGGTGTTGGGAGCGAGAAACTGCTGGATCAGGTAGCCGTTGGCGCCGTGCAACTCCACCCCGTCGAATCCCGCCTCGATCGCGTTGCGGGCGGCGTTCGCATGGTCGGCGATGGTCTGCTCGATCTCCGATCCGGTCAGTTCGCTTGGCGTGACGAAGTCCTTCATGCCGTACGGGGTGTACAAGTGTCCCCGCGCGGCGACCGGCGACGGCGCTTTGGGGACCAGGCCGTCTGGCAGCAGGACGGGGTGACCGATCCGGCCGGTGTGCAGGAGCTGGGCGAAGATCTTCCCACCCTCGGCATGTACCGCGTCGACGACCTTGCGCCAGGCGGCGACCTGCTCGGCGGAGTGCAGACCGGGCGTGGACGGGTATCCCTGGCCTGTCACCGACGGTTGGATGCCCTCCGTGATGATCAGCCCGGCGGAGGCACGCTGGGCGTAGTACTGTGCCGTCAGCTCCGACACCAGCCCGTCGCGGGCGCGACTGCGGGTCATCGGTGCCATGACAACACGGTTGGCGAGGTGCGTGCCCCCGACGGTGATCGGGTCGAATGCGCTGGTCATGACTGCCTTTCCCACTGTGCGACGCCACGAGGCCGCAGGTGCGCGCGGCTCGCACAGCCACGGCGGCGCTCGCTGTCACATAGAGTTAGTTATACGCATAATGTTATGCGCATAATGATTCTGTCAAGGAGAGCCCCGTGGACTTCGAGCGAGCCGACGCCCTCAACCAGGCCATCCGCCACCTGACCCTGCGCCACCGAGCCAGGGCCGCGGCGCTACTGGCCCCACTCGACCTGCATCCCGGACAGGAGGTGCTCCTGCTGGAGCTCGCCCGCACCGGGCCGATGATCCAGGCCAAGCTCAGCGAGGCACTCGGCTGCGAGCCGCCCAGCGTCACGCTCATGGCACGCAAGCTCGAAGCCGCCGGCCACATCCGCCGCAAGCCCGCGCCATCGGACAGGCGGGCCAGCGTCGTCGAACTCACCGACAGCGGCACGGCCCTCGCCGGCCGGATCAAGCAGCTGTGGTCCACCCTGGCGGAGGAGACCGTGACCGGCCTGCCCGCCGAGACCGTGGCCGCGCTCCCCGGCATCCTCATGACCATCGCCGACAACCTCGACACCAGACGCCCCCACCAGCACTCGCAGCACCCGCCCGCATGACCCGGCCGCCCGGCGCGGCGTTGCACCCGAGTTAGTTATGCACATAATGTTATCCGCATAACTAACTCGGAGGAGCACATCATGACAGTGAGTGGCGACTACGAACCGAGCGCGCTGGACTTCGTACGCGAGCACGTCGAGCAGATCATGCGCACAGGCACGACCGACGGCGTCACCATGAAGGACCGCCCCACCGTGCTCCTGACGTATCGAGGCGCCAAGACCGGCAAAGTACGCAAGACACTCGTCATGCGTGTCGAGCACAAGGGACACTACGCCGCCGTCGCCTCCAAGGCGGGCATGGCGACCAACCCACACTGGTACGCCAGCGTGCTCGCCGACCCCGTCATCGAGCTTCAGGACGGCGCGGTGACCCGGCAGTTCAAGGCGCGCGAAGTGTTCGGCAGCGAGAAACAGCTCTGGTGGCGACGGGCGGTGGACGCGTTCCCGGACTATGCCGACTACCAGCGCAAGACCGACCGCCAGATCCCGGTCCTCGTGCTCGAACCGGTCAGCCCCGCACCATGAACCGACGGTCCGGCTCTCCGGGCACGGGTGCCGCCCGCTCAGCCCGGCTCGGTGCGTCCGTGACTATCCGGCGGCGTACATCGTGGCGATCCGCGCGCCGAGATCGGCACCGTAGTTCTGGTGGTAGACCTGGGCGGAGCAGTAGACCGGGCCCCCTTGCCGGGCCAGGCCGGCGGTCCAGGTGACGGCGTTCTCCACGCCCGGGTCGCTCAACTGCAGGCCCGTGACCACGATGTCGTCAACGCTGACGTCGGTGAAGTAGCTGGTCACACCCTTGCGCTCGTACAGCCGCCACTCCAGCTTCACGCTGTTCGCCCCGGCCAGTTCGGCCGTCAGGTCGACCGTGGCCCTCTGCCACGCGTGGTCGTTGGCGGCGACGTCCTGTTGCCAGACCACCTTGCCGTTGAGAAGGAGCTGCTTCACGTGGTAGCCGGCCGGGCTGTCAGGGCCCCGGTCGTCCCCGTGCCAGAAGCTCACGCCGTACGTGCCGGCACCGGGCGTGAGCTGCGCCTGACGGCTTGCACCGCACCACATCCCCGCCTTGGTGACGGTCTTCGTCTGAACGACGAAGCTCAGCCGTCCGTTGCCGGTGCGGGCGAGGTTGTCGCTCGCGGGCCGGGTCCACCCGGTGTCGCGGGACACGAAGGGGAGCTTGTACTGCAGGACCCCGGACAGTTCCCCCGTGCGGACGTGCTCAAGGCCCTTCTTGGTGACGGCCTCGACGTAGGCGACCGTCGGTTTCTGGGCCGCGTGGCTCAGCGGGTGGGCGTACGGCATCAGGTAGACGTCCGTGCCGGGAAGGCGCTGCGCGAGGTGCTTGACCTGGTACGACAGGTTCCATGTCCAGGACGTGTCCCGGTGCGGCTCGTCCCTGAAGGGGAAGATCACTCCCTCCAGCAACGGGATCTGCTCGGCGATGAACGCGTCGGTGAACTGGCTGTAGTAGACCGTGGGGACGAACGTCAACGACGGGTTGATCGCCCTGGCGACCGTGCGCATCTGCTTGACGTACCCGGGCGTGAACGTCTTGAGGTCGTAGGCGTAGTCGTCCACGGTCCAGCCGATCAGGTTCGGGTGGGTCCTGGAGAGCGTGGCGATCTCGCGCGCCCATGCCACGTAGTCGTGCTTGTACGGCCGGGAGACGCAACAGCCCGCCTGGCTCGGCGAGTACACCAGCACCCAGACGTTGATCCCGGCGGCGGCCGCGGCCGGGAGGAACTCGTTACGCAGGTCCTCCCAGTGCACGTTGTCGCCGGCCATCGGAAAGACGTAGGTGTTGGCCTTGATGGCCTTCAACCCCGCGATCATCAGCTCGGTGTCGACGTGCCTGATCCCGTCGGCCCGCGGCTCCGTTTCCCGTATGAGGTTCCCTGCGGTCCCCAATGCGCCGGGGGCCTGCGCGTGGGTCACACCGGGGAGCATCGACACCATCAACGCGACGACCATGACAAGCACAGAACGGGACACCGGGTTCCCTTCAGCAAGATCCGTGGACGAACGCGGTCAGCATAGAAGTCCCCGGTATAGCGCCGGTATGACGCCGGACCCGCCCCTCGAGAGATGTCCTTGACCGGCCCGGCCGTTCATGAGTTTCTCCCACAACTCCTCGGCCTTGCCGAGCGTCGTCGGACGGCACCTCCCAATCGACGGTTTCGGCGTCAGGCACAGGAGGGAAGACGTGCCGGCCGTGGAAGATCAATCCAGCGCGCTTTGCCGTAACGCACGGAGTTTGAATGACAGCGCAGCCCGTCAGCCCGCCAGCGCCGCCTCGGTCGGCAGGAGCCGACGAAGGAACTCGACGACGTCGCCGTTGATCCGCTCCACCTGAGACTCGCCGCGCGCATGTTCGGTCTTGAGGTTCAGGTGAGGAATGCCGGGCGGAGCATGGTGAAGGCTGTGTCGACCAGGGTGAGGCGGTCGACGGTGCCGCCGGTGCGCAGCCATTCGCGGGCCACCGCGTCGAGGGCCGCGCCCGCCGCTGCCGCCGCCAGATCCGCCTCCAGCGGCGGCATCCCGCGGTCGGCCAGGGCGATGACGATGCGGGTGCGGGCCTCGTCGCGCTTCTGCAGGAGCCTGGTGCGCAGCGCGGGCGTGGACTCGATGAGCCGCATCGCGTCGACCTGGGCGTTGATGCGCGCCTCCCAGCCGCGAAGCACCGTGTGCAGGCACTCCCACGGCTGTTCCTGCGGTGGGCGGGTGGCGATCTCGTGCGCGACCTGCTCGCCCATCACCTCGATCTCGCCGAACACGACGTCTTCCTTGGTGGGGAAATAGCGGAAGAAGCTGCGTTTCGACATGCCGGCGGCCCTGGCGATGTCGCCGACGGTCGTCTCGTCGAAGCCACGCTCGGCGAACAGATCGAGCGCCCGTCCGGCCAGTTCGGCGCGTACGGCGCGTCTGGTGCGATCCCGCAGACCTTCCACGTCCGCCATCCTACACCGATTGCCATATGTGACACTCGGTGTCATATTTGGTTCATTGCTCTGAAGGGTGGTGGATCTCATGGACGGCAAGACTGTCCTCGTCACCGGCGGCACCGGTGGCATAGGCAAGGAGACCGCGCGCGGGCTGGCCGCCCGCGGCGCCCGGGTGATCCTCGTCGGTCGCGATCCCGTACGCGCGCAGCGGGCAGCGGACGAGCTCGGCGCGGGTAACGGCCGGGTCGAGGCCATCGCCGCCGACGTGACCCGGCAACGCGACCTCGCCAGGCTCGCCGCCCAGGTCGCCGAACGGTGCGACCGGCTCGACGTACTGATCAACAACGTCGGTACGCACCCGCCGCGCCGCACCCTCACAGAGGACGGTGTGGAGAGCACCTTCGCCGCCCATGTGCTCACGCCGTTCACGCTCACCCGACTCCTGCTGCCCCTGCTCGGCGGCCGGGTCGTCAACATCACGGGAGGCA
Source organism: Nonomuraea longispora (assembly GCF_004348345.1). GTDB lineage: Bacteria > Actinomycetota > Actinomycetes > Streptosporangiales > Streptosporangiaceae > Nonomuraea > Nonomuraea longispora. The sequence goes on from NZ_SMJZ01000198.1 coordinate 15,871, forward strand.
TCCCCGGTGGCCGGATCGAGCTGGACAACCTACAGGCGGAGCGGCGTTACCTGGGGTGGACGTTCAGCCAGTACAACCACACCAAGACGATGCTGATGGCGATGAGCCTGCGCTTCGCCGAGCAGGTGACCGGCAGCGGCGTCACGGTCAACGTCGCCTACCCCGGCCACGGCCACACGCCGATGAACCAGGCGATGACGGTGGCCGGCTTTCCCTACGTGTACCGTCCGATCGTGCCGCTGCTACGGGCCCTGACCCCGCGGCTCTTCGGCGACCTGAGCAAGCCGTCCCGCTCCAGCGTGTACCTCGCCTCCAGCGGTGACGTGGAAGGCGTGACGGGGACGTACTTCACTATGAACTGCCGACCCGCCCCCTGGCCGGCCAGCGTTCTCGACCGGCGCAACCAGGACACGGTCTGGGCCCTGTGCGAGGACCTGACCAGGGAAACGGTATGACATCCCCCGACCCCCGGCAGCCGCACCGCCGGCCATGACGCGGCTGCCGGGTCGTCAGGACGTCATCCGGTGAAGCGGATGGTGGCGCCCTTGCCGGTGATGGCCAGCACGCGGAACGAGAGGGCGTTCTTGCCGTTGATGCGCATGTTGCCCCGGGCGTTTTCGCCCAGGGAGGCCGTCGAGCCGGGACCCCGTACCACGACCATGTCCTGGTCGAAGATGCCGCCGACGTGCTCCTTGGAGACGTACACCCTGGAGAAGCCGTAACGCTTCTTGGAGATGCGGAAGCTCACGGCCTTCGAGAAGGTGAACTTGCACTTCCCGTCGTAGCAGCTGCGATAGCTGGGCTTGGCCGAGGCGGCGGCGGGGGCGGCGGCCACGGCGGGCGTCACGACCATGGCGCACGCGAGGGTAAAGGCGGAAATGGCCTTCCTGTGCACGGTCTTCCCTTTCATCCGATCAACGGGGGCACAATCTTTCTATCGCGTATCCGGCGGGAGGGGTCCCGGCGCCGCCGGGGGACACTGGCACCCGACGTCCGAGTGAGCAAGGGAGCAGAGATGCCAGGGGCACGGACCGGAAGGACGGCGCTGGTGACCGCGGCGGCCGTACTGCTCGCCGGCTGCGGCTCCGCGCCGGAGGACGCGGCCTCGCC
>NZ_SMJZ01000199.1 GCF_004348345.1 Nonomuraea longispora
GAGGTAGGCGGGCACGCCGCCGACCCGTTCGGCCAGGATGCGGGTGGTCTCGTTGGTCTGGAACCAGGGCTGCGGCTCCTCCTGGCCGCCCACGGCCGGCGCGATCGTGACGCCCGGATAGTGCCCGAGCCCTTCGCGGGCACACTCGTACACCGTGGTGCCCGACGAGACGAGCACGACGTCGCCCGACTCCAGCCCCACCCCCGCCAGCGCACGGGTCACGCCGGGGGCCAGCCACGGGCCCAGCGCGGGACCGCTGGCCTTGGGCACGATGAAGACCCGCTCCAGGTCGAGCGCCCGCGCCACCTCGGCGGCCAGCGGGCCGTCCTCCATCGAGGCCGGGCGGTGCACCTTGATCTCGACGATGCCCTGCCTGCGGGCCTCGGTGAGCAATCGGCTGACGGTCGCCCGGCTGACGCCCAGCCGTTTCGCGATGTCGCCCTGGGTGGCGTCCTCCATGTAGTACTGCTGCGCCGCCGCGTACATCAGCTCATGGGGGAATCGGGTCTGCGCCTCGGGTGCGACGTCGGCGGCATTCATGCGCGTGCTCCTGGATGAGGTCTGTGAACACTTTTGCAGAACTGATGCGCAACGACTATACGTCAGCGGCGGCATCGCTCCGGGAAACGCTGGTCCCGTTGCGGAGGTTCCGAGGTCCAGCGCGAGTCCGCGCCGTCATGTCGCGGTGTCACGAACCGCCGAGCCGATCCATTCGTTGTGCAGGCTGCTCGCGCCCAGAGCCGAACTCATCCACGATCAGCCGGCCCGTCCTCGCGATCCGGGAAGCGGCCGGGGCGGTCGATGAGCGCGGGCCCGCGGTCGCCGCAACCCGCCGGTGGTCAGGGGTGGGCGGCGATCTCGCCCGAGCCGCGGGGGATGAGGCGGACGGGAAGCTCGATGTGCTCCGATGGGCCCACGTCACCGCGTAGGCGGCGGAACAGCAGCTCGGCCGCCACCCGGCCCATCCACGACGGGTCCTGCGCCACCACCGTCACCCCGGGCTGCAGCAGGTCGGCCAGCTCGAAGTCGTCGAACCCGACCAGCGCCAGCCGCCGCCCCGCGAGGGCCCTCAGCACGGTCACGGTGTAGCGGCCGTTGCCGGCGAACACCGCCGTCGGCGGCTCGTCGAGGGCCAGCATGCCGGCCAGGTCGGCGCGCACCGCCTCCAGCGACGGGGGCCGCATCGACACCAGGCGCTCGTCGTAGAGACCGCCGAGGGCGGCGCGGTAACCCTGGAGGCGCTGGGCCGCCGTGAAGATGGCCGGGTCGTCGCCGAGGAAGGCGATCCGGCTGTGGCCGTGGCCGAGGAGGTGGCGTACCGCCTGACCGGCGCCGCTCACGTTGTCGGCCAGTACGGTGTCGACGTCGAGTCCCGCCCCCGGCGGCCGGTCGGCGAACACCACGGGCGTCCCGGCCTCCAGCTCGCTGCGCAGGTAGGTGTGGTCCTCGCCGGCGGGCACCACGATCAGCCCGTCGACCCGGCGCGCGCAGAACGTCTCGACCAGCTCCCGCTCCCTGCCGGGCTGCTCGCCCGACGACCCGCTCAGCAGCAGGCAGCCGTGGTCGATGACGACCTCTTCGACGGCCCTGCTCAGGCCGGAGTAGAACGGGTCCGCGACGTCCTCGATGACGAGCCCGATCGTCGCGGTCCTGCCCCTGCGCAGCATCCTCGCGCTCTCGTTGCGGCTGTAACCCAGCCGGTGGATGGCCGCCCGCACCCGCTCGGCCGTTGCCGGGTGCACGCCGGGCTCGCCGTTCACGACGCGCGAGACGGTCTTGAGCGCCACGCCCGCCGCCGAGGCGACGTCCTTCATCGTCGGTCTCACGCCAGGATCATGTCTTACCGACGAGGGGTCCGACAACGTTGTCAACCGGTTATGCCAGAGTGGTCCCCTATGTCGTTGCGTTCTGTGGCGCTCGTCGCGGGATTCGTGCTGGCCGCTCTCAACCTCCGGCCGGCCATCGCGGGCATCTCACCCCTCCTCGACGAGATCATGGACGATGTCGGTCTCTCGCCGGCGGGCGGCGGCGCGATCACCACGGTCATGATGGTCTGCCTGGGCGTCTTCGGGGCGGTGGCGCCGCTGCTCGCCCGGCGCGTCGGACTCGACCGCACGCTCCTCGCCGGCCTGCTCGTGATCGCGGCCGGAGTCTCGCTGCGCGGTCTCGACGGCGCATTGGTGCTCTACCTCGGCTCGGCCCTCGCGGCCACCGCGATCGCCGTCATGAACGTCGCCATGCCCGGCGTCGTCAAACAGCACTTTCCCTCCCGGATCAACCTCATGACCGGCATCTACGTCTCCGCCGTCGTCGCCGGCGCGGCCACCTCCTCGGCGCTGGTGATCCCGCTCGAACACCTCACCGGGTACGGCTGGCGCGGCGTCTCGGTCCTGCTGGCGGTGCCCGCGCTGCTCGGGGCCCTGCTCTGGCTCCCGCAGGCGCGGCGCGGGCGACCCGGGGGGCAGAACGGTCCCCGTCCGATCGGCGCGGTGCTGCGCAGCCCCGTGACCTGGTACGTCACCGGGCTGATGGGGCTGCAGTCGCTCACCTTCTACGTCATGCTGGCCTGGCTGCCGACCATCTTCATCGAGGCCGGCCTGCCCGCCGAGCAGGCCGGCTACCTGCTCAGCCTGACGAACCTGGTCCAGGTGGGCACCTCGCTCGCGGTTCCCTTGCTGGCCGGGCGGCAGCCCTCGCAGGTGCCGTACGTGGTGGGCGCCTGCGTGCTGACGGCGCTCGGCTACCTGGGGATGCTGCTGGCTCCGACCACGCTGCCGTGGGTGTGGATGATCGTGCTCGGCGTCGGCCAGGGGGCCACGTTCGCGCTGTCGCTGCTGATCATCGCGTTGCGGCCGGCGAACTCGGCCACGGTGACCGCGCTGTCGGCGGTGGCCCAGTCGGTCGGCTACGGTGTCGCGGCGCTGGGGCCGGTGCTGTTCGGGCTGCTCAGAGAGGTCTCGGGCGGATGGTCGGCGCCGTTGACGGCGGGTCTCGTTGTGATCGCCGTCCAGACCGTGACGGGATGGCACGCCGGGCGCCCTGCTACGTTGGGCAGGTAAGCCTTACCTGAGATGTGCGGGGGTTCACGGTGCTGACCGAGGTGCTCCAGCGGGTGGCCGACGCGCGTGGCGGGATCCTCGGAGTGGAGCCCGGTCTCGTCATCGAGCCGGACGAGAGCTGGACCCCGGCCGCCGAGCTGGTGCGGGAACCGTACACCTTGCTCGCGGAGCTGGCCGACGAGACGGCGGCGCGCTGGAACGCTCCGCGGCACGTCGGCGCGGCGCTGTTCTGGAAGACCTACGGCTACTGGCACACCCTGCCGATGGTGCTCGGGTGGGCGCTGGACGGGAAGGTGCCGCTCATGCGGCTGCCCGACACCTTCTTCAAGGTGTCCGCCGCCGGGGTGACCCTCGCGGCCACGCGCGTGAGCTGGGGCTCGGGCGCGGGCGAGATCGGTGAGGCGCTGGCCGAGTCGCAGGCCCCGCTGGTCAGGGCACTCGGCTCCCTGGCCAAGGTGGGCGAGCGAACGTTGTGGGGCTCCACCGCCGAGGCCGTCGTCCATCCGCTGACCTCGATCGCCGAAGGCGACTACATGCGGTTGCTGAAGGAGATCGGCCCGCCGGTCGACGGGCTGATCGAGCCCGCCGACGACGGCTATTTCCGCAAGACCTGCTGCCTGTGGATCACCCTGCCCGACGTGGAGCCGTGCGGGAGTTGCTGCGTGCTCAGGCCACAGAACCGGCCACAGAACCGGCCAGAGGGCCGACCGGCTCGTCCAACGGCCTGAGCTCGTCGGCGTAGCTCACCGAGACGCGGCGCATGACGCCGCTCGACTCGATGGAGTACTGGCCGAGCCGCCACAGCGGCGGCGAGTAGGCGTGGATGGACACGCTGGCGTCTACCGCGCCGGTGAGCCGGTGGATGTGGTCGGGCCCGAACGAGAACGACTGCCCCTCCGTCACCACGGTCTCCAGGTGCTCGCCGCCGATGCGCGGGTTGCACTCCAGCAGCGCGCCCTGCACCACGTGGACCGCCCCCGAGGAGATGTCGTGGTCGTGCCAGCCCGTGTCGTCCTCGGGGCGCCAGCACAGCAGCCAGACGTCCACGTACGCGTCGCGGTAGAGCGAGGCGTAGTGCCTGTCGCCGCCGGCGGGGAAGTCGACGTGGCCGCGCCACTCCTCCGGGCGGGCGGCCAGGTCGTTCACCAGGTCCCGGAGCTCACGCCGGTCGAGAGTGCGCTCCGGGAGCCGGGCACAGGTGCCCCCGTCCTGGGTCTGTTCGGTGCTCACGTACGAGTCTCCTTTCTGCTGAGTAGGCGACGGGGGTTGACGACCCGGATGGCGTGCGCGGCGGCGGCGCCGAGTCCGGGGTCGGGTGCGGTGGCATAGGGCGCGTCGGAGCCGTTGACGACGACGTCGATGCCGAGCTCGCGGACGATCGCGTCGATCGCGCGCGGGCCGTAGGAGGAGGTCTCCACGAAGAAGCCGGGGTCGACCAGGCCGCGCCCGCCGCCGCCCCTGGCGATGAGGCGCTCGGAGTGCAGCGGCCCCAGCCCGGCCAGGAGGGCGAAGCAGACGCGCAGCCTCGGGTGGCGGGGCCTGACGACGGCGTGGAAGTGGTGCCAGGCGGCGTGCATCTGCTGCACGTACGGCACCAGCGCGGGCCACCACTGCGGTGCGCCCTCGGTGAGGGCGGTAGGGCCCGGGTGCACGAACAGCGGCAGGTCGAGATCGGTCAGCACCTCCAGCAGCCGGTCGTCGGGCTCGGCCGTCGCGGGGATCTGCAACCCGGCGAAGCCCCGGGCGAGGTCCTTGGCCAGGCGGTCGGGGTCGACGTCGCTGTGGCAGGTGGCCGCCCACGCGCCGAAGGGCTCGCCGAGCGCCAGGGCGCCGTCGTGGTGGGCGTCGATGAGCGGCCAGGACTCCTCGGGCGGCAGGAACTCGACTCCGAGCGGGCTCGACAACGACACGAGGGCCAGGTCGAGGCCGGTGGTGTCGCGGTGCTCGTGGTCGGCGGGATCGACGGCATACGGGGGCTCGCCGTCGAGGAGGAGCGTCCAGCCGTCGAGCCGGGGCGGGGAGGTGCGGGCGCGCAGGGCGTCGACGAACGCGCCGGTCCACAGGTGCTGGTGCACGTCGATGCTCACGGGTCACTCCTTCCCCTATTTCCTACTCACAATACATGCAAAGCCATTACGCAGGTGCACCGAGGACGTGAAACGGTTCACTGATACGGTTCAGTGAACCGCTTCACCCCTCACTTGTCAACAGCACCCGAAGGTCGCGGGACCTCGACAGGCGGCGCGTCAGGATGGATGCTGAAAAGTACGTCCGCACCTTCGACACGGCGGAGCCAACATGCCCGTGCCGGGAAATCACCGTCTGTCGGTGACACCCAATAGGCTGGCCTAATGCCTCGGAAGAGAGCGACGATCCGCGAGGTGGCGCAGGCGACGGGCCTGTCCCCCGCGGCCGTCTCCTACGCGCTGCGCGGCCTGCAGGTGTCGGAGGAGACGAAGGAGCGTGTGCGTGCCGCCGCGGCCGAGCTCGGTTACGAGGCCGATCCCATCGCCAGGGCGCTGGCCAGCGGACGCACCGGCATGATCGGGCTGCTGTGCGGCTCGCTGGAGGACCTGTGGCAGCAGTCCCTGGCGGTCGGCATCAGCAGGGGGCTGCGCGAGAAAGACCGTTACGCGCTGATCCTCGACGCCTTCGGCGATCCCGTCAGAGAGCGGGTGCTGGCCCAGCAACTCCGTGACCAGCGGGTCGATGGAATGATCGTGCAGCCGATCGACCCGGCGGCGGCGTTCTGGCCGGAGTTGTGCGAGTCGCTGCCGGTGATCGCGGTCGGCGACTCGATCGCGGGCACGGCCGGAGAGGTCGTCTTCGACAACCGGCGCGGCGTGACCCTGGCCCTTGAGCACCTGCGCGCCCTCGGCCACCACCGCATCGCCGTGCTCACCCCCACCCGGGCCAGCACGCCCGACCGTCCCGCCGACGTGTTCGTGATGGCCGAGGCCGAGCGGCTGGGCCTGGACATCCAGGTCGCCACCTCGCCGCACGGTCTGGCCGACGCGACGGCGGTGGCCCACGACGTGCTGTCGGAGAAGGTCCCGACCGCCGTCTTCTGCTTCGCCGACTCGATCGCCTACGGGGTCTACGCGGCCGCCCAGGAGCTCGGCCTGTCGATCCCGGGCGACGTGTCGGTCATGGGCTACGACAACCATCCCATGTCGGGCCTCCTCACGCCGGGGCTGACGACGGTCGACTGGGGCATCGACGGCATCATCAGGGCCGCGGTCCGGCTCATGTCGGCGGCGGCCGACGGCGGCACCCGGCGGCGCCACGTCGTGCAGGCCCCCACGCTGCGCGAACGCGGCTCGGTCGCCCGAGCCCCCGGCCTGCCCCAACTGTCAGGTGCGGAGCGACACGGTTCGGAGGGGTGAGGGCCGGCTAACCGGTCGTCCCCGCCGGCCCGGCGCTGCCGTCCGCTGGGGCCGTCAGGGCGCGGCGTGACTCCTCCAGGTCCTCCGTGAGCGGCCGGTCAGGGGGTGGGGCCTGGCGGGCCCTGAGGGCCGCGGTGCGCTCGCAGGCCAGCACGAGCGACAGCGGCTCCAGGCAGCGCAGCGTCAGGCGAGCGGCCTGGGTGGCGAAGCTCGCGTGCTCCTCCGTGCCGAGCGAGATCACCGCCGTGCCCGTCGTCACCGGCACCGCGAGGTGGCGCAGCACGGCCATGGCGTCCTGGGCCACGTACTCGAGGATGAGGGCTCCCGAGGCCCCGGATCGCTGGGCGAGGAAGGGCAGGCGGCCGGTGTAGGCGGGGTCCATGAGCGCGGCCAGGCGGGCGGTGCTGAGCTGGGCGGTCTGTACGATCGCCGCCCGCAGCGCGTCGAGCGCCAGGGCCACCGGCGCCCCGTGGGAGTTGCCGTTGTGCCAGGCCAGTGTGCCGGCGATGAGCGGGTTTTCGGTGGCCGAGTTGAGGTCGATCTCGATGGTGGCGACGGTCCGGCCGAGCGCGTCCATGGTCGCGCCGTGCACCTGGGCGAAGGCCCGGAAGCCGTACGGGTCCTGGATGCGGGTGGCGAGCCCCTGGCTGAGCAGGGCGCGCAGGCGGGCGGCGACGACGGCCTGCCCCGGATGAGGGCGGGCCTCCTGCACGGGGGCGGCCAGCGGCTCCGCCGAGGCGTCGACGGCGGTGAACGACAGCGCGGCGACGTCGACGGCCGCCTCGAGGAGCCGGCGCAGGCGGTGGCAGGCGATGGCGGCGTCGGCGAGCGTGGCGGCCCCCGAGCTGATGAACGGCAGCGCGTCGCTCGACGCCAGCGGGAAGCGGGGCTCCGCGGGCGGCGAGGCGCTGTCGTGGCGCCAGGGGAGTTCGCCCAGCAGGCAGAGGGCGGTGGTGGCCAGGGCTGTCAGGTCGCCGGTGCCGATGGCGCCGTACGTCCTGATGGGCGGGGTGAAACCGGCGTTGACGGCGTCCGCGAGCACGGGGAGCACGGCCGGGTCGACGCCGGAGCCGCCCGCGACGAACTGGTTGAGCCGGACGACGAGCATCGCCCTGGCGCGGGCGCGCTCGATCGGCGGGCCGGCGCCGCACGCGTGGCTGCGCAGCAGGTCGAGCCCGGGAGCTTCCACGGGGACGGCCTTGTTGGCGCCGACACCGGTGCTCCGCCCGTAGACGGGGCCCCGGAGCCCCTGGGCGGTGGCCCACGCGGCCCGGGCCCGATCGATGGAGGAGATCGTGACCCGGGCCTCGTCGTACGCCGCCTCGTGCACCTGCGCACAGGTGAGGCCGGCGCCGTCGAGCTCCATAGGGATTCAGTCGTTGTCGGGGATGAACAAGCCGAGCAGCCAGCTCACCACGCTGATGATGATCGCGCCCCAGAACGCGGCCGGATAGAAGTTGTCGACGTGGAAGGGGATGTCGACCTGCTCGGCGATGAACCCCGTCAGCAGCAGCATGGCGGCGTTGATCACGAGCAGGAAGAGGCCGAGCGTCAGCACGATGAGTGCGCACCCCAGCGTCTTGACGATGGGCTTGACGATCGCGTTGATGATGCCGAAGATCAGGGCCACGATCACCAGGACGCCCCAGTATTGCGCCGTGTTCGTCTCGAGGTCGACACCGATGCCCGGGACGAGCTGGATGGCGACCCACAGGGCCACCGCTGCCGCAAGGGTTCTGATGATGAATCTCACGCTGCTTGATCCTCCCACTTGGGAACGGTGCCGCGATAGAGGCGCGAGCACAACGATGCGCGGCGGTCACCGCCGGTAGTCGCCGGTTATGGCCCGTCCTGCTCGGGAAGGTGCGTGCAGGGGAGGTACGAGATGAACGCGGACGGGCTCGAGTCGCTGCCGGCCAACGAGTTGCACGATCGGGCGGTGCGTTATGCCGTACGCCATGGGGACCTGGGGTTTCTGTGGGAACTGTTGAAGGTGATCCCTGCCGCTGAGGCCGCCACCGGTCATCATGACGAGAGCGCCAACAACCTCAGCAGGGTCTCGGCGCTGCTCAGTGACGCCATCGCGTCGGGCGAGGGTGAGCTGGGGGAGGCGCTGCGCCCGATCTACCTCGACTACCTGCGCAAGCACCCCGACGCCTAGCCCTCGCCCGGCCCCCGCCCGCGCCCTGTTCTAGCCCGCGAGCTGGGCGTGGCGGCCGCTGTACTCGGCGAAGCCCGGCGTGCTGACCTCCTGCCCGTCCTTCAGGACGAGCATCGTCTCGTACGGCCCCGATTCCGCGAGCCGGGTTGCGAAACCCCTGGCCAGGACGGGCCCCATGGCGTAGATGGCGGTGGCGTAGGCGTCCGCCGTGCCGAGGTCGGGCCCGATCACCGTGACCGAGCCGAGCCCGCGCTGCACCTTGCCGGTGCGCGGGTTGACGATGGGCGCCCCGCCCGAGGTGGCGAGGCCCAGGTCGTGGGCGTGGACGACCTTGCGGACCAGGCCCGTGTGCGGGTCGCGGACGCCGATGCGCCAGCGCCTGCCCGGTGCGGCCGAGCCGCGTACGCGGATGTCGCCGCCCGCGTTGAGGCGGTGGTCGCCGGCGCCCGCGTTGACCAGGGCGCGCGACAGGCGTTCGAGCGCCCAGCCCTTGATGTAGCCGGACGGGTCGGTCACGCCGTTGATGCGGGGCTCGAACCAGCCGTCCGTGTGCCGGCCGAGCTCGTCGCAGCGGTGCAGGACCTCGATGAGTTCCGGGATCTGCTTGATGGTCTGGCCGCGGTTGAGCCGGCCGATCTGGCTGTCTTCCTTGACCGGGCTGAAGGTGTCATCCACCCACCTGAGCCAGGCGAAAGCGTCATCCAGCAGAGGGGTCAGCTCACGTGCGGGGAGCGCCGTGCGGATGTCCACGCTGACGGGCATGCCCATGACCATTTCGACACGGGCGGTTCCGGGGAAAGTCGTCACCTTGCCTCCTTGTCCGTCACCTACCGTCTCAGACAACGCGTAACGTCGGCCTAAACCTTGTGCCCATTTTCGAAACGGATCTGTGATCTGGGCACGGCGAGACGTGACAGGGCGCCGCCGACGTACCGCTTGAACGGGCGCGGACCGGCCACCACCACCTCGCGCTCGGCGATGTCGGGGATCTCGCGGCTCAGCCCGGAGGCGCTCAGGCGCTCCTTGACCCTGGGGTCGTGCTCGCGGCCGACGACGAGGACGAGTCCGTACCTGGCCTCCAGGTCGCGGAGCTCGTCGGTGGCGCGCTCGGTCCTGTAGACGGCGACGGTGTCGGTCTCCCTGTCCAGGCGGGCGCGCAGGGCGCGCGGGTCGACGCCGGTGGCGATCAGCAGGACCGGCTTGCTCTGTCTCGGTACGCGGTGGCTCATGACCGCCATGACGGCCGCCAGCGCGTACAGCAGCAGCCAGGCCACGCGGCCGGGCTCCGTCGCATGGGGCGCCGTCCCGGCCTGGTGGGCCACCAGCAGCGCCCCGGTCAGGTAACCTCCGAGCCGCAGCCGTTGCCTGGCCTCCTCGGTGCGCAGGTGCCCGGCGGCCTTGACGCTGAGCAGGCCGACCCCGGCGAGCAGCGCCGCCGCGACGTAGGAGGTGGGGCTCCAGGGGCGGCCGAGGCCCGGTTGGATCGCGCCGAACTCGGCTACCGCGACACCGCACCAGAAGAGGATGGGACCTTGGTTCGCACTCGCCTCGCTAGCCATGTCCATCACGGTGCTGAACGAAGATGAAAGGTTTCTGAACACAGCTGAGGAATCAGCTGAATCGGCCACCCCCATGCCCCTGGGCCCGCCTCGGGAGGGGGTGGTTAAGGTCGGGAACATGGCAAACGTGCGTGTTGAGCGGACTGATGACGGCGGATTCCGGGCCACGAACGCCCGCGGCGCCGAGGTGCGGATCGGCGGCGGCGACGAGGACGGCGTTTTCACCCCGGTCGAGCTGCTGCTGGCGGCGGTGGGCGGGTGCAACATCGTGACCGTCGAGCCGCTCACGTCCCAGCGCAACAAGCGGCTCGTCCGCCTGGCGATGACCGTGCAGGCGGAGAAGGTCGAACAGAGCAGGCTGGGCCCTGTGACGGTCACGTACGACGTGGAGCTGCCGTCGGAGGACGCCCGCTCCGTGTTCGAGGCGGTGGCGGAGCGGGTGCACGAGAAGTACTGCACGGTGAGCAGGTCACTTCAGGAAGGTACGGAGGTTCGGTTGGAACTTCCGTAGGTGGGATTAAACAGATATTCGACCCCGTTATGACGCGACCGTTGCATTCGTCTCGGTACCGTTGTAGCAGGTCGAGAGGCCAATAGACCTTCACCGGAGCGGACGCGGAGGGGGACCGCGGTTCGCCAGTGCGGGACCGCCGGCGTTTTTGGGGGAAGACGCCGGCCTGGACCGCCACCGATCGGGCCGGGCAGCTTTGGGGGAACTGCCCGGCCCGATCCATGCGTATCCTCACCTTCCGTGAAGAAGATTGTCCTCGACTGCGATCCCGGCATCGACGACGCGCTCGCCCTGACTCTGCTCGCGGGCTCCCCGTCGGTGGACCTGGCCGGCATCACCACGGTGGGCGGCAACGTCGACCTGGAGCTGACCACCGCCAACGCCCTGGCGCTCAGGGAGTTCCTGCGGCTCGGCGACGTGCCGGTGACACCGGGCAGCGCAGGCGCCCTGCTGCCGCGCACCGTCCGCGCCTCCCACGTGCACGGCGCCACCGGGCTCGGCGACGTACGGCTGCCCGCGGCCGAGCGTGGGCCGTCGCACGGGCACGCGGCCGACTTCATCGTGGAGACGCTTCGGGCCGCCCCCGGCGAGATCACGCTGGTGGCCGTCGGGCCGCTGACCAACCTCGCCCTCGCCGTACGCCGCGAGCCGCGCGTCGTCGAGTGGGCCGGCGACCTGGTCATCATGGGCGGCTCCTTCACGCGGGGCAACTACAACCCGGCGGCCGAGTTCAACATGCTGGCCGACCCCGAGGCGGCCGCGATCGTCTTCGACGCCGGGTGGACGGTCACGATGATGGGGCTGGACGTGACGCTGTCGGCCGTGGTCACCACCGGCGTGCTCGACCGCATGCGCCCGCTCGGGCGGCTGGGCCACGACCTGCTGGTGCCCGCGGCCAGCTTCTACGGCAGGGTCACGCCCGACGGCGGCCCAGCCATCCACGACGCGTGCGCGGTGGCGTACGTGCTGGACCCGTCGTTGTTCGCCTGCGTCCCCGCCGTGGTGAACGTGGAGACGGCCGGGCGGTACACCCGGGGGATGACGGTGACGGACTTCAGGGTCGGCGACCGGCGGGCGAACGCGCAGGTGGGGACGTCGCTGGACGTGAAGCGGTTCTGGGACCTGGTGCTGGGGGCGTACGAGGGGCTGGCTGCCCGGCTCGGATGATGTGCGGGTACCGTTCGGCGGCTGATACAGTTACACCTGTTGCGCCGCTAGCTCAGTTGGTCAGAGCAGCTGACTCTTAATCAGCGGGTCCGGGGTTCGAGTCCCTGGCGGCGCACAAACTCGCAGGGCGCTCTCCAGCTGGAGAGCGCCCTGCGTCGTTTCCGCCGGTCAGAGCAGCACCCGGCCCAGCCTTCCGCGGTGGAAGACCAGCGGGTCGTCGCCGGCGTCGTCGTTGGTGGTCAGGTCGACCACCCTGGCGAGGATCAGTTCGTGGTCGCCCACGAGGTGGCACGAGTCGAGCACGCAGTCGATCCACGCGACCGCGCCGGTGATCGCGGGATGGCCGCTCGCGTTCACCGTCCACCCCACGCCGGAGAACCGGTCGGTCCCCTTCTTCGCGAACGACTGGCACACCCGCTCCTGACCGGCGCTCAGCACGCTTATGGTGAACGCGCCCGCGGCCCGGATGCGCGGCCACGTCGTCGAGGTGTGGGCGGCGCAGAAGCTCACGATGGGCGGATCGAGGGAGACGGAGGTGAAGGAGTTGACGGTGAAACCGTGCGGCTCGCCGTCCGACAGGGCCGCGACCACCACGACGCCCGTCGGATAGTGACCGAGCGCGCGTCTCAGCCGCACGCTGTCGATCATGACGGCGCCCGCCGTCGGCGCGCTCACCGTGCTTCCCACCGCTGCTTGAGCCGGGCGAGATGGCGCAGGCCGTCGAGGACGGCGTCCGTGTCGGGCACGAAGTCGATGAGGCAGGCCACCTCGTCGACGCCGATCTGCTCCAGGGAGCTCAGCACGGTCATGCCGTCGTCGACGGTGCCGAACAGGCCGCCCGTCTCGAAGTACCGCTCGAAGGAGACCTCCAGGAGGAACTCGATGTCCTCCGGGTCCATCTCGTCCGGGTCGATGCCCGGCATCAGCTCCTCCGCCGCCTTCAGGACCAGGCCGAGCGAACTGCGCAGGTAGTCGGTGAACGGGTCGTGCACCACCTCCCGGACCTTGGCGCGGTCGTCGCCGACGAACGTGTGCAACATCAGCGCGACGTGGCCGGTCCCGTTGTGCGCCCTGGCGTAGTGCTCGCGGTATTCGGCGACCTTGCGGACGAGGTCGTCGAGGCTCTGGCCGAGCAGGTGGGTGAGGATGCCGACGCCGAGGTCGCCCGCCTGGCGGAACGTCTCCGGGTTGCCCGAGCTGGTGAGCCACGTGGGCAGCTCCGGCTGGACCGGCGCCGGGTGGGTGCGCAGCTTGACCGACTCGCCCGCGCCGTCGACCAGCTCCACCTCCTCCTGCCGCCACAACCTCCGCACCGTGTCGATGGTGTCCATCGTCACCTGGCGGCGGTCGGCGTAGTTCTCCGGCCGCAACGCGAAGTCCACCACGTGCCAGCCAGGAGCGAACGAGACGCCGGCCCGGCCGCCGGAAAGGTTGTCCACCATCGCCCATTCCTCGGCGATGCGCGCCGGGTGGTGCAGCGGGGCCACGACGCTTCCCGCGCGGATCGCGACGTTCTCGGTCACCGCGGCGACGGCCGCCGCGGTCACCGCGGGATTGGGATATCGGCCGCCGAATTCATGGAAATGCCGCTCGGGTGTCCACACCGCGGAGAAACCGTTGGTGTCGGCGAACCTGGCCCCTTCGAGCAGCAGCCGGTATTGGTCGGTCCCGCTACGGACACCGTCCGCGAAATAGAATAAACCAAAGTCCACCGGTGTCTCCTTACGCGCCGCGCTGGTACGCCCCGGCCGGGCACACCGGCGAGATTTCAGGTTGCCGAGCGGCACCAGTATTCGCGACGCGAGAAGCGCGGGGTAACCCCTATGCCCCATTAGACGTGCCGCTCGCCGCCGGACCGGCGGGCGCACGCAGGCAACCCTTATCGCACCCCTCAACAGCGCCGGCCACACCGCGCCGAATGTCGGGCCGCCCCCCAGGAATGGCGTGCTTTCCCCTCGGTCGCAGTCCAGGGGATCCGTAGGGGAATGCAGGCGGATATTAGGGGGCGAATCCCGTAGCTGATCCGCGGCCCCATGGGCTGGAATGAAACGTGACTGGGGCGGGGCATCCGGGCACGCGCTCGAAAGGCGTATCAGCTGATATCCCGCTCATAGGCCGAGAGGATATACGCAACGTGACTCTGACCACAGAACGCGGCTTGGAACCGCCTCTCTCCCTACGGGAGCGGGTGGCCGAACTCGGCATGATCAAGGATCAGGCGCGCGGCGGGGAAGCTCGGCCTGCCAAGGACCCGCAGCGGGCCAGGGGCAAGCTCACCGTCGACGAGCGGCTCGACCTGCTCTTCGACCCCGGCACCTTCACCGAGATAGAGCCGCTGCGCCGGCATCGCGCCAGCGGCTTCGGCATGGAGAACCGGCGGCCCTACACCGACGGCGTGATCACCGGCTGGGGCAAGGTGCACGGCCGTACCGTCTTCGTCTACGCGCACGACTTCCGCATCTTCGGCGGCTCGCTGGGCGAGGCGCACGCCCAGAAGATCCACAAGCTCATGGACCTGGCCATGACGACCGGCGCGCCGCTCGTCAGCCTCAGCGACGGCGCCGGCGCCCGCATCCAGGAGGGCGTGACCGCGCTCGCCGGCTACGGCGGCATCTTTCAGCGCAACGTGCAGGCCTCCGGGGTCATCCCGCAGATCAGCGTGATCCTCGGCCCCTGCGCGGGCGGCGCCACCTACTCGCCGGCGCTCACCGACTTCACCTTCATGGTCAGCGGCATCTCACAGATGTACATCACCGGTCCCAACGTGGTCGAAGCGGTCACCGGCGAGAAGATCAGCCACGACGAGCTCGGCGGAGCCCAGGTGCACGGCACCGTCTCCGGCGCCGCCGGCTTCGTCTACGACAACGAGACCGACTGCCTGGAGGAGGTCCGCTACCTTCTCTCGCTCCTGCCCGCCAACAACCGCGAGTCGCCGCCCGACCTGGCCACCGCCGACCCCGCGGACCGGCGGTGCGAGGCGCTGCTCGACATCGTGCCCTCGGAGCTGAGCCGCTCGTACGACATGCGCGAGGTCCTCCACGAGATCGCCGACGACGGCGACTTCTTCGAGGTGCACAGCACGTGGGCCACCAACGTCGTCTGCGCCCTGACCAGGATCAACGGCCAGGTCGTCGGCATAGTGGCCAACCAGCCGGCCTCGCTGGCGGGGGTGCTGGACATCAACGCCTCGGAGAAGGCCGCCCGGTTCGTGCAGTTCTGCGATGGGTTCAGCATCCCGCTCGTCACCCTGGTCGACGTGCCCGGCTTCCTGCCCGGCCGCGACCAGGAGCACGCCGGCATCATCCGGCACGGCGCCAAGCTGCTCTACGCGTACTGCAACGCCACCGTCCCGCGCATCCAGGTCATCCTGCGCAAGGCGTACGGAGGGGCGTACATCGTGATGGACTCCCGCTCCATCGGGGCGGACCTGTCGTTCGCGTGGCCGACCAACGAGATCGCCGTCATGGGCGCGGAGGGCGCCGCGAACGTCGTGTTCCGCAAGGAGATCGCCGCGGCCGACGACCCCGACTCGGCCCGCGTCCGGCTGATCAGGGAGTACCGGCAGGAGCTGATGCACCCCTACTACGCCGCGGAGCGCGGGCTGGTCGACGACGTGATCGACCCGGCCGAGACCAGGGCGGTCCTCGCCCGGTCGCTGGCCATGCTCCGCGCGAAAACCACCAAGGTCCCGTACCGCAAGCACGGAAACCTGCCGATGTGATGGGCGGCGACGGCGCGGTGTTCAGGTTCGTACGCGGCGAGCTGGACCAGGAGGAGCTGGCCGCGGTGGTGACGGCACTGCTGCACCGCCTCCGGCCCGGCGCGGAGGAGCGCAACGCCCCGCCGCCCCGGCCCGCGCCGCGGGCGGGCGAGCGGGACGGCCGGTCCTGGCACGGCGGCCCCTCCGCCCGGCCGCCCGCCTGGGACGAACCGCACACATTTCAGGCGCCGAACTCCTGGTCGCCAGGGTGAGTGCGGACATCAACGGAAGGAAGACCAGTGATCACCGAAACCGGAACGTGGGTGCGGCGCTTCTTCGCCGCGCCGGCCGGCCGTGACACCGCCACGCGCCTGATCTGCTTCCCGCACGCGGGCGGCTCGGCCTCCTATTTTCACCCGGTCGCCAAGCAGTTGACGCCGCGGTTCGACGTGCTGGCGATCCAGTACCCGGGCCGGCAGGAACGCCGCCACGAGCCGTGCATCGACGACATCGGCGAGCTCGCGGACCGGGTCACGGCGGAGATCGTGCCCCTGGCGGACCGCCCGATGGCCTTCTTCGGGCACAGCATGGGCGCCGTCGTCGCGTTCGAGGTGGCCAGAAGGCTGGAGGAGCGGGACCTCGCACCGCGGGTGTTGTTCGCCTCCGGCCGGCGCGCGCCCTCCTGCGTACGCGTCGAGACCGTGCACAAGGAGGGCGACCAGGCGCTGCTCGCCGAGGTGCGCCGGCTCGGCGGCACCGACGTGCGCATGCTGGCGGACCCCGAGCTGCAGAGCATGATCCTGCCGTCGCTGCGCGGCGACTACACGGCCATCATGACCTACCGCTGCACGCCCGGCGCCACGATCGGCGCACCCGTCGTCGTCCTCACCGGCGACCGCGACCCCCACGTCAGCACCGACGAGGCGGCGCGCTGGAAAGAGCACACCACCGGCGCGTTCGACCTGCACGTCTTCAGCGGTGGTCACTTCTACCTGAACGACCACGCCGCCGCGGTCATGCGGACGATCACCGAGAACATCCCCGCCGCCCAGGCGTAGATCCCCCTTTCGGTAGCACGAAGAGTACGAGGCGAGAATGGCTGCGAACGACACCAAGCTCATCGAGGCCCTGCGTTCCTCCTTGAAGGAGACGGAACGGCTGCGTGCGCAGAACCGTTCTCTCGCCGAGGCGGCGCGCGAGCCGATCGCGATCGTCGGCATGGCCTGCCGTTTCCCTGGCGGGGTGTTCTCGCCGGAGGACCTGTGGAATCTGGTGGATTCCGGCCGGGACGCGATCGGCGAGTTCCCCGTGGACCGCGGTTGG
>NZ_SMJZ01000019.1 GCF_004348345.1 Nonomuraea longispora
CCGCCAGACCGGCCCGGCCCGCCGGCTGCGCTCGAACTTCATCAACGGCATCAAGGAACTCCCGGTCACCATCGGCTGACGACCCCCCGCATTTCCCGCCAGGACTCCCACCGACACGCCGCATTCGATCAAGGCGTTGGCGACGACGTGCAATAGGTCGGCGACCTGGCTCGGCACCACGACCCGCCGGACGGCGATCACCCGCCAGCCCCGTCTCCGGAGCTCGTCGCGGCGGTCAGCTCGCGCCGCTGGTCGGAGGGCGACGTGTGGTGGCCCTGACCGTCGTACTCGACCGCGACCTCGTACTGCTCCCATCCCAGGTCGCGGTAGGCGGACCGGCCGTCGCCGGGCTCCGCGATCGGCCAGGCCGAGGGTGTCTCGCAGGCGCCAGGAGTTGAGCGGCCTGCGCCACGACGCCGACCCACGTTCTGTGGACAACCTCCGGACGTCGTTCCGGTTCGTACGGAAGGTCAGGGGTGCAGAGAGAGCCCCTTGAGGACCTTGTCGACGCCGTTCTTCGGCCCGTGCACGGCCACCCCGACCAACGCCAGATCTCCCGCCTCCACAGCCCGTACGGCCGCCCGGTTGTCGGCGTCGTGTCCCGTCTTGAACATCTCCTCGATGTAGACGGCCACGTCCATCCCCCGCCCCACCGCCCTCTCGCGAACAGCGCGCAGCTCCGCCAGGTCCGCCGCGTACACGAGCACGGGTTGCCGGATCATCGGGAGGTACGCGTTCCCCGACCCGTCCTCGTACGGCTCCCCCATGGTCTCCGGCACCCCGCCCGCGACCGCGCCGGACAGGAAGGCGGTGACGTTGAGCTTCTGCCATGCGGCCAGATCCGCGCGCACCACAATGCCGATCTTGGTATCGAATCGCATGGCTCAAGTCTCGGCGTCACCGCCCGGCCAGGTCTTGAACGCTCGTGCGCGCCCTACGGCAGGAACATCGGCTGCCAGTCCGGCACCTCGTGGTAGCGCCGCAGCTCCGCGAGCCCCGACAGGAAGCCGCCCCACGCCGCGTACGGGGGCCGCGCCTCGTCGAAGCCGCTCTGCATCAACGTCAGCCGCGTCCTGCCGCCGGACCCCTCCAGCTCCCACGTACCGATCCCCGCGTCGCCCCAGTCCACGGAGAGCTTGCGTCCGGGCTCCAGCTCGATCACCTTGGCCGGGTCGGGATTGTCGGCCAGCCCGCCCATGGCGAAGCGCCCGCCGACGTACGGCTCGATCTCGATGGGGTAGCCGAACCACCGCGTCACCGCCTCCGAGTCGGTCAGCGAGTCGAACACGTCGGACGGCGAGGCGCCGATCGTGAGCCGGGCCCGCATCTCCGTGGTCGTGAAGTCGATCCTCGGCGTGAGTTCGCGCCCTTCGAGGTGCTCTGCCAGGTTGGCCAGCGCGCAGCACCAGAACGTCTGCAGCACGCCCCGGATGCTCTTACCCGTGATCACGTCCTGGAAGTCGAAGTGCGTCTGGGACACCGCCACGATGGTCGCGTCGCCGTCCTCCTCCAGCGTGAACTCGGTGGTGGTCTCCTCGCCGTCGAGCAGCCACGCGAACCGCAGCGTGCGCTCGTCGGCATGCAGCGGCCGCTGGTGCGGCGCGTCGCCTTCGGGGATGCTGCGCCCCCAGAACGCGAACGTGCCGGGCAGTGCCACCTCGGCGTGCTCGGCCAGCCAGACGCGCAACGCGGCGGGGTCGGTGAGCGCGTGCCTGACGGTCTTCAGCGGCGCCTGGACACGGACGCGGATGATCATGGGCTCAGTCATTGTCTAGCTCCTCTTCAGGGCGATCCGTTGTCTTGGGGTAGCAGGCGACGGCGATCTTGAAGGCGTCGCCTTCCGCGCCGCCGTACCTGGTGAACAGGTCCTGCAGCATGGTCTGCAGCTCGGTCATGAACTGGTGCCGGTTCTCCGGGCGCACGTGAATCTCCCCGGACAGGCCGAGCGACGGCAGCTCCGGCGCGGCTCTGTCGAGCGCCGCGATGTCGGCCTGCACCTCCTCCATGAGGTCGAGCAGGTAGCCGAGGCTCAGTTCGTCGCGTGCCTTGCGCAGCCCGATCCGGCCCACCAGGCGGGGCGACAGCCAGTACGACCGGGCGCCCGCCTGGTAGATGCCCTCGCTGATCCCGCGGACCTTGCGTTCGGCCACGAGGTCGACGAGGCCGGCGTCGACCAGCCGCTTGACGTGGTAGTAGACCCGCTGCGGCGTCTGGCCGAGCCGTTCGGCGACCTGCGAGCAGGTGCGCGGCTCGGCCAGCTGCCGCAGCACCTCCACGCGCTGCGGCTTGAGCAGCGCCTCGGCCTGCTCGATCTCTTCGAGATACAGAATGTCTCTCATCGCAAAAACTATCCTTTACGTAAAAATCATTCTTGTCAATGGGGATGGGAAGATGAGCTCATGGCGCAGGATTGGTCGCGCTACTGGCGCTCGCCGGACCACCCGATCGAGGCGATGCACGCCCACTTCGAACGGCACGTCTACCACCGGCACAGCCACGAGACCTACTCTTTCGGGGTCACCGAGACGGGCGCGCAGTCGTTCACCTGCCGGGGCTCCGCCCACACCAGCGCGGCGGGCATGATCATGGCCTTCAACCCCGAGGACCCCCACGACGGCCACGCCACCGACGCGCTCGGGTTCACCTACCGGATCGTCCACATCGGCCCCGACCTGGTCTCCGGCACCCTGGCGGACGTGACGGGCCGCCGCACCGGCCTTCCCCTCTTCACCGAGCCCGTGTTCGACGACCCGCGCCTGGCGGGCGCGCTGCGCGCCCTGCACACCGCTCTCCTGTCCGGTGCGCCGTCACTGCGCCGCGACGAGCTGCTCACGACGACGATCACCCAGCTCGTACGCCGCGCCGCCACCCGCCCCGTCCACCCGGAGGCGGGCAGGCCGGCGCGGGTGGCGCGACAGGCACGGCAGGTGCTCCACGACCGCCCGCTGGACGACCTGACCATCGACGACCTGGCCCGCGCCACCGGCGCCAGCCGCTACACGGTCTACCGTGCCTTCCACGCCGAATACGGCCTGCCGCCCAGCGACTACCAGCGCCAGCTACGGCTCAGGGCGGCCCGCGCGCTGATCGCCGACGGCGTCCCCATCAGCGAGGCCGCCACCACGACGGGCTTCGCCGACCAGAGCCACCTGACCCGCTGGTTCACCCGCTACTTCGGCCTGACCCCAGGCGCCTACCGCCAAGCCCTCCGCCCCGGACCGGACCTCGCCCGGCCGGATCAGCCTGGCGCCCTTGGGCAGGAAGTGACCACGCCGACGGTGCCCGTGCGCGCCGTAACGGCGGCGCGCCACTGACCGGTCAGCGGCCGTTCCCCTGGACAGAGGCGAGCCGACGACGGCGGCTGGCGGGCCTTGGCGGTGCCGTAAAAGCCGAAGCCCGGTTCGTCGAGTCAGATGAGGACAACCTACGGCCAGGAAGAATCCTGATCGGGGTCGCCGCCGTCGGTGAGGAGGCGGAGGTCTGATTCGACCATCATCGCGACGAGCTCGTCGAAGGACACCCTCGGCTCCCATCCCAGCTGCGCCCGCGCCTTCTTGGGGTCGGCGCAGAGCAGGTCGACCTCGGCCGGCCGGTGCAGCGCCCGGTCGGTCACGACGTGCCGTTCCCAGTCGAGCCCCGCCGCCGTGAACGCCGCCTCCACCAGCTCCCTGACCGACTTCATCCGCCCGGTCCCGATCACGTAGTCCTCGGGGCTGCCGGCCTGCAGCATGAGGTGCATCGCCTTGACGTAGTCGCCCGCGAACCCCCAGTCGCGCCGGGCCTCCAGGTTGCCCAGGCGCAGCTGGGCGGTCAGCCCGAGTTTGATCCTGGCCACCCCGAGCGTCACCTTCCTGGTGACGAACTCGGCTCCGCGTCGCGGCGACTCGTGGTTGAACAGGATCCCGGACACCGCGAACATCCCGTACGACTCGCGGTAGTTCTGGGTGAGGAAGTGTCCGTACGCCTTCGCGACCCCGTACGGCGAGCGCGGGTGGAAGGCGGTGCTCTCGGTCTGCGGGGTTTCGCTGACCTGGCCGAACATTTCGGACGACGAAGCCTGATAAAAGCGAATCTGTCCGGAGGAGCCGGCACTCCCGCTGCTCCTCGATACGCCCGAGCACACGCGGATCGCCTCAAGCATCCGCAGGACGCCCATCCCGGTCACCTCGGCCGTGAGCTCGGCCTGCTCCCACGACATGGGCACGAACGAGATCGCGCCCAGGTTGTAGACCTCGTCGGGCTGAACCCGTTCCACCGCGGAGATCAGCGACCCCTGGTCCAGCAGGTCGCCCCGCACCACGTGCACGTCGGCGAGCAGCTTGCGCATCCGGGACACCCGCGGGTTCGCCTGCCCCCTTGCCAGCCCCCAGACCTCGTAGCCCTGTTCCAGCAGATGCTCCGCCAAGTAGGAACCATCCTGGCCGGTGATGCCGGTGATCAGAGCGCGCCTGGCCAAGGGTCCTCCAACGATCGCGTCCCGCGTCCCTTTGGGACGGAAATGTACAGCTAAGCGCCCCAATAGGGCATCAAGCCACCTAGAACGCGTTCCACCGAACCACGCTCGGTCACCGCGACTTCGCAGTTCGCACGGCCTGTGAGAGCCACTGTGAACAATTCTCGCCAACCTACCGGATGGTAGCCTTCTCGCACTAAGGTCATCTTTACGGTACACGCCCGTCTTCGGGCCTCACCGGCGAGAAAGGGGTGTCCGTGCGGGAGCGAACGCTGCGGATCGCGCTGCTGTCCTACCGCAGCAAACCCACCTGCGGTGGCCAGGGCGTTTACCTCCGCCATCTGAGCCGTGAGCTCGTCGCACTCGGGCACCACGTCGAGGTGTTCTCCGGCCAGCCGTACCCCGAGCTCGACGACGGCGTCATCCTGCGCGAGGTGCCCAGCCTCGACCTCTACCGCGACGAGGACCCTTTCCGAACGCCCAAGCTGCGCGAATACCGCGACTGGATCGACTGGCTAGAGGTCGGCACCATGTGGACCGCCGGGTTTCCCGAGCCGCTGACGTTCACCATGCGGGCCTACCGCGAGCTGAAGAAGCGGGTCGGCGACTTCGACGTCGTGCAGGACAACCAGACCCTCGGGTACGGCCTGCTGGGCATCCAGAAGTTGTTCCCCGTGGTCGGCACCATCCACCACCCGATCAGCGTCGACCGCCGCATCGAACTGGAGGCCGCCCGGGGCACGAAGAAGCTGACCATGCGCCGGTGGTACGCCTTCGTCAAGATGCAGGCCCGCGTCGCTCCCCGGCTCAGCCCGATCCTGACCGTCAGCGAGTCGTCGCTGGCCGACATCCACCGCGACTTCAACGTCCCCCAGGCCAACATGCGCCTGATCCCCCTCGGCGTCGACACCCGCTATTTCCACCCCCGCCCCGGCATGCCCAGGCGCAAAGGGTCCATCGTGGCGGTGGCCAGCGCGGACTCGCCGATGAAAGGCGTCGCCACGCTGCTCAGGGCCGTCGCGAAGCTGGCCACCGAGCGCGACGTCAACCTCACCGTCGTCAGCAGGCCCACCCCCGGCGGCCCCACCGAGCAGCTCGTCCAGGAGCTGTCGCTGCAGGACCGCGTACGCTTCGTGCACGGCATCTCCGACGACGAGCTGGGTGAGCTCATCGCCACCTCCGAGATCTCCGTCGTGCCCTCGCTCTACGAGGGCTTCTCGCTGCCCGCCGTCGAGCACATGGCCTGCGGCACGCCCCTGGTGGCCAGCCGTACGGGCGCGCTGCCCGAGGTCGTGGGCGACGCCGCCGTACAGGTGCCGCCGGGCGACGCCGAGGAGCTGGCCGCGGTGCTGCGCCGCCTGCACGACTCCCCCGAGTACCGCGAACGCGTCGGCCGAGCCGGATACGACCGCGTCATGGAGCGCTACACCTGGCACGTCGTGGCCAAGCGGACCGTCGAGGCCTACCGAGAGGCCATCGCGGCCCGCGAGAGCTGACCCCGAACTCGATCACGAGGAGAAGCGACCAGTGCTCACCGTGGACTTCGCCCGGCTTCCCGTCGGCCCCGGCGTACGCGTGCTCGACCTGGGCTGCGGCGGCGGCAGGCACGCCTTCGAGGTGCTCCGCCGGGGAGCGGACGTAACCGCGTTCGACATGGACCAGGCGGAGCTCGACAGCGTGGCGGCCATGTTCGCGGCCATGGACAAGGCGGGCGAGGTGCCCGAGGGCGCCACCGGGGAAACCGTCCGGGGCACGGCGCTCGACATGCCGTTCGAGGACGGCGTCTTCGACCGGGTCATCGCCGCCGAGGTGCTGGAGCACATCCCCGACGACATGGCGGCCATGCGGGAGATCTTCCGCGTGCTGCGACCCGGCGGCACGGCCGCGGTGACCGTGCCGAGCTTCCTGCCCGAGCGCATCTGCTGGGCGCTGGACGAGGACTATCACACGGCGCCCGGCGGCCACGTGCGCATCTACACGCTGGCGGAGCTGTCGGCCAAGCTGAAATCCACCGGGTTCGTGATCGGCCCCCACCACCACGCCCACGGCCTGCACGCGCCCTACTGGTGGATCAAGTGCGCGGTCGGCGTCGACAACGACGACCATCCGCTCGCCAAGGCCTACCACGAGCTGCTGGTCTGGGACATCATGAAACGCCCCGCCGCCACCAGGATCGCCGAAGCCCTGCTCAACCCGGTCATCGGCAAGAGCGTGGTCCTCTACGTCCGGAAGCCATGATCTCCCACGCGGAGGTCGTGCGTACGGCCGAGAGCATCGCGGCCATGCAGCAGGACGACGGCGGCGTGCCGTGGCCGGAAGGTCACGTCGACGCGTGGAACCACATCGAGTGCCTGATGGCGATGTCCGTCGCCGGGCTGGCCGAGCCGGTACGCCGCGGCTACGCCTGGCTGGCCCGCCACCAGCGCGCCGACGGCTCATGGCCGATGAAGCTGGTCGGCGGCGAGCCCACCGAGCTGGGCGGCGAGACCAACCACGCCGCCTACGTCGCCGCCGGCGTCTGGCACCACCATCTCGTCACCGGGGACCGGCGTTTCACCGAGGAGAGCTGGCCCATGGTCAAGGCCGCGCTCGACTACGTGGCGGGGCTGCAGACCGAGCGGGGCGAGATCGTCTGGGAGCGCGACGCGCAGGGCAAGCCGTCGGCGTACGCGCTGCTCACCGGGTGTTCCTCCATCCACCAGGGGCTGCGCTGCGGCGTGCTGCTGGCCGACCGGCTGGGCGACCCGCAGCCCCACTGGGAGCTGGCAGCCGACCGGCTGGCGCACGTGCTGGCGGCGCATCCCGAGGCGTTCGCCGACAAGAGCCGCTTCTCGATGGACTGGTACTACCCCGTGCTGGGCGGCGCGGTGCGCGGGCGGCAGGCGTACGAGCTGCTGGAGCGCGAGTGGGCGACGTTCGTGGTGCCGGGGCTCGGCATCCGCTGCGTGTCCGACCAGCCGTGGGTGACGGGGGCGGAGACGTGCGAGCTGGTGCTGGCGCTCGACGCCCTGGGCGACCGGGAGCGGGCGGCGGCGTTGTTCGCCGACGTGCAACACCTGCGCCACGAGGACGGCTCGTACTGGACGGGGTGGCAGTACGCCAACCGCAGGCACTTCCCGCACGAGCGGTCCGGGTACACCGCGGCGGCGGTCGTCCTCGCGGCCGACGCGCTGATGGGGCTCTCGCCGGGATCCGGACTGTTCCGTGACATCGCCGGAACATCCGTGTTCGACCCGGACGTCTGCGGATGCGCAGCCGGTACGGGACGCCGCCTGCCTCCCCCGGTGCCGGAGGGACGTTCGGGCGAAGGCGTCTGACCTGGTACTTCGCCGGTCCACAAGGGCTTTTGCGGGTTCTTTGCCGGGGAAATCCGGTGCGCCGCCGGTGAAAGGCGCAATGAGGTAACTAGCTTCTTCAGTGGCCGGTACGAGACGTCTTCGGGGGAAGCGTGGGCGACACGGGCACAACAACGTTCTTGGATCAGGTCAGGACCGAGCCGACACTTTCCCAGGCGCGGGGATGGCGGCGGTTCCTGGCCAAGGATCCGCAGGAGTCCGATCTGGGCCGGCGAAGGTTCCGGCTCAGAGATGGAGCTTCTCCGACAGAGTTCACCGATGCCGAAAAGTCGTATGTCTTCGGCTTCAACGCGGTGATGTCGCGAGAAGTCGAGAAGGTTGAGGAAGTCGCGGCCGAGCTGCGGCCCTTCGGCTACGAAGGGGCCGCCGCCGCCTGCACCGTACTCGACCTTCTCACGCTGACCCGGGGCCGGCGCCTTCACGAGCTACTGGCCGGCCCCGCCCAGCACCACCGCCACGCCGCCTACCTCGGTGCCGGCCGCGGGTACGCGCTCCTGCGGCTGCGCCCCGTACGCGGCGCCCGGCGCGCGCACCCGCTGCTGCGCTGGCTGGCCGTCGACGGGTTCGGGTTCCAGTGGAGCCTGGCGAGGGCCGACCGGATGGTGGGCGACCGCACGATGCCCGATGTGCTCACCAGGGCTCACGGCGCCGTGTTCGACCAAGGGCTGGGACGGCTGCTGTGGTACCACGACGGCGCCTCGGCCGGCGACCTCGCCGCCAGGATCGCCCGGTTCCCGGCGGGACGGCGGGCCGACCTGTGGAGCGGCGTCGGGTTCGCCGCCACGTACACGGGCGGCGCCGAGAACGACGAGTTGTGGTGGCTGACCGAGCACGCGGGCGCCGACGGGTTCCGGGCACACCTGGCGCAGGGATGCGCGTTCGCCGTGGCCGCGCGGCTGCGCTCGGGCCTGCTGCCCGGCCACGCCGCCCAGGCCGTGGCGATCCTGGCCGGCACCGACCCGGAGGAGGCGGCCTCGTGGACCGACCGGGCGCTCATCGCGCTCGGGCACGAAGCACGCACGCACGAGGACTACCGCGGCTGGCAGGCGCGGACCCGCCGTTCCTGGACCCGCCGCCAGCGCACCTGACCTGCGGCGCGAGCTCCGGCCTGCCGGACCGACCACCGGCACGCCAACCGGCCTGTCCGGGCTGACCACTTCGCGATCTACGGTTTCTCGGCCGTCGCCGTCGCCGAGGCGTTCTTCCCTGGCGCGAGCCCGGTGGCGAGCCTTCTGTCGGTCTTCGCCGTGTACGGTGTCGCGCTCGTGGCCCGGCCGCGCTGGCGGTGGCGCTCACGACGCCCGAGACGCGCGTCGGCGAAGGCACCGGCGCCGGCGCGCCGGACGCACGATCGCGCGTCTAGATGCCCTGGCCGACGCGCTCCAGCACGCGGAGCGAGCCGTGCACCGCCACCTCGGCGAACGCGCCCGACTCCAGCGCGCGCCGGTAGACGCGGTAAGGGCCCTGCCCGCCGTCGGCCGGGTCAGGGTGGACGTCGTGGAACGCCAGCGCGCCGCCCTCCATGACGTGCGGCGCCCAGCCCTCGTAGTCGAGGGTCACCGGCTCGTCGGAGTGGCCGCCGTCGATGAACACCATGCCGAGCGGGGTGTTCCAGAGCGCGGCGACCCGCTCGGACCTGCCGACGACCGCGATCACGTCCTCCTCAAGGCCAGCCGCCGCGATCGTGGCCCTGAACACCGGCAACGAGTCCATCTTCCCGAACCGGGGGTCGACCAGCGCCGGGTCGTGGTGTGCCCAGCCGGGCTGGATCTCCTCGGAGCCGCGGTGGTGGTCGACGGTGACGACCACGGACCCGGCCTGCCTGGCCGCCGCGCCGAGGTAGATCGCCGACTTGCCGCAGTAGGTGCCGATCTCGCAGATGGGGCCGAGCGGGCCGTAGCGCAGGGCCGTCTCGAAGAGGGCGCTCCCTTCCTCGGGCGGCATGAATCCTTTGGCGCGCTCAGCCGCGTGGAGCAGCTCCGACGGCATGGTCATAGACATGCACCCTAGCCGAACCGAACAACATTCCGTCGGGCTCTTGCCCGGTACTTCTGTAACCTGTTCTACTTGGCTTCGTGAATCAGCGCGTTCGCATCGCGATGTCCGACGACGACGTCACCTCCTTCCTCGATGCCGCACGCAAGCTGCAGCTGGCCACCGTCAACAGGGACGGCACGCCGCATCTGGTGACGATGTTCTACGGGCTCTCCGAGGGACGCATCGCCTTCTGGACCTACGCCAAGTCGCAGAAGGCCCGCAACCTCGCCCGCGACCCCCGGGTGACCTGCCTCGTGGAGACCGGCGACGCCTACGACGAGCTGCGCGGCGTCCTGGTCTACGGCAGGGCCGGGCGGCTCGACGACCGCGACCGCGTCATGGACGTCGGCATGATGGTCGCCCGCAGGACGACGCCCGGCGTGCCGGACGAGCTGCTGCGCCCGTACGTCGAGAAAACCGGGCTCAAACGGGTTGCGTACGTCGTCGAGCGCACCAAAGTGGTCTCATGGGACCACAGGAGGCTCGTATGAAAGTGACCGTTGACGAGCTGGTCTGCGAGGCCAACGCCGTGTGCATGGGGCTCGCCCCCGACGTCTTCGAGGTGGACGACGACGACCAGCTGCACATCCTGCTGCCCGAACCACCGCCCGAGATGCGGGACCGCGTCCGCCACGCGGTCAGGTCCTGCCCCAAGGCCGCCCTTTCGCTGGAGGAGTAGCCCGACGGGGTTCACCGCCCGCAAGCACCCCCACCCGTCCCACCGAGGAGGAGCTCCACATGCGCGCCGCGATCCTGCACGCCGTAGGCAACGACAAGCTCGACATCCGCGACGACGTCACCCTGGCCCCCGTGGGGCCGTCGGACGTACGCGTGCGCATCAGGGCGACGGGCGTCTGCCACTCGGACCTGTCGGCCATGAGCGGCGTGCTCCCGCAGCCCGTGCCGCTCGTCCCCGGCCACGAGGGCGCGGGCGAGGTCGTCGAGGTGGGCGAGCACGTCACGTCCGTCAAGCCGGGCGACCACGTCGTCATCAGCTGGCGCCCGGCCTGCCAGGAGTGCGACCTGTGCGTGGGCGGCCAGCCGTACCTGTGCATGAAGTACGTCATCGAGTCCTTCAGCAAGGGCAACTTCCGGCTCGGCGGCGACGAGGCGACGGTGTTCGGGATGGCGGGGTGCGGCACCTGGGCGGAAGAGGTCATCGTGCCGTGGCAGGGCGCCATCAAGATCGACGAAGACGTCTCGTGGGAGGCGGCGGCCCTGATCGGCTGCGGCATCACGACCGGCGTCGGCGCCGCGATCAACACCGCCAAGGTCCGCCCCGGCTCCACGGCCGCGGTTGTCGGCTGCGGCGGCGTGGGCCTGTCGGTCATCCAGGGCGCCCGCCTGTCCGGCGCGCGCACGATCCTCGCGGTCGACCCTCTGGAGTCCAAGCACGAGCTGGCCAGGAAGGTCGGGGCCACGCACGCGGTGACGCCCGAGCAGGTTCCCGAGGCGGTCGGCGAGCTCACCGGGGGCGCGGGCTTCGACTACGGGTTCGAGGTCGTCGGCAAGGCGGCCACGATCCAGAGCGCCTGGCAGGTCACGCGGGCGGGCGGCGACGTCGTCGTGGTCGGGGCGGGCGCGGCCGACGACATGGTCTCGATCTCGGCGTTCAGCCTGCTGTTCGAGGGCAAGAACCTGCTGTCCAGCCTGTACGGCGAGGCGGACGTACGCCACGACTTCCCCTATTTCGCCAAGCTCCACAAGGCCGGCAAGCTCGACCTGGAATCCATGATCAGCTCACGCATCCGCCTGGCGGACCTGAACGACGCGGTCGCGGCCCTGCGCGGCGGCGAGGTCCTGCGCCAGATCGTCATCATGGACTGACGAACCCGCCTGTGGTCCGTTACCCGGTGAACGGTGGAGGCGTTCCGGTGGAGGCGGGACGAGCTCCGCGTCCAGCGGCAAGCGCGGCGCGCCGGCCGAGACCGGTGGCGCGCCGCGCGGAGGGGCTACTCGGTGGAGAAGGCGGCGTCGAAGGCCGTGGCGGGCGGGGTGATGGAGTTCAGCGTGCGGATATAGCTCAGCGCCTCCTTGGCCCCGTCGAGCCGGTCCATGCCGGCGTCCTCCCACTCGATCGAGATCGGGCCGTCGTAGCCGATGGAGTTGAGCGCGCGGAAGCAGTCCTCCCACGGCACGTCGCCCCGGCCCGTGGAGACGAAGTCCCAGCCACGCCGCATGTCGGCCCACGGCAGGTGCGAGGACATGCGGCCCTTGCGGCCGTCGCCGACGCGCATACGCGTGTCCTTGCAGTCGACGTGGTAGATGCGGTCCTTGAAGTCGAGGATGAACGCCACCGGGTCGAGGTCCTGCCACACCATGTGCGACGGGTCCCAGTTGAGCCCGAACGCCGGCCGGTGGCCGATGGCCTCCAGCGTGCGCTGGGTCGTGTAGTAGTCGTAGGCGATCTCGCTCGGGTGGATCTCGTGCGCGAAACGTACGCCGACCTCGTCGAAGACGTCGAGGATGGGGTTCCAGCGGTCGGCGAAGTCCTGGTAGCCGGCCTCCACCATCGACGCCGGCGTCGGCGGGAACATGGCGACGGTGTGCCAGATCGACGAGCCGGTGAAGCCGACCACCGTGTTCACGCCGAGCAGCGCGGCGGCGCGCGCGGTGTTCTTCATGTCCTCGGCGGCGGCCTGACGCACCGACTCGGGGTCGCCCTCGCCCCAGATGCGGGCGGGCAGGATGGCCCTGTGGCGCTCGTCGATGAGGTCGCAGACGGCCTGGCCGACCAGGTGGTTGGAGATCGTCCAGACCTTCAGGCCGTGCTTGTCGAGCTGGGCGCGTTTCTGCTCGACGTACGACGGGTCGGCCACGGCCTGGGCGACGTCGAAGTGATCGCCGGAGCAGGCGATCTCCAGACCGTCGTAACCCCACTCCGCCGCCAGCCGGCACACCTCCTCGAACGGCAGGTCGGCCCACTGCCCGGTGAACAGCGTGACGGGTCGCATGAGTCAGTCCTCCACGTTCGTGTAGCGGCTGCCCTCAGCCGCGCTCTGCTCGACCGCCGCCAGCACCCGCTGCACCCGCAGCCCGTCGGCGAACGACGGCGTGGGGTCGGCTCCGGTGGCGATCGCCTCCAGGAAGTCCTTGACCTCGTGGGTGAAGGTGTGCTCGTAGCCGAGCCCGTGCCCGGGCGGCCACCAGGCGCCCACGTAGGGGTGGTCGGGCTCGGTGACGAGGATGCGCTCGAAACCGCCTCCGCCCGCGCTGAACCACAACTCGTTCATGGCCTCGAAGTCGAAGGCGAGGCTGCCGTGCGAGCCGTTGATCTCGATGCGCATGGCGTTCTTGCGCCCGGTGGCGAAGCGGGTGGCCTCGAACGAGGCCACCGCGCCGCCGGAGAGCCGGCCGATGAACAGGGCGGCGTCGTCGACGGTGACCTGCCCCGTGGCGGAGGTTCCTGTTGCGCCGAGCCCGGCCGACTCGGCGGCCAGCGGCCGCTCCTTGATGAACGTCTCCGTCAGCGCGGACACGCCCACCACGTTCTGCCCGGTGATGAACTGGGCGGCGTCGATGATGTGGGAGCCGATGTCGCCGAGCGCGCCGGCCCCCGCCTTGTCCTTCTGCAACCGCCAGACCAGCGGGAACTCCGGGTCGACGATCCAGTCCTGCAGGTATTGAGCCCGCACGTGCCTGATCTCGCCGAGCCTGCCCTCCTCGACGTAGCGGCGGGCGAGCGCGACAGCGGGCACCCGCCGGTAGTTGAAGGCCACCATGCTCTTGCCCGGCGCGGCCTCGGCGGCTCGCACCATGGCCTCGGCCTCGGCGACGGTGTTGGCCAGCGGCTTCTCGCAGAGCACGTGCTTGCCGGCCTCCAGCGCGGCCAGGGCGATCTCGGCGTGCGAGTCGCCCGGCGTGCAGATGTCGACGATCTGCACGTCGTCGCGCTTGACCAGCTCTCTCCAGTCCGTCTCGACGGCGTCCCAGCCGAGCTGCGCGGCGGCCGCCTCGGTGCGCTCCTTCGACCTGCCCGCGAGCACCGCCATGCGCGGCGCCAGCGGCAGGTCGAAGAAGGCCCCCACACTCCGCCAGGCCTGCGAGTGGACGCGACCCATGAAGGCGTAGCCGACCATGCCCACGCCGATGGTGGTTCTGTCTGACATGCAACCCCCGATCAGGATTCGAAGCCGAGCGACATGTAGTTCTCGACGTTCTCCTTGGTGATGGTCTCGGACGCGAGTGTGATGGACTGCGGCACCTGGTTCTCCACCAGGTCACTCATGCCCTTACCCTGTGCTATCAGACGCGCCAGTTTGATCGCCGACGAGGCCATCGTCGGGCTGTAGGTGACGGTGGCCTTCAGCACCGAGGTGTTCGACTGGATCTCCTTCATCGCGTTCAGCGAGCCCGCCCCGCCGACCATGATGAACTCGTCCCTGTTGGCCTCCTTGATGGCGGCGAGCACGCCGACGCCCTGGTCGTCGTCGTGGTTCCACAGCGCGTCGATCTTCTTGTGCGCCTGCAGCAGCGACGTGGCCACCTCGTTGCCGGTCTCCACGGTGAACTGCGCGTCCTGCTTGGCGGTGACGCTGAACCCGTACGTCTTGAGCGCGTCGGCGAAGCCCTTGGTGCGGTCCTGGGTCAGCGGCAGCGTGGCGATGCCCTGGATCTCGACGATCACCGGGTCCGACACGCCCTTGTCCTTGAGCTGCTTGCCGATGAAGTGCCCGGCCGCCACGCCCATGCCGTAGTTGTCGCCGCCGACCCACGTGCGGTAGGCCAGCTTGTCGGGGAAGACGCGGTCGAGGTTGACGACGGGGATGCCCGCCTCGGTGGCCTGCAGCGCGACCTGGTTGAGCTGCTGGCCGTCGTTCGGCAGGATCACCAGCACGTTCACCTTGGCCGCGATGAGCGACTCGACCGCGGAGATCTGCTGGTTGATGTCGTTCGTCGGCTCGACCGGCTTGAACTCGACGTCGGAATACTGCTTCGCGGTGGCCTCGGCGTTCTTGGCGATGGCCGCGATCCACCCGTGGTCGGCGGCCGGCGCCGAGAACCCGATCACCACCTTCTGGCCCGGCTCGTCGTTGCCGCTCGCCGCGGGGGCGGGCACGGCGGCCGCGCTGGAGGGCGCGGCCTCGGGCTCGTTGCTGGTGCAGCCCGCCGCTAAGAGCGCGGCTCCGCCGACGAGGAATCCCCTGCGCGCGACTTTGTCACTCATGGTGCTCTCTCCTTCAGATTCCGCCGCTGGAGAAGGACGGCGGCGACGATGATCAGGCCCTTCGCGATCAGCTGGTCGCTGGTGTTGAGGCCGTTGAGAATGAACAGGTTGGTGATGAGCGTGAAGATCAGCAGGCCCAGGATCGAGCCCATGATCGTGCCCCGGCCCCCGGTGAGCAGCGTGCCGCCGATGATCACTGCGGCGATGGCGTCCAGTTCGTACAGGTCTCCGTGGGTGGACGAGCCCGTCGTCGTACGGGCCATGATGAGGATGGCGGCGATGCCGCAGCACAGCCCCGACAGGGCGTAGAGCAGCATCGTGTGCCTGCGCACGTCGATGCCGGCGAGCCTGGCCGCCTCGGGGTTGCCCCCGACCGCGTAGGTGCGCCGCCCGAACGTCGTGCGGTTGAGCACGACCCAGCCGAGCACCACGACGAGCGCGAAGATGTAGACCAGCAGCGGGATGCCCAGCACGCGGGTGGTCGACAACTCCACCACGGCGGTGTTGTCGGCGTCGATGATCTGCGTCTTGCGGTCGGACATGCGCTGCGCCAGCCCGCGGGCGGCGACGAGCATGGCCAGCGTGGCGATGAACGGCACGAGCCGCCCGTAGGCGATGAGCAGCCCGTTGACCAGCCCCGCCCCGGTGCCGACGAGCATCGCGCAGATCGCCATGGTCACCGGCCCGTACGACTGCGTGGCCACCGTCGTCGCCCAGACCGAGGCCAGCGCCATGACCGCGCCCACCGACAGGTCGATGCCGCCACCGATGATCACGAACGTGGCCCCGACCGTGATCACGCCGATCGTGGCCGCCAGGGACAGGATGCTGACCAGGTTGGAGGCGGTGGCGAAGTTCTCCGGCCTGGTGACCAGGCCGACGACGACCAGCAGCGCCAGCGCGCCGAGCAGGCCGAGATGCCGCATCTCCCCGACGCCGCCCAGCGATCCCAGACCGGGGATGCCCCGGCGCGACGGCCCGCCGCCTCCCGCGGCCGAGAGCGTCTGCGCTTTCGTGGGCTCGCTCATCACGCCGCCCTCCCATTCATGATCATGTCGAGTACGCCGTGCTCGTCCAGCCCGGCGGCGTCGCCCTCGTGGATGACGGTCCCCTCGCGCAGCACCAGCACCCGATCGGCCAGGCCGAGCACCTCGGGGACCTCGCTGGAGACCAGCAGCACGCCGATGCCCTCCTCTGCCAGGTTGCGGATCACCGCGTACAGTTCGGCCCTGGCGCCCACGTCCACGCCTCTGGTGGGCTCGTCCAGCAGGAGCAGCTTGCGGCTGCCGAGCAGCCACCGGGCGAGCACGGCCTTCTGCTGGTTGCCGCCCGAAAGAGTCCGGATCGGGCGTTCGGGGTCGGGTGGCCGGATGTCGAGCATCTCCGCCAGCCTCTTGGCCTCCTCGCGCTCGTGTTTGCGGTCGAGCCAGCCGAACCGGGCGAACCCCGGCAGGCTGCCGAGGGTGATGTTCGCGGTGACGCTCTGGTCGAGGAGCAGGGCCTGGGCCTTGCGCTCCTCGGGCGCCAGGCCCATGCCGTGCCGTACGGTGCCGACGACGCTGCGGCGTACCTCCTGCCCGTCGAGTACCACCCGGCCGGTGGCGGGGCGCGCGCCGTACACGGCTTCGAGGATCTCCGACCGCCCTGAACCGACGAGTCCGGCCAGCCCGACGATCTCGCCCGCCCGTACGGTGAACGAGACGTCGGAGAAGACGCCCGGCGAGCTCAGGCCTTCGACCCTGAGCACCTCATCACCCGGCGCCCTGTCCGCCTTGGCGGGGAAGACGTATTCGACGTTCCTGCCGGTCATGAGGGAGACGATCTGGCTGGTGGGGGTGTCGCGGGCGGACAGTCCGACGGCCACCGTACGCCCGTCCTTCAGCACGGTGACCCGGTCGCCGATCTCGCGGATCTCCTCCAGCCGGTGGGAGATGTAGACCACGGCCACGCCCTGGGCGGTGAGCTCGCGGATGATGCGGAAGAGGTTGGCGACCTCGTCGTGGGCGAGGGCCGCCGACGGCTCGTCCATGATGATGAGGCGGGCGTCGTGGGAGAGCGCGCGGGCCATCGAGACGACCTGCTTGGCCGCCGGCGAGAGCCGGCCGACCTCGGCCGACGGGCTGATCTCGCCGTGGCCGAGCCGTTCGAGCACCTCGCGGGCCGCGCGCCGGGCGGCCGCCCTGTTGACGAAGCCGAAGCGGGCGTGCTCGTGGCCGAGGAAGATGTTCTCGGCCACACTGAGCCCGTCGACCAGGTCGAGCTCCTGGTAGATGGTGGCGAAGCCGAGCCTGATGGCGTCGATCGGGCTGCCCGGCCGCACCTCGGCGTCGTTGAACGCGATCGTGCCCGCGTCGGGCTGGTGCACCCCGGCCAGCACCTTGATCAAGGTGGACTTGCCGGCGCCGTTCTGGCCGAGCAGGCAGTGCACCTCGCCCGCCCGTACGTCCAGGTCGACCCCGTCCAGCGCGCGCACGCCTGGGAACTGTTTGACGATGCCCTTCATGACCAGCATCGGAGATCCCTTTCAGCGTTCTCGTGGGGGCGTACTGCTCAGGCGTTGACTATGCGGTTGATGTTGTCGGGTGACAGGTAGTGTTCGATGGCGAGCATCCCGGCGCCGAGCACCGCCGCGTTGATACCGGTACGGCTGGGGGTGATCGACAGGTGGTGCGTGGCCAGCGGGAGCGATCTGCGGTAGACCGTCTCCCTGATCCCTGCGAGCAGGTGCTCGTGCACGCGAGACAACGCGCCGCCGATGACGATGACCTCGGGGTTGAAGAAGTTGACCAGGCTGGCCAGCACCTCGCCGATGAGCCGGCCCGCCTCTCTGACCAGCCGCAGCGCCTGCGTGTTGCCGGCCTGCACCAGTGCCACGACGTCGGCCCCGGTCTCGGCGGCGAGGCCGAGCTCGGTCAGTCGCCTGGCGATGGCGGCGCCGCCGGCCACGGCCTCCAGGCAGGCGCTGTTGCCGCACCGGCAGCCGGCGTCCTCGTGGCCGCTGACCCTGATGTGGCCGATGTCGCCCGCGGAACCCTGCGCGCCCCTGTGCAGCCGGCCCTGGGCCACGATGCCGCAGCCGATGCCGGTGCCGACCTTGACGAACAGCAGGTGGCCGGCGTCGGCGAAGGAGTTGCGGTGCTCGCCGAGCGCCATCACGTTGACGTCGTTGTCGACCAGCACCTCCACCCCGTCGAAGTAGTCGGGGACGGGGTAGTCGTTCCAGCCGGGCATGATCGGCGGGTTGTTCGGGCGGCCGGTGGCGAACTCGACGGGTCCCGGAACCCCGATGCCGATGGCGCGCAGAGCGGACCTGGGCCGTCCCGCGGTGCCGAGCAGCCGGTCGAGCCGCTGGTCGACGTGGGCGAGCACCTTCTCGGGACCCTCGCCGATCAGCATCGAGTCCTCGCACTCCGCGAGCACGTTGCCGGAGATGTCCATCAGCGCGACCCGGCAGTGCGTGGCGCCGAGGTCGACGCCGGCGAAGGCGTGGTCCTCGGTGTGCAGGCGCAGTTGCCGCGGCGGTCTTCCGCCGGTGGACTCGCCGTTCTCGGTCTCCTCCACCAGGCCGCGCTCGATCAGGGCGTCGACCCGCTGCGAGATCGTGGATCTGGCCAGGCCGGTGAGCCGCGCGAGGTCGGAACGGGTGGTCGCCGATCCGGCGCTGATCAGCGTCAGCACGTCGCCGGCGGAGCCCGGCTGGGGGGTCATGTGGCGACAATAAGATCACTGATGCGGCAAATCAAGAGTATGGATCGCCCAAACCCCCGTAACTTCCGCCGAAGATCGAACAAAGCCTGCCCTTTGGCCCTCACTCCCGACATTTAGGCATTCGTCTGATGACCCCGGAACGACGAGACCGGCCCCCGCCGCAGGCGAGGACCGGCTCGGAAGCGCCGCGCGCGGCTAGAGCATGGCCTTCATCGAATCACTCGCGGTGAGCACGTACGGCTGCTCGGCCATGATCGCGTCCCAGTTGCCGGCGATCGCCTCCGGCGTGAGGTCGTCCGTCTTCCAGCCCGGCCCCTCGGCCACGAACACCCGCGCCACCCGGCCGCCGCCGACGCTGAACACCTCGCCGCTGACCTCGCACGAGTCGTGCACGAGACACGCCACCAGCGCGCTCACCCGCTCCGGCGTGAACTTGGCCTCGAACTCGGCGGGCAGCAGCGCCTCGGTCATCCTGGTCCACGCGATGGGAGCGATGGCGTTGGCCTTGATGCCGTTGCGCGCGCCCTCGATGCCCAGGGTCTTGGTCAGGCCGACCAGGCCCATCTTCGCGGTCGAGTAGTTGGCCTGGCCGAAGTTGCCGAACAGGCCGGCCGGGCTGGAGGTGTTGACGATGCGTCCGTAGCCGGCCGCCTTCATCAGCGGGTAGGCGGCGTGGCTGACCAGGAAGGAGCCGCGTACGTGCACGGCGAGCACCCCGTCGAAGTCCTCGACCGTCATCTTGCCGAGCGACTTGTCGCGCAGGATGCCCGCGTTGTTGACGACGATGTCGACCTTGCCGAACGCGTCGACCGCGCTCTGCACGATGGCCCTGGCGCCCTCGGGCGTGGCGACGTTGTCGGTGCTGGCGACGGCCTGGCCGCCGTTCTTCGTGATGAGCTCGGCCACCTCCGCGGCGGGCCCGGTGGAGGCGCCGGTGCCGTCGAGCGCGCCGCCGAGGTCGTTGACCACGACCTTGGCCCCGCGCTCGGCCAGCAGCAGCGCGTGCGACCTGCCGAGGCCGTGCCCCGCCCCCGTGATGATCGCGACCCTGTCATCGAACCGAAGCATCGAACCTCCCAGGCAGGAGAACAACATTCTAGTACGAGTACGATAACCCGCCCCAGGTCCCCGCGCCCGCAAGCGCCGGTCGTCAGGCCGGGAACCACAAATCCGGCTCGCCCGCCACCCGGCGCACCCGTCCCCTGGCCTCCAGCCACGCCAGGTGCGCGAGCGTCTCGTTGTTGGCCGCGCGCCGCATGAACGGCGGAATGGTCTCCCACGGCCGCGACCAGGTCAGCCGGGTGGCGAGGTCCCAGCAGGCGGCCCCGTCGAGCGCGGCCACCGCCCGCTCGATCTCGGCCAGCCGCTCGTCGTGGTGCGCCATCACACTGTCGACCCGCTCGGCCAGCTCCAGGAACCGGTATTCGTGCGCGGGCAGCACCTCCTCGACGTCCAGCTTGCGTACGGCGGCCAGCGAGTCGAGATAGTCGGCGAGCGGGTTGGGACCGGACTGCGGGTGCACGGCCACCATCGGCGTGATCTTGGCCAGCACGTGGTCGCCGGAGAACAACACCCCGCGCGCGGGCGAGACGAAGCACAGGTGGCCGGGCGAGTGGCCGGGCGTCCAGACGGCCCGCAGGTCCCAGCCGGGCAGCCCGAGCTCGTCGCCGTCCTCCACCAGCCGGTCGGGCCTGGCCATGGTGACCATGTGCCGGATCATCATCGAGGCCCCGGCCAGCTCGTCCAGCGTCAGCGCGGGCACCCCGCAGCGGCGCAGCAGTTCGCGCTCCCGCTCCACCAGGGAGTCGATGGCCGCGTCGTCGTAACGCTCGCGGACCAGCCGCGCGTCGGCCGGGTGCAGCGCGATCCACGCGCCCGACATCTCCCGCACACGCCCGGCCAGCCCGTAGTGGTCGGGGTGGATGTGCGTGACGAGCACACCCTTGACGTCGGTGATCGCGTAGCCGGCCACGGCCAGTCCGGCGACCAGCGCGTCGTACGCCTCGTCGGTGTTCCACCCGGCGTCGACGATCGCCACCCCGCCGGGCAGCTCCAGGACGTAGACCAGCACGTACCGCAGGGGGTTGACCGGAATCGGCACCGGCACCGACCACAGTCCCGGACGCACCCGTTCGACCTCGGGGATCGCCCCGCCGGCCCACGCGTCCCGCTGTGCCACATTGGCAGGGGTCACCACGAATTTCGTCATGGCCCCGATTGTGCCCGAACGAAGTTCGGCTTTCGAAGCATGTTCTACTAGGACCATGAAGCCGAGCCGCGAGCTCTCCGACACTGGCCGCTTCGTCCGGCAGCCCAACCGTTTCACCGACCGGCTGGGCCCGCCCGAGCCGGGACGCTACCGGCTCTACGCCTCCTACGCCTGCCCGTGGGCGCAGCGCGTGCTGATCGTACGGTCGCTCCTCGGGCTGCAGGACCTGCTGGACGTCACGATCGTCGATCCCATCCGCGACGAGAAGGGCTGGCGCGTCCCCGGCGGCGACCCGGAATATCTCTCGGAGCTCTATCTCGCGACCGATCCCGGCTACACGGGCCGCTACACCGTCCCCTGCATCTGGGACGCCAAGGACCGGCGCATCGTCACCAACGACTTCCCCCGGATCACCCTCGACCTGGAGACGTCATGGGGCACCTCTCCGGACCTCTACCCGGAGCGCCTGCGCCCGGACGTCGACATCATGAACGACCGCCTCTACCACGGCCTCAACAACGCGGTGTACGAAGCCGGCTTCGCCCGCGACCAGCAGGCGTACGAGGAGGCGGTGACTTGCGTCTTCACCACCCTCGACTTCCTGGAGGTGCGCCTCGCGGGATCGGAGTTCCTCTTCGACACGCTGACCGACAGCGACGTGCGCCTCTACACCACCCTCGCCAGGTTCGACACCGTCTACCACACGCACTTCAAGTGCTCCCTCAGGCGGCTGATCGACTATCCGGCGCTGTGGGCGTACGCGCGCAGGTTGTACGGCATCCCGGCCTTCCGCGAAACCACCGACTTCGACCAGATCAAGCGTCATTACTTCATCACCCAGACCGACCTCAACCCGAGCCGGATCGTGCCAGTCGGGCCTGAGCTCGACTGGAGCCCGTAGGCGCGGGCATCCTGACGAACAGCAGCGCCGAGGCCAGCGTCACGACGGCCACGACGGCCCAGGCGGCGGCGAGGCCCGCCTGCGCGGCCAGGGCACCGAGCGTGAGATTGGCCAGGGTCCCGCCGGACTGCAGGGCGATGGAGCTCGTCGAGGCGACCGTGGTGCGCTCGGCGGCGGTGACGGCCCTGTGGGTCAGCTCCAGGCAGAGCGTGCCCGTCAGCGAGATGCCGACGAACAGCACGACGTAGGCCAGCCCCGCGCTCAGCGTTCCCGGCAGGCCCTCCAGGCCGGCCGTCGCGGCCAGCGCTCCCACGGAGAGCGCGGCCAGCACCGTCCCGGCCACCGCTCCCCCCGCCGACCCGCCGGCCAGCCGGGCCACGCGCGGCACGAGCGCGTTGCCCATCGCGCTGCCCGCGAAGCCGAGCGCCGCGACCACCGCGTACGTCATGCCGCCCCCCTCCGCCGTGCCAGCCAGCTCGGCGAGCCGGCCCGGGGTGAGCAGCTCGATGGTCATCAGCACCGCGCCCGTGGCCGCCGCGACCATCGCCAGCCTGCGCAGCAGGGGGCGGCCCGCGACCAGCCGCACGCCGCCCGCCACCGTGGCCGGCACCTCGCGCAGCACGCCCGGCAGCGTGCGGCGTCGGTGGGCCGGCTCGGGCAGCGCGAACACCACCACGAACAGCAGCAGCGCCGCCGCGACCGCACCCACCAGCGACGGCGCCGCGAGGGGCAGGATCAGCGAGGGCGGCACCAGAAGCGGCAGGCCGCCGCCCGCCAGCACGCCGGCGCACAGGGCCGCGGACTCCATCGCGCCGCCCCTGGCCAGGCCGGGCTTGAGGTCGGCGTCGCGGCCCTCGACGCCGTGCAGCGTGTCGACGTACCAGGAGGTGGCGGGGCCGCTGGACAGTGCCCTGGCCACGCCTTTCAGCACGCCGGCCGCCATGAACATCCACAACGTCGTGGACACGCTCATCAGAACCAGAGCCGCGACGGTGAACGCCGCCGAGGCCGCCAGCACCACCCGCCGCCCCAGGACGTCCGCCAGCCCGCCGGTGGGCAGTTCGAGGCTCACGGTGACGATCGAGAACACCGTCGTCGCCAGCCCGATCTGCGCCAGCCCGAGGCCTCTCTCTGTCATCAGCAACACCTGGGCGGCCATCGCGAGCCCGATCGGCAGCCAGGTCAGGAAGCTGACGAGCATGTAGCGCCGTAACGCCGACCGCGCGGTCACGGCTCCGACCTCCGCTCCCTGGGGA
This sequence comes from Nonomuraea longispora, assembly GCF_004348345.1. Classification (GTDB taxonomy): domain Bacteria; phylum Actinomycetota; class Actinomycetes; order Streptosporangiales; family Streptosporangiaceae; genus Nonomuraea; species Nonomuraea longispora. The sequence goes on from NZ_SMJZ01000019.1 coordinate 23,088, forward strand.
AGCCCCCCACCCAGATCCGCACCTGCTCGGCGTCGGTTGCGCCGGCGTGGCGCACGGTCAGCTCGCGCAGCAGCTCCTCGGTACGCGCCATGAACTCGGCCAGCCCGGCCGGCGGCAGCTCGGCGATGTGGTCGCTCAGGCCCGCGGTCTCCACCCACTCCGGAGGCCACTCGGACTCGTCGAACTCCTGGACGAACCGCCCGAGCACCTCGGCCTGCCACAACCGCATGACTCTGACCGCCTCGCGCCCCTCGGGAGTGCCGGACATCTCCCGGCTGTTCCACGAGGTGTAGCGGTGCCGGGAACGCCAGCGCCGCTCGCGCCCGTCGCGCTGCTCGGGGTCCTCCTCGATGAAGCCGTACTTGGCCAGCTCGCGCAGGTGGTAGCTGGTGGAGCCGGAGCTCTCGCCCAGTTTGCGGCCGAGCTCGCTGGCGGTGGACGGCCCGTCGGCGCGGAGCAGGCCGAGCAGGCGGGCCCGCAGCGGGTGGCTCACGGCCTTGAGCACCCGCGGATCGTTGATCTTGTATTTCTCCTCCACACGTCCACCGTAGGCCGCAAAGGGAATTTTGCAAAGTAAATTCTGCGATTTCCCGGGATCGTAAACTGTGGAGATGCTTGACGACATCCAGGTGGACGACGCGGTCCTCGCGCTGCGGCCCGACTTCGCGGTCCTCGTCATGACCGCCCACGACCTGCGTAACGGCCCCACCGACGAGCGCTCACGCGCCTGGCTCGCCGAAGCCTCGGCCGCGCCCGTCCAGACGGAGAAGATCGACGCCTGGAAGGACGCCTACCGCGCGTTCGGGGCCAAACCGCAGCGCACCAGGCCCTCGGTCGACGCCCTCACCCGCCGGATGCCGCTGCCGGAGATCAACCAGGTCGTCGACGCGTACAACTCGATCAGCGTGAAACACGCACTGCCCATCGGCGGAGAAGACCTCGACCACTACTCCGGGCCGGCGCGGCTGGTCAGGGCGAGCGGCGAGGAGGCGTCCGAGGAGGCGCTCGGCACACCCGACCCCGGCGAGGTGATCTGGCGCGACGACATCGGCGTGACCTGCCGCAGGTGGAACTGGCGCCAGGTGGTGCGCACCCGGCTCACCGAGGAGACCACCAACGCCATCTTCCTGCTCGAACGCCTGGAGCCCATGTCGCTGGTGGAGCTCAAGCAGGCGGGTGAGGAACTCGCCGATCTGCTGTCCGAGTTGTCCCCTCAGGTGCGGATCACCAGCAGAGTGATCTCCAGAGGGAAGTAAACCTCCAGGCAGGGTGTTGATATCAAATAGTGATAAATGCGCGACCCCCGGGTTGACTAGGGGGTAGCGACGTGACCGCGCCGTCCTGAGAGGATCGTGCGTGGCGGCACGACCACCTGGGCGCGCGCTGCCGGTCCGGGCGAGTAGCCTTGGAAAGGTTCTCTAACATCAACGCCGATCTGCGGAAGAGGGCGATTTCCGCCGTGTCGTCTGAGTCGTCGCGGACAAACCCGCTGGCAAGCTTTGGTCAGAACGAGTGGCTTGTCGACGAGCTGTACCAGAAATACCTCCAAGACCCCGAGTCGGTCGACAAGGCTTGGTGGAATTTCTTCGCTGACTACAACCCTGACTACGGACCGGGCCGGACCCCGGCCAAGGAGGCGGGGAACGGCACAGTGACCGCCCCCGCGCCTTCCAAGGCGGCGCCTAAGGCGCCACCGGCAGCCGAGAAGCCGAAGCAACCGGCCGCTCCGGTGCCCAAGGGCGCCGAGGAGGTGAAGTTGCGCGGGGCCGCTGCCCGCACGGCCGCCAACATGGAGCAGTCGCTGTCGGTGCCGACGGCGACCAGCGTGCGCGCCATCCCTGCCAAGCTGCTGGTCGACAACCGCATCGTGATCAACAATCACCTCAAGCGGGGCCGCGGCGGCAAGGTGTCCTTCACGCACCTGATCGGCTTCGCGATCGTCAAGGCGCTGCGGGTCATGCCGGAGATGAACTACTCCTTCACGGAGATCGACGGCAAGCCGACGCTGGTCAAGCCCGAGCACGTGGGCTTCGGCCTGGCGATCGACGTGCAGAAGAGCAACGGCGAGCGACAGCTCCTCGTGCCCTCGATCAAGGGCGCGGAGGAGATGGACTTCCGGCAGTTCTGGATGGCCTACGAAGAGGTCGTCCGCAAGGCGCGGGCCGGCAAGCTCGGCGTCGACGACTTCTCCGGCACCACCATCTCGCTCACCAACCCCGGCACGATCGGCACCGTGCACTCCGTGCCGCGGCTGATGCCGGGCCAGGGCACGATCATCGGCGTCGGCGCGATGGAATACCCCGCCGAATACCAGGGCGCCTCGCCCGACACGCTCTCGCGCCTGGCCGTCTCCAAGGTCATGACGCTGACCAGCACCTATGACCACCGGATCATCCAGGGCGCCCAGTCGGGCGACTTCCTGCGCCAGATCCACCGGCTGCTGCTCGGCGAGGACGGCTTCTACGACGAGGTCTTCGAGGCCCTGCGCATCCCCTACGAACCGGTGCGGTGGGTCCAGGACGTGTCGACGTCGCACGACGACGACGTGTCCAAGTCGGCCCGCGTGCTGGAGCTGATCCACGCCTACCGCGTGCGCGGCCACCTGATGGCCGAGACCGACCCGCTGGAATACAAGCAGCGCAAGCACCCCGACCTCGACATCCAGTCGCATGGCCTGACGCTGTGGGACCTCGAGCGGGAGTTCGCCACCGGAGGGTTCGGCGGCCGGCCGCTGATGAAGCTGCGCGAGATCCTGGGCGTGCTGCGCGACTCCTACTGCCGCACGGTCGGCATCGAGTACATGCACATCCAGAACCCCGAGGAGCGGGCCTGGATCCAGGAGCGGGTGGAGAGGCCGCACAAGTCGCCCGAGCGCGACGAGCAACTCAACATCCTGTCGCGGCTCAACACCGCCGAGGCGTTCGAGACGTTTCTGCAGACCAAGTTCGTCGGCCAGAAGCGCTTCTCGCTGGAGGGCGGCGAGTCCCTGATCCCGCTGCTCGACTCGGTGATCAGTGACGCCGCCGACGAAGACCTCGACGAGGTCGTCATCGGCATGGCCCACCGCGGCCGGCTCAACGTGCTGGCCAACATCGTCGGCAAGTCCTACGCGCAGATCTTCGGCGAGTTCGAGGGCAACATCGACCCGCGCACCGCGCACGGCTCCGGCGACGTGAAATACCACCTGGGCGCGACGGGCGAGTTCACCGCGCCCAGCGGCAAGACCATCACCGCGTCCGTGGTCGCCAACCCTTCCCACCTGGAGGCGGTCGACCCGGTCCTGGAGGGCGTCGTACGCGCCAAGCAGGACCTGCTGGAGCGCGGCGAGGAGGGCTTCACCGTCCTGCCCGTCCTCGTCCACGGCGACGCGGCCTTCGCCGGCCAGGGCGTCGTGGCCGAGACTCTCAACCTGTCGCAGCTGCGCGGCTACCGCACCGGCGGCACCGTGCACGTGGTGGTCAACAACCAGGTGGGCTTCACCACCTCGCCCGCCTCATCCCGCTCGTCGGTCTACGCGACCGACGTGGCGCGGATGATCCAGGCGCCGATCTTCCACGTCAACGGCGACGACCCCGAGGCCGTGGTGCGCGTGGGCGAGCTGGCCTACGAATACCGCCAGGCGTTCCGCAAGGACGTCGTCATCGACCTCATCTGCTACCGCCGCCGCGGCCACAACGAGGGCGACAACCCCGCCTTCACCCAGCCGCTGATGTACGACCTGATCGACGCCAAGCGCTCGACCCGCAAGCTCTACACCGAGGCGCTGATCGGCCGGGGCGACATCACGGTCGAGGAGGCCGAGCAGGCGCTGCGCGACTACCAGGCCAAGCTGGAGCAGGCGTTCACCGAGACCCGCGAGGCGGCGAAGAAGCCGCTGGAGGCGGGCGCCATGCGGGTGCCGCCGGCCGAGGTGGTCAAGTGGTCGCACGACGACACGCCGACGGCGATCAGCGACGAGACGCTCAAGCGCATCGTCGACACCCAGCTCAGCCTGCCCGAGGGCTTCACGCCGCACCCGCGCCTCGCGCCGGTGTTGCAGCGCCGCGGCCAGATGGTCGAGCAGGATGCGATCGACTGGGCGATGGGCGAGACGCTGGCGTTCGGCTCGCTGCTGATCGACGGCCACCCGGTGCGCCTGGTCGGCCAGGACTCAAGGCGCGGCACGTTCACCCAGCGCCACGCCGTCCTGGTGGACCGGATGACCGGGGCCGACCACACGCCGCTCAAGACGTTCAACCACGGCACCACGAAGTTCTACGTCTACGACTCGCTGCTCAGCGAGTTCGCGGCGCTCGGCTTCGAATACGGCTACAGCGTCGTGCGTCCTGACGCGCTGGTCGCCTGGGAGGCGCAGTTCGGCGACTTCGTCAACGGCGCCCAGACGATCATCGACGAGTTCATCTCGGCGGGCGAGCAGAAGTGGGGCCAGAAGTCCTCGGTCGTGCTGCTGCTGCCGCACGGCTACGAGGGCCAGGGCCCCGACCACTCCTCGGCCCGCATCGAGCGGTTCCTCCAGGTGTGCGCGCTCGACAACATGACGGTGGCGCAGCCGACCACGCCGGCCAACTACTTCCACCTGCTGCGCTGGCAGGTGGAGTCCAAGCGCCACAAGCCGATGGTGGTCTTCACGCCCAAGTGGCTGCTGCGGCACAAGGCGGCCACGTCGAAGGCGTCCGACTTCACCTCGGGCAGCTTCCAGCCGGTGCTCGGCGACACGACGGTCGACCCGGGCAAGGTCACCAGGGTCGTGCTCTGCTCCGGAAAGCTCTACTACGAGCTGGCCGCGCAGCGCGACAAGACGGGCCGTGACGACGTCGCCCTCGTCCGGCTGGAGCGCCTCTACCCGTTCCCGTCCGACGAGCTGGCCACCGAGCTGGCGCGCTACGGCGAGCAGACGGAGCTGGTCTGGGCCCAGGACGAGCCGGTCAACATGGGGCCGTGGCCCTATCTGGCGCTCAAGCTGGCCGAGGACCCGCAGGTCCTGGGCGGGCGGCCGGTGCGCCGGGTGTCGCGCACGCCCAACAGCTCGCCGGCCACGGGCTCGCACAACACGCACGACCACGAGCTCGAGAGCATCCTCGAGCAGATCTTCGGCTGAAAAGCAGGTCCGCACGGTGAGCCCCCGGCCCGTCCGGGGGCTCACTGGCGTTCTGACAGGTTGATGCGGGCGAATCGCCCGTTGGAAGGAATGGACGACGATGTACTTCACCGATCGGGGGATCGAGGAACTGGTCGAGCGCCGGGGCGAGGAGGAGGTCAGCCTTCTGTGGCTCGGCGAGCGGCTGCGCGAGTTCGTCGACCTCAATCCCGAGTTCGAGACGCCCGTCGAGCGGCTGGCGACGTGGCTGGCCCGGCTGGACGACGAGGACGAGGAGTAGGGCGTTCCTGACGCCTGAAAACGCGATACATCTTGAGCTCTCCGCAGACGCGACATATCGTGTCTCTAGTAGACGTGTCGCCGAGAAGGGCAGGGATCATGCAACAGTGGGCGATCGAGACACCCGAACAGCTCACGTTCGGCCAGGTGGAGACGCTTGACGTACGCATCGTGGCCGGACGGCTGGCCGTGCTCGCCAGCGAGGGCCCGCCCACGCTGGAGGTGGCCGAAATGGACTCGGCCGCGCCGCTCATCGTGACCTACGACGAGCACACTCGCTCGCTCACCGTCGCCTACCAAGACCTGACCTGGGACGGAATGCTCGGGTGGCTGCGCCGTGACCGCCGCAGGACCGTGTTGTCGATCGCCGTGCCGAAGACCTGCACGGTCAACGCCGGCGTGGTCAGCGCGCCCGCCGTGGTTGCCGGGTTCGAGAGGAAGACCCACGTCAAGAGCGTGTCGGGCGAGCTCGTGCTCGACGGCGTGAGCGGTGACGTGCTGGCCAACACCGTCTCCGGCTCCGTCGAGAGCCGCGCGATGTCCGGCGACCTCGCCTTCAAGAGCGTCTCCGGCGACCTGACGGTGGCCGACGGCAGCCCGCGCCGGCTGAAGGCCGGCACGATCTCCGGACGGTTCACGGCCGACCTGGCGCTGCGCCCCACAGGTCACGTCACACTCAACAGCGTCTCGGGTGACATCGTGGTCAGGCTGCCGGAGAACGCCGAGGCCGACGTCAGCCTCAGATCCACCTCGGGCAGGCTGGTCAGCACGTTCCACGAACTGGCCAACACGGGCGGCCCCGGCGCCAAAGCGCTGACGGGGCGGCTGGGTGGCGGCATGGCCTCACTGTCGGCGATCACCGTGTCCGGCGAGGTCACGCTGCTCAAGGGAGAGAAGGAATGAGCCCTGTCTTCGGTCACGGCCGGCTCCGGCTGTACCTGCTCAAGCTGCTGGACGAGAGCCCGCGCCACGGCTACGAGGTCATCAGACTGCTCCAGGACCGCTTCCTCGGCGTCTACTCGCCCTCGCCCGGCACCATCTACCCGCGTCTGGCCCGCCTGGAGGAGGAGGGCCTCGTGACGCACGAGGTGGTCGAGGGCAAGAAGGTGTTCTCGATCACCGACAGGGGCCGCGAGGAACTGAACGACCGGCTCGACGAGCTCGACGACCTGGAGGAGGAGATCTCCGCCTCCGTGCGCGACATCGCCCGCGAGGTCAAGGAGGACGTCCGCGACACCGTCAAGTCGCTGCGCGACGAGCTGACCCGGATGGCCAAGGACGTGCGCACCAGCAGCCACGACGACGCCAGAGACCTGCTCGACAAGCAGCGGGAGGACCTCAGGCGGCTCAAGGAGCAGCAGAAGCGCCAGTGGATGGAGCACGCCAACCACTGGCAGGACGAGGGCGAGCGGCTCAGCAAGGAGTGGCGCAGAATCTGGTCGGAGGTCTGGGCGACACTCGGGGGCGCGCCGCCCAACCGGGCCGACCTCGACGCCGAGCTGGGCGAGCTGCTGGCCGACTTCGTCGCCCGGGCCCGTGAGGAGGCGTCGGGGACGCGCCTGACACCGGAGAAGGTGGCGGCGCTGCGCGTGACGCTCGACGACGCCGCCCGTAGCGTCCGCGACATCCTCGAACGCTGACCACCCCGCGCCTGCCCCAGCCGGGGATGCTCGCGACCTGGGTCCTACCGCGCCCGGAGATGTCGTGCGGGAACCGGCCGCGTCAGGCCGGGCGCGGGAGACGCTCGGCGCGGCGTGACCGGCGGGCGGCGCGGCGGGCGCGGTAGGCGATGGGCATGTAGCGCAGGCGTTCCGGCAGGCGCGGCGCGAGGGTCGCCACGGCGTGCCCGACCTGCCGCAGCCGCCGCTCGTCCCGCGCCGTCCAGCGCAGCCCCAGCTTCGCGCGTACGGCCGGCGGCAGCGTACCGACGGTCACGAAGTGGTTGAACCCCCCGGATCCCGCCCCGACCGGCGTCCACAGCCTGCGCAGCGGCCAGGGCAGGCCGGGCGGCGCCGGCGTGCCGCGCATGACCGCGAGCACGTCGAGAGCGGTCGGGTGCGGCTCCAGCCGGTCGGCCACCATGTCGTCGAAGTAGCGCCGGTACGCCGCCAGGTCCTCCGGCAGCTCCCGCTCGGGCACCCGCAGGATCACGCCGAGTTGCCGCGACTCGGCGTAGAACCGCTGCTCCTGCTCGTGGGTGAACGGGGTGCCGAACCACCGGTTGAGCGTGAGGAAGCGCTCGAACAGCGATAAGTGCACCCAGGCCCATGCCTCGCCGTTCAGCGCGTGATAGTGCCTGCCGTGCTCGTCCACCCCGCTGATGCCCCGGTGCAGCCTTCTGAGCCGCTCGCCTTCCGCCGGGCCGCGGGCGCCGCCGTACACCCAGGTCTGGACGGACGTGAGCGTGCGGGTGAGCCGTCCCCACGGGTCGGACTTGTACGTGGAGTGCTCCGCTACGGCCGCGCCCACGGCCGGGTGCATCGTCTGGAGGACCAGCGCGCTGCCGGCCACGAGCAGGTTGCGGTATTCGCCGGCCGTGTCCCAGTGCAACGAGCCTGGTCCGAAGGGTTCGACGTCCATGCTGACGGCCTCCCGGGTGATACGGCTTTCCCTGCTTGTATCACCCAGGAGAGCAGAAGTACCCATTTACTTATCTATCCCGAAAAGACGATCTTCCCGAAGATCTCCCCCTCCGCCATGGCCGCGAACCCCTCCCGCGCCTCGGCCAGCGGCAACGTCCGGTCGACGACCGGACGCACGCCGGTCTGCTCCAGGAACACCGCCAGCCGCTGGAGCTGGTCGCGCGTTCCCATCGTCGAGCCCGCCACGGACAGCTGCAGGAAGAACACCCGGTTGAGATCGGCGGGCGGGACCCCGCCGCTGGTGGCACCCGACACGACGATACGCCCGCCCGGTTTGAGCGACTTGAGCGAATGGGCCCAGGTCGCCTGCCCGACGGTCTCCATGACGGCGTCGACCCGCTCGGGCAGCCGCGCGCCCGTCTCGAAGACCTGGTCGGCGCCGAGCTCGCGGGCGCGCTCACGCTTGGCCTCCGTACGGCTGGTCGCCCAGACGCGGTAGCCGCCGGCCCGGCCCAGCGCGATCAGCGCGGTGGCGACGCCGCCGCCCGCGCCCTGCACGAGCACCGTGGAGCCGGGCTCAAGCCCGGCTTTGTCGAACAACATGCGGTACGCGGTCAGCCAGGCCGTCGGCAGGCAGGCGGCGTGCTCGAAGCTGAGCGAGGCCGGCTTGGGCACGAGGTTGCGGCGCGGCACGGCGACCCGCTCGGCGAACGTGCCGTCGTACGTCTCCGACAGCAGGCTGCGCCGGGGATCCAGCGTCTCGTCGGGGCCCGAGCCGATCACCGCGTGCACGATGACCTCGTTGCCGTCCTCGTCCACGCCGGCGGCGTCGCAGCCCAGCACGATCGGCAGCCGGTCCTGCCGGATGCCGACGCCCTTGAGCGTCCACAGGTCGTGGTGGTTGAGCGCGGCGGCCCGCACGGAGACGGTGGTCCAGCCGTCCGGCGTCGTCGGCTCGGGGCGCTCGCCGAGCGTCAGCCCGGCGAGCGGATGGTCGGGATCGGTCTGGGTGGCGGTTACGGCGAACATGGCCGCACCTTACTAACAAGATTGCGATCAACGGCCCGCCGCCCTGCCGCCGCGGACCCGCGAACCTACTCGTGCGTGATGCGGATGCCCTGGACGACCTGGTCGCGGAACCTCTGGGAGCCGGTGACGGTGACCTGCACGTCGCCGCGGCACACCGAGTCGACGGGTCGCCCGCGCCCGCTGATCACGTCGGGGACCGTGGCGGTGCGTTCGCAGCCGGGCGCCGGCGTCAGCACCACCATCGTCCCCGCCCCGCCGCCGAACCACAGCTGCGGCCCCACCGGCTCTCCCCGCACGGTGCCGCCCGGCTGGGCCAGCCGCACGCCGTCACCGGCGTCCTCGACCGACAACACCAGGTAGCCGTCCTTCGTCACCTTGCCCCGCAGCCCTTCGGCCAGCGCCGTGCGCTCCTCGAACGACAGCCCGGTCCCCCGGTCGTACATCGCCAGCCGCCACGGCCCGAACGCGAACATCAGCACCTGCCCGTAGCCGCCGCTGCCCGCCTGGCGCGGCCACAGCGTGACGTTGGGGGCGTAGTTTCTGATCGGCTCGCCGCCTTGGGTGATCTGCATCTCGCCGCCGTACGGGGCGACGAACTGGCGGTAGCTCCCCTCCACCCAGACACCCTGGAACGGCCGCGAGCCCATGTCGGCGAGGCCGAGCTCGGCCGGATAGCGCACCTTGGCGCGTGCCCCGTGCGGGAACACCACGTCGAGAACCTCGTCGCCGCCCCTCTCCGTGGCCTCGGCGTGCAGAACGTTGGGCGGGTTGTCGATCGTGCGAAAGGACCTGATGGGCCCGGGGGCCGGCGGCGACACCGGGTCGGGCGCGGGAGCGGGATCGGGATCCTGGCTGACGAGCAGGCTGACGGCAGGGACCAGCAGGAGCGCCAGGACCACCAACCCGATCCAGCGGCGGCGTCCGCGCTCGCCGCCTGACTCGATGACGTCGAACCGCTCAGCCACGACGTTCCTCGCCGAGTAGCCTGGCTTGCGCCCTTTCCCTCCAGTTCAGTTGAGGGGGACCGCCGGCGCAAGCCCTCGAACCTGGCGAAATCCTTGTCACAGGTCACGAATTCACAACCGTGCTCGGTGGCGAGCGCGGCGAGGTTGCCCGAGGCCCGGCCTGCCTGCCCAGCCTGACGAAGATCTCCCAGTGCCTGTCCGCGCCGCTGACCACCAGTGCGTGCGGCTGGTTGCGGTAGGACGACGCGAATCCACTTCGGGGGATCACCAGGTCGCCACGTTCACCTCACCGTCATGCGCGACCCGTACCACCTGCCCGACCAGCTCGCGCGACTCGGCGTCGGCCAGCAGGTCGTCCCGCGTCACCACCGCGTACGCCCGCCCGCCGGACGGCACGTCCACCACGAGCACCCCGCGCTCCGGCTCACCGTCCCGCCCGTGCGCCACGGTGTAGCCGGCCACGACGGCCTCGCCCGTACAGACCGGCACGATCGGCCTCTCCTCGGCCACGAACACCGGCGCCGCCTCTCCGAGACCTCCGCCGGGCTCGCTGGACCAGACGGCGCAGGCGTGCTTGGTCAGGTGCATCCCCACCCCGGTGACCAGGCCGTGCCCAGCCTGCGTGCGCAGCAGCCCCGCCATGGTGGCCGTCGAGTGCAGCACGTAGCCGCTGGCCGGCCCGCCCGCGTACGGCAGCCCTCCGGTCACCGTGAGCCCGCGCCGGTCCAGCGGGTCGAGCCCGACGGCGTCACACGCCTGCCGCAGCGCGATCGCGAAGCAGCTGTAGAGGTCGAGGGCGTGCAGGTCGTCCGGCCCGAGCTCCGCGCGCTTGAAGGCGACCTCCGCGGCCCTCCCGACGGCCTCTGAGCGTCCGAGCGCGGGCCGCGCCGCCACCTCCCAGGTGTCCTCCGCGTACGCCCACCCACGCAGGTACACCCGCCGACCGGCGGGCACCCCGAGCCGGTCGGCCAGCCGCGAGCTCGCCAGGACGACGGCCGCCGCCTGGTCCACCTCCATGACGGCGACCGTGTTCCTGGTGTAGGGCCAGCCGACGAAACGGTTGCCGTGCACCAGCTCGACGGGGGTGCGCGGGGTCCTGCGCCAGGCGTAGGGGTTGGCGGCGGCCACCTCGGTCATCGGCGCCATCATGCGCCCCCGCTCGCGCATCTCCTCCTCGATCGTGAGGCCGAGCGCCGCACGCCGCGCCGTCTCCATGATCGCGTACGTGTGCACCGGCATGAACAGGCCGTGGGCCAGCGCCGACGGATGCGGCGGCCGTTCCCATCCGTACGGGGGTTTGGGCACGGCCGGATGGCTCCACGGCACGCTCTCGCCCGCCTGCCGGTACGCCCGGCGCGTGGCCAGCGCCTCGGCCCCCGCGACCAGCGCCGAGTCGATCTCGCCTGCCGCGATCCTGGCGGCCGCCTCGCCGATGAGCAGGTGCGGGGCCGTACCGCCGACCTTGGAGTAGGCGCGGTGGCGCGGCGCGGCTCCGAGGCGTTCGGCGAGGCGGCCCACCGGCGAGTCGTACTGCCAGGAGTCGCTGTAGACGAGCTGGATCGAGTCGAGCCGCCCGGCCGGGAGGCGGGCGTCGGCGGCGGCCGCGCGCGCCACCTCCTCCCACAGGGCGAGCGGTTCCGGGCCGGGCTGCTCGCGAATGGTGCGTTGTGCGATGCCGATGAGGCAGGGCGTGCGAGGATCCATGAAACCATCTAACCAGAACAACATTCGGTTGATAAGCAGTGGCTTCTGATAAAGCGAGTTACCGTTGTTGCCGGAGCGGAGACACCAGCCATCCCACCTGCTGAGATGCCGATCAGGAATACATACGATCTCGCTATTTCCATAACGGAACGGGACCGGGCCATGCTTTTTCACGTCGTTTCCTGGCCGCCGCTCCGGCCATTTATTAACGTTCCGATCGTTTTCCTGGCCCACCCGGGGCGCAGCACCCCGCTCTGGGCCGCCGAAAGCCGAGAGGAGCTCCATGTATTCCCGAGCAAGGCGCATCGCGATCCCGCTGGCCGGCCTGGTGGCCGTCGGGCTGGCCACGGGAACGCTCAGCGGCGCCGCGGCCGGCGCGACGGCACCCTCAGACGTCGTGTCCAAGAACGCGGCCACCCCCGCCGAGCAGGCCATCCAGTTCTGGACGCCGGACCGCGTGAAGCGGGCGACCGACCACGACGACGTCATCGACCTGACCACCAAGGGTCTCCGGGGCAGCAACAGCACCCCCGACGGCCCTGCCGGATCCGTCCCGCCGATCGGCGGGGAGAAGAAGACCAAGGCCAAGAAGAGCAAGCAGGTCAACCTGCCGAACACCGTCGGCCGCGTGTTCTTCACGCTGCCGAAGGCCGACCCGCGCAACCCGAAGAACTGGCGATACTGCTCGGCCAGTTCGGTGCAGGGCAAGTACCGCAACCTCGTGGCGACCTCCGCCCACTGCGTGTACGACACGAAGAAGAACACCTTCTACGACAACTGGGTGTTCATTCCTTCGTACTGGGACGGCAAGAGCGTCTGGGACGGCAAAGCGCCCTACGGCATTTACGCCGCCAAGACGTTCAACGCGCACGACGATTTCCTGGTGAAGGAGGACTTCGACTACGACTACGCGTTCGTCAACGTCTACAACGGCATCAAGGTCGACTGGGCGAAGGACAGGGGCCGCTGGAAGTGGACGGTCAAGAACGTCGGCCGCCTCGGTGACAACGTCGGCGGTCAGGGCTTCACCTGGAACCGCAGCACGAAGGCGACCGTGTTCTCCTTCGGCTACCCGGCCGGCGAGCACCCCGACGGCGACAAGCCGTTCAGCGGGCGCACGATGAAGTGGTGCTACGGCAAGACCAAGCCGATGCCCGAGGCCAGGAAGTACAACCTGCAGGAGCACGTGGGACTCAAGTGCTCCTTCACCGCCGGAGCGAGCGGCGGGCCGCTGCTCTACTCGTACAAGAGCGCGTCGCGCACCGGCTACCTGATCGGTGTCAACAGCGTCGCGTGGGACACCGACGGCAACGACCGCTACGACCACATCTCGTCGCCGTACTTCAACACCGACACCTACAAGGTCTACAAGGCCGCCGCCAACCGCTGGACCGGCAACATGCCGTGATCAAGCGCGACACCCCAGGCCCCGGTTCCCGGGTGGGTTCCGGGGCCTTCCCCTGGCGGCGGAATTGGGCCGGCGGTGACGTGGTGTGCGCCACTCGGTCAACACCGAAAGCCCCACGAAATGACGACTTTTCACGACACATCATGTGATCCACATACCTGCTCCGACCTGCGGAGATGCAACATCTTAATGATCATTTAGAGGTATGTGGAGTGGATGTCTGACAGACTCCTTATAGTGCGAAGTGCACCCTTGATCAGGTAACGAATCTCTATCCACGCTGCAATACCGTCTGTACATCTGGAAAAATCCCTCCTTACGACCCCAAGAAAGGCAAAGATGATCCCCCGGGCCAGGCACGTCGCGCTCGCTGCTCTGAGCAGCGCGCTGCTGGTGCTGCCCGCCCTCACGGGGATCGCCGACGCCGCACGCGACAGCAAGGTGTACGCCGTCCCCCTGGCCACCACCCAGGCGGACGTGAAGAGGGTCGCCGAACACTGGAAGCCCGACCGGCTCAAGGTGGCCGACAACTACAGCCCCGCCACACCCGAAACCAAGGCTGCCCCGACGTCGCAGCCCGTGACGCCCACCGATCAGCGCAACCCCGTCGCCGCCATCAGGCGCTCCCTCGCCGCACAGAACGTGGCCGCCGTGATGCCGCGCAAGGGCAAGTCGGCCACGACCATGGGCAAGGTCTACTTCCGCTTCGGCGACAAGGAGTACTGGTGCTCGGCCAGCGCCGTCGCCGCCAAGAACCGCAGCGTCGTCGCCACAGCCGCACACTGCGCGTACGACTCGCGCCAGGCCAGGGCCGCCGACTCCTGGATCTTCGTCCCCAGCGGCGAAGCGTCCGGAGGCATCTACGTGGGCGCCGCCATCAGCATGCACGAAGACTGGTCGGGCAAGGGCGACTACGACTACGACTACGCGTTCGTCACCGTGCACCGCGGCTTCACCTGGACGAAGAAGAACGGCACCTACGTCATGAAGGACATCGGCCGGCTCCAGGACAACGTGGGCGGGCAGGGGCTCTCACTCAACAAGAAGCCCTCCGCATACTCCCCGATCTCCTTCGGCTACCCGGCGGGCATGCAGCCCGACAGGAGCCACCCGTTCAACGGCAAGAGCCTGCGCAGCTGCGAACGGACCGTCACCCAGTGGGCCGCCGTGGCCCCCGCCTTCGACCTGCAGAAGGGCGTACAACTCCAGCCGTGCGACTTCAGCCACGGCGCGAGCGGCGGGCCCTGGCTGATCGGCTGGAACGAGAACCGCGGGCTCGGCACCCTGGTCGGTGTCAACAGCCTCACCTGGAACAGGGACGCGCAGGGCTGGTACGACGCGGTGTCGTCACCGTACTTCGACACCACCACGGGAGAGGTCTACCGGCACGCCTCCTCCGTACGGACCATCTCCAGAATCGGCTGACCGCGCCCCCGGCCGCCTCCCGGGACCGCACGGGCGTCAGTCCTTTCCTCCCGTCACCGCGGAACCCCACGCCCGCATCATCTTCTTGAACTCCTTGGCGAAATGCGCGCGGTCGATCGACTCGCTGGCATGCGCGAAATGCCAGTTGTCCAGCTTCTCGCGTAGCTTGTTGAACTCCGGGGAGGCCGCCTCATAGCCGAAGAACTCCTTGTAGTAGCCGAAGTGGCTTCCCATCCCCGGGTTGACGGCGTACTTGCCGGTTGTCCACTTCTGGTAGGCTGGCGGGCTCAGATCGCGTTCCATCTCGCGATGCGTCGCCTCCACCAGGGGACGGTGTGCGATCCACGACATCTTCCCGGCGGCGACCTGCGCCACCTGCGGGAGTTCGTCCCATCCGGCGGCTCGCATGACCTTGCCGAATCGTGTGACCCGGACATCGCCGGCGCCGTGGCTCGAATCCATGCCGTCGGCGCTCTTCATCGAACGGAACTTCCACATGTTGAAGACTTTGCCGTCTTTTCCGAGCCGCGGCTGCGTCATGAAGGGGCTCTTGCCGTCCTCGGCGAACTTCACCACCGCCGTCAGGCCGGCCACAGGCGCGGCGAGCGGCATGAACGCCATGGACCACTTGAACTCCATCCACCTCTTCTCGGGGCTGCCCAGCCACTGCAGCCCCTTCTTGGGGAAGGCTTCCCACGGCAGGCGCAGTCCCAGTTCGGGGGACACACGCTGCCGGCCGGCCGCGAACGTCTTGCCGGCCAGTTCCGCGCCGGTGCCGAGGAGAGCCATGCCGAAGCCGACCTGTGCGGCATGTTTCCAGTCCCAGCCGTACCCGCTCGCCCATCCGGCCGTCGCCATGACGCCGGTGCTCACCGTCCCCCCGACGAGGAGGCGGGAGAGGACCCGTTCCCAGCCGGGTTTCTCCATCGCCGAGGCCAGGCCGGTCAGCAGGGGGCCGCCCTTGCGCAGAAGCGAGGGCAGGGCGCCGTGCGCGCCGGCCATGAGGCCGCCGGCGACCGCCCCGTGCCATGTCGACTGCAACAGCTGCTTCAGGTCGATGTCACCGGTGGCGAACAGCTGGTCGATCATGTTCAGCCCCCCGGCGAAGGCCATGCCCAGCACCGCCTCGCGAATGATTCGCAAGGTGATCTGCAGGGCCATACCCTCCAGCCGGATGAGCCTCGCCGCCGCAGCGTTGAGATAGGGGTTGATGACGATCGCCACGTACACCAAGGTCACCACGAAGGCGGCGGCCACCCAGTAGTGCCACTGCGCTTTGGAGATCGCGTCCATCCCCGTCCGGCAGTAGTCGGCGAGCTCATCCGTCTGCCGTTTCAGCTCCTTCAGCAGTCCCTTCTCGCCGGTGAGCATCTTCACGGCGTTCTTGAACTCGTCCGTGTTCGGCCCGTGCCCGGACGCGATCACCCGCCCCGCGTGCTGATCGACCTCCTCCGCCGCCCGATCGACAACGCGGCCGATCGTCAGGGCGGCCTCGCGCAGCACGTTCACCTGGGCGATGTCGCCATCAGGGTAGGCGCACCCGAAACCCATGGCCTGCAAGAACCATGCGGCCTGCTGCACGAAACCGGGCGGCTCGACCGTCGAGGGCAGCCTGCCGCCGTCGATCACCGGCCGATACTCCTCGATCTCCGCCAACGCCGCGGAGGACGAGGGCTGCGAGGACTCACGGCCGTCCAGGACATCCATGGTCGCGCTGTTGGCGCTGCGGTAGACGGTGCCGGCGTTGACCATCCCGGCGGACATGCCCTGGAGCAGGTTCACCGTACCGACCAGGTTCTCCAGCAGGGCGTCGCGCAGCCCCACGAAACCCGGCGCCTTGCGCGCCCGATCGCCCTCGTACAGGGCCCGGCCCAGATCGTCACTCCCGAACGGCCGCTCGCCCATCGCGTCGCAGAACTCGTCCACACCGACCCGCAGGGCGCGCGCCGCGTCGTGGACGCCACCCCCGGCTCCCATCCACAGTTTGGCGGAGAATGCGGTTTCCGGCATGGTTGCGACCCCAGCGAGCTTTACCGACGATCGGGTTGATCTTGTCAGGAAGACTGTCAAGAGTGTACGAGAATCACCGAACGGTGCAATTCGGGTACAGAACCCCACGCTACGGGTCGACGACCGTACGCGCAGCCTTCATGCAGGAGTTCGGCATCGCTCGCATGACGGCGCGCAAGGCCATGAGAGCCCTCCGCGAAGAGGGCTCCATCCACACCGTGCGAGGCATGGGCAGCTTCGTCAGCATTCAGGAGAGCACACGACCCGCGGCCCGCGATCCGGGGCGCAGTTCCTCACGTACCGACCCGGCTGGAGGGCGGGCGGCGGGCCCAGGTGGCCCAGCGCCAGAGCCATTCGAGCGGGCCTTGGCGGTAGCGGCGCAGCCACAGGGCGGACAGCAGCCACTGGGCCGCGAGGATGGCTCCCGCGGCCAGGAACGCCACCTGCAAGGACTGCCCGATCGGCAGGCCGAGAACGTGCGTCGCCGCGAGGACGAGAAGCGTGGCGGTCAGGTAGTTGGTCAGGGCCATCCGGCCCAGCGGCGCGAAGACGACCCGCAGCACCGGCCGCAGCGGCGTTCTGAGCAGGACCAGCAGGGCGCACACCACCACGCCGGCGATCAGCAGATCCGCCAGGCTGGACGTGAACGACGGCTGCATCGGGTCCGCCCCGGCCTCCATCTGGCCGTGCGCCCACAAGGCAGTGGCCGCCCCTGCCGTGAGGACCAGCCCCAGCAGGAGCGGCCCTCGGATGGACCGCTCGATCTGGTCGGCCACCCCATAGCGGGCCAGTGCCGAGCCGAGCAGGAACAGCCCGGCGATCAGCAGGGGCCCGCCCCCGCCCCACAGCGCCACCGGAACGAGCACGGCGGCGAGGCCGGCCACGGCCCATCGCGGCAGCCAGGACGAGGGCAGCAGCACCAGCAGGCCGACGACCGCGTACCTGGTCAGGATCTCCCCCGGCCACAGCACCACGTGCACGAGCCCGATCGCGAGCAGCGCCACCAGCCGTCGCAGCAGCACCAGCCGCGGGCGGGAGACGCGGTCGGCGGCGGAGTCCAGCAGCAGCGTGAACCCGATGCCGAACAGCAGGGAGAAGATCGGTAACCCGAGCCACGGATCCCAGTCGCCCATGGGCTGCGTCACGACGGCGGTGCCGTGGTCGGCGATCAGCTGGATGTTGGCGAACAGGATCTCGCACAACGTGAACCCGCGCAGCACGTCGAGCGCGATGATGCGGGGCCGCCCAGAGGCGGGCGCAGCCGTCGGCGACCGGCCGGACGCGGGCGTGGCAGTAGAGGCGGTGGCGTCGTCCGGGAGATGGCGACCGGGATGGCCGGTCGGTTCTCCGGGGAACTCTTCGCGAGGCATAGGGCCGTATCCTGCAGAGCCGCCCCCGGGGACGACATCGGCCGAAAGCACGGTCAGCCGCATCCATGAACGTACTTTCAGGCGGAGTTGCCGACGGTGGCGACGCCCCATGGTCGGCCGTCTTGTTGCAGCCTGGTCGGTGACCTCGATGCGGTCGCTTTCGGCGCTGGTGCGGGTGGCCTTTCCTGCAGCCGCCCGGCACCATGGGCGTCCCGCAGGCCGTCTGACCAGAAGCGGGACTGCGGCAGCGGGCGGGGCGCTTAGGAAGATCTTCTTTGGTTTGTCTGACACACCGTGTTGACCTTGTCACGATGAGCGCATGCGTCGTGGTGATCTGACGAACGCCGAATGGGAACGCCTGGCGCCGTTGCTGCCGCCGGAAGAGCTGCTCCCTCCTGACGACAGCCGGCGCGGCCGTCCGCGGACCGGTCATCGAGCGGCGATCAACGGGATGCTCTACCAGGCCCGCACCGGAGAGCACTGGCGAGATCTGCCACAGCGGTTCGGATGCTGGGTCGCCATATACAAGCGTCATCGACGGTGGGCGGCGGACGGCACCTGGCAACAGTTGCTGTCCGCGATCGAAGTCGTGCAGGGCACGTGCGCGCAGACGCCCAGCGGCGCGTCGAGTCGTCGCCCGAAGTTGCGCGCCGTCCCGCCGCCGGCGCCGCGACGCAGGCGGGCCACTCCGAGCCATCCGGCGCTGGCGCGGCTGCGCGACCACCTCGCGGAGGTCGTCAGCCGGAGGACCGTCTAGTTCCGCCGCACCGTTCAGCAGGGTCGAGGGACAACAACTCTGGGGTCGGAGCCCGGCCCGCCCAGCCACGCCTTCCCGAGCGGCCGGTCGCCGGCTCACAGGGGGACCGCGCCTTGTTGCTCGGGCAACAGAATCCCGACAAATAAGGCTAATGCGGATGTTTTGGGTCGGAACCTGAAGATCGTCTGTGAGAGGCCGAGCACATTAGACGGGTTAGGGTTCCATCTGGTTCCTGTGATCTAAGTCACATTCAACCGACTACACTCTGTGTCGGGGCACTAACGGAACTTTCGTACCGCAAGCAACATCTCCCTCGTACCCTGCAAAAACGTAACGCCTCGGTCACCATACGCGAAGATCTCTGACTGGTCACAGCACGGTAACGGCGATAGGGGCGCCTTCCGGATCTTCCAAAGCGGGTTTCACCTGCGGAGATCACCACGCTATGTTCCTTGCTATCCCTTTACTGACGCATGGGACGCAAGTTGCGACCCACGACAGAGCAAGGAGCAGTTCCCTTGAAGCGCATTCTCATCCCCGCCGGTGGTGCCGTTCTCGCCACCGGTCTTCTGGCCGCCGGCCTCGCCGGTACGGCTCAGGCCGACAGCGACGTCGCCAAGGACAACCTGGCGACCAGCGCGGCCAACGCAAACGCCATCGCGAGCTTCTGGGCGGAGAACAACGGCGCTGCCCTGAAGGCCGCCAAGGAGTCCGACGTCTGGGCCAAGTCCGACGTGAGCAAGATGCAGAGCAAGGGCGGCTACAGCTCGGACACCAAGCCGGGTGCGACCGCCCCGATCGGCGAGGAGAAGAAGTCCTCCTCGAAGACGCAGAACGTCAACATGCCGAAGACCATCGGCAAGGTGTTCTTCGTCAACAGCAAGGGCGAGAAGAAGTGGTGCTCTGCCACCTCGCTCCAGTCGAAGTACCGCAACCTGGTCGCCACGGCCGGTCACTGCGTGTACGACACTGCGAAGAACGAAGCCACCATGGACAAGTGGGTCTTCGTTCCGGGGTACTACCAGGGCAAGGCTCCCTGGGGCATCTACGTCGGCAAGACGGCCTTCACCCACTACGACTTCGACGTGTACGAGGACTACGACCGCGACTACGCCTTCGTCACCGTCTACAACGGTGTCAAGCTGGACGCGACCAAGTCCAAGAACGTGTCCAAGGAAGAGTGGGACAAGTACGCGGGCCTCAAGGACGCCAAGGACATCGAGGTCAGCCGGGAAGAGTTCCGCAAGGGCAAGCTCGACCCCAAGACCGCCGACTACTACTGGCGCCAGAAGGGTAGCGACGCCGAGCTTGCCGGCCCCGACTACCCGGGCGCCGAAGTGGCCAAGGTCGAGGTTTCCGAGAGCCGCTACAAGGCCGCCAGGGTTGGCAAGGGCAACGGTCGCAAGTTCGGCGAGCCCATCGTCGAGAACGTGACCTACAACGAGGCCGCTGCCTACCTGAAGAACCAGAAGGAGAACCCGGGCAAGTTCCCGGGGACGGTCAAGCTGGACAAGCGTGGCAACTCCACGATCACGCACTTCTACGTGCAGGCGTGGTACAAGCCCGGCAAGGCCGCGAAGTACTTCAAGACCGTCTTCTACATCATCGACCACAAGTCCCTGGACGCGGGTCGACTCGGTGACAACGTCGGCGGTCAGGGCTTCGCCTGGAACCAGCCCACCGGCAAGGCTGTCCGCGTGTTCGGCTACCCGGCCGCTCCGCACCCCGACGGCAACAAGAACTACACCGGCATTACTCCGAAGTGGTGCTACGGCAAGACCACGAAGAAGCTGGTCGGTTCGGCTGCCAAGAAGATCGAGGAGCACGTCGCCCTCAAGTGCGCCATGACCGAGGGCGCCGACGGTGGCCCGTGGCTGTACAAGTACAGCAACGCCAAGCGTCTCGGCTACGTGAACGGTGTCGTGAGCACCTTCAACGACCAGGACGGCAACGGCCGCGTTGACTACATCTCGTCGCCGTACTTCGATGGCGAGACCAACACCGTCTACAAGGCCGCTGCGGCCTCGTGGTCCGGCAAGGTCGTCTAAGTAACACATAGCGACCGGCCTCCAACCGTTCGTTAGGCGTTACAAGCGAGAGGCTCGGCACTTGCCGAGCCTCTCTGCTTTTCCGGCTCAGAAGTGAAGGCGTTTGGACGCACGGGACCGCCAGATGGTGCCATGCATACGTTGTGATCTGCGTCACATCGGTCCGTCGCCCTCGGTCATCGTGGCCCTGGGGTCCCGCTGACCACCCTGAGAACGCACTCATGTTGATCAGGGCAAACAACAACAAGGCGAGCTTCGCTCAGCTCCTGGGGTTCAGCCAGCTAAACATCACGAAACGATCACGCCCGACTTGTCGCGCCTTTTCCTGGCAAAGCGGCTACCGGTTCCCAAGATCGACACTGTATGTTCCTGGCTATCCCTTTACTGACGCATGGGACGCAAGAGGCGTTCCACGACAGCGCAAGGAGTCACAGTGAAGCGCATCCTCATCCCGGCTGGTGGCGTGGTTCTGGCCACCGGCATGCTGGCCGCTGGTCTGGCCGGCACCGCTCAGGCCGCCGACAAGACCGTCGCCAGCGACGCCCTGGCGGCGAACGCGCAGAAGGCGGCGGAGACGCTCGAGTTCTGGACCAAGTCCAACAACGCTGCCCTCAAGGGCGCCGTGGCGTTCAGCCCGGACTCCCTCGAGGTCAAGAAGATCTCGAGCAGCGGCGGCTATTCCGCGGACACCAAGCCCGGTTCCACCGCGCCGATCGGCGAGGAGAAGAAGTCCTCCTCCAAGACCCAGAACGTCAACTTCCCGAAGTCCATCGGTAAGGTGTTCTTCGAGGGTCGCGACGGCAAGCTGTACTGGTGCTCGGGCACCTCGATCCAGTCGAAGTACCGCAACCTGGTCGCCACGGCCGGTCACTGCGTGTACGACATCAAGGCCAACCAGGAGACCGTGTCTCGCTGGGTCTTCGTCCCCGGCTACTACCAGGGCAAGGCTCCTTGGGGCGTCTACGTGGGTAAGCAGGCCTTCACCCACTACGACTTCGACGTGTACGAGGACTTCGACCGCGACTACGCGTTCGTCACCGTCTACGACGGCATCGGCGGTTCGCTGAACAAGCCGAAGCAGGTCACCAAGGCCGAGTTCGACGCCTACAAGGGCGAGAAGGAGGCCAAGGACGTCGAGGTCAGCAGGGACGAGTACCGCAAGGGCGTTCTCGACCCCAAGACCGCCGACTACTACTCGGTGCAGCGGGGCAGCAAGGCCGAGCTTGCCGGCCCTGACTTCCCGGGCGCCGAGGTGGCCAAGGTCGAAGTTTCCGAGGGCCGGTACAAGGCCGCGGGCGTCGGCAAGGGCAACGGCAAGAAGTTCGGCGAGCCCATCGTCGAGAACGTGACCTACAACGACGCCTGGAAGTACCTCCAGAACCAGCGCCGGGACCGGGACAAGTTCCCCGGCACCGTCAAGCTGGACAAGCGCGGCAACTCCACGATCACGCACTACTACGTGCAGGCGTGGTACAAGCCGGGCTCGGAGCGGAAGTACCTCCGCACCGACTTCTTCATCATCGTTCACGAGGTGAAGAGCGTCGGCAAGCTGGGCGACAACGTTGGTGGCCAGGGCTTCGCGTGGAACCAGCCGACCGGCAAGGCTGTCCGGACGTTCGGTTACCCGCAGGGCGCGCACCCCGACGGCAACAAGGCCTACACGGGCGTTACGCCGAAGTGGTGCTACGGCAAGACCAGCAAGAACACCTACAAGATCCCCGAGTACAGGGTCGAGGAGCAGGTGGCGCTGAAGTGCGCCGTCACCGGTGGCTACGCCGGTGGCCCGTGGCTGTACAAGTACAGCAACGCGAAGCGTCTCGGCTACGTGAACGGTGTCACCAGCCTGATCGTCGACAGCGACGACAACAAGCGCTACGACACCATCACCTCGGCGTACTTCGACGGTGAGGCCAACACGGTCTACAAGGCCGCTTCGGCCGCGTGGTCCGGCAAGCTCATCCCGTAGTTCACGCTACGGACGTGAACGAGGACCCGTCTTCGTTCACCCAGCTCAACCCGAAGGGCTCGGCATCCAGCCGGGCCCTTTGGCCGTTAATAGCGTGAAATCCGTGAATCCCCTTACAAGAGTGACTCAAGGGTCGATAGGGTTCTTACGCCCGTTTTGACAACTGTGGAGCCTCCCGTGAAGCGCCTGCTCATCCCCCTAGCCGCCGCCGGCCTGAGCGCCGTTACCCTTGCAGCACCCGCCACCGCCAAACCGAACTGGGCGTCCGACAACCTCCAGCCCAAGCCCGCCGACGCCTACGGCGCCGCCTTCTTCTGGCTCGACTCCAACGGAGCCGCGCTGAAGAAGGCCACCCAGTACACCCTGGACACCAAGGCCGTGCCGAAGATGGTGACGTCCGGCGGCAACGGCAGCACGGACAACGGCAAGCCGGGGAGCACCGCCCCGACCGGCACGACCAAGAGCTCCGCCAAGGTCTCGAACGTCAACCTGCCCAAGACCGTCGGCAAGGTCTTCTTCCTCGACAAGGCCGGTCGCTACCGCTGGTGCACGGCCACGTCCATCCAGTCCAGGAACCGCAACCTGGTCGCCACCGCCGGACACTGCGTGTTCGAGAACGGCAAGGACGACGTCTACGACAAGTGGATCTTCGTCCCCGGCTACTACCAGGGCAAGGCCCCCTGGGGCGTCTACGTCGGCGCGTACGCCTACACCGCGTACGACCTGGACACCTACGACGACTACGACGGCGACTACGCCTTCGTCGCCGTGCACAACGGCTTCTCCCTGGGCCCGGAGAGGGCCGTCTCCTTCAAGCAGTTCAAGGCCTGGGCCGGCGACAAGTGGGTGAAGCCGCGCGAGATCAGCCGCGAGGAATACCTCAAGTGCGTGCTGAACCTCGGCGAGTGCTACTCCGAGGGCAAGACCACGCCCGCCGACCTGGTCGGCCCCGACCACCCCGACGCCGTCCTCGAGAAGGTCGAGGTCAGCGCGGCCAAGTACAAGGCCGCCAGGGTCGGCAAGGGCCAGGGTTTCAAGTTCGGTGAGCCCGTCGTCGAGCACGTCACCAAGCGCAAGTGGGCCGCCTACAACGGTCCCGGCGACAAGGGCAGGGGCCCCGACGCCCTCGGCAACTACAAGATCACCCACTACTACGTGCAGAAGTGGGTCAAGCCTGGCACGTCCCGTAAGTACTACGAGGCACAGTTCATCATCGGCATCGCCAAGGACATGGGCCGGCTCGGCGACACCGTCGGTGGTCAGGGCTTCTCCTGGAACCAGCCGCTGAACCAGAAGGTCATGGCCTTCGGCTACCCGTCGGCCCCGCACCCCGACGGCAACAAGCCCTTCACCGGTGTGACGCCGAAGCACTGCTACGGCAAGACCGGCACCAAGAAGTCTCAGGTCAACATGTTCAGGGTCGACACGCACCAGACGCTCAAGTGCTCGATGACCCCCGGCGCCGACGGTGGCCCGTGGCTCATGAAGTACAGCAACGCCAAGCGCGTGGGCTACGTCAACGGCGTGACGAGCATGTTCCACGACACCGACAAGAACGGCCGGATCGACACCATCAGCTCGGCCGTCTTCGACAGCGAGACGGCCGACGTGTACAACAAGGCCAACTACGCGGCCACCAAGAGGATCGTCGGCCCGCACGGCGAGCTTCTCAAGTAGGAGGAACAGCGTGACGGCCCGGATCCCCCGCAGGGGCGGTCCGGGCCGTTCCGTGTCGGGAGCACCGTTCAGACGGCGACGGACAACTGCCGTTCGCGCAGCGCCCGCACGGGCCGCTCGTTGCGGTAGGGCTTCAGGCGCCGCCGCAGGTCGTCGGCGTAGGAGCGGGACCGGGACGACTGAAGCTCACCCGAGAGCTCCAGCGCGCGGGTCGCGACCTTGCAGGCCTCCTCCAGCTCACCCGACTGCAGCAGGCCCGCGGCCAGCAGCGACAGGTTGAACATCCGCCCGCGCACGTAGCGGCCGTCCATGTCGAGCGAGCGGTGCGCGTGGCGGACGACCTGCTCGCCCGCCCCCAGGTCGCGAAAGCAGTGAGCGAACTTGGCCGACAGGTAGGCCTCGTCGAAGTAGCTCAGCCACGAGGGCTCGTCGGCGGGCATGCGGGCGTCGAAGGCGCGCTCAGCCTCGTTGAGCGAGGCGGAGCAGGAGCGGGTGTCGCCCATGGCGGCGTGGGCGTGGGCCTCCAGGACCTGCGAGGAGGCCAGCAGGGTCTTGACGCCGGCGCCGCGGGCCGCCATCTGGGAGGCCCTGGCCAGGTCGAGGGCGTGCGCCGGCTGGCCCATGTAGATGGCCTGGTGGGCCATGCCGGCCAGGATCTCGCCCCCCAGGGTCTGGTCGTCCGCGCCCCTGGCCAGCCGCAGGGCCTGGATGAGATAGCGCTGGGCGAGGCCGTGCTGCTCCATGTCGTAGGCCATCCATCCGGCCAGCCGGGTCAGCTCGGCGGCCGCGGACGCCAGTTGCTTGCCGGTGGCGTCGTCGTAGGAGCCGTCCTTGAGCAGCGGCGAGACGGCGTTGTCGAGATATTTCACCACGGACGAGCGGACCCGGCCGCTGCCGAAGCGGTTGTCGAGCTCACCGAACGATCGGGTGACCTCGCGGATGGCGGCGATGTCCGCGCGGCCCACCCGCCGCGCGCCCATCCCGCTCGGGCGTCCCTCGGTGGGGAACGTCAACCAGCGTATGGCTCCTACGGAGCCGGCTCCGATCGCGAATGTCGAGTCGATCAGAAACCTTCGTCGCTCTACATCGGCATGCCATAGCGCCGTCACGGTCGCGACCCCCTCCTGCCAGGTGTGCGTGAACTCCTGTCCGAGATCGAGGGGGGCGACGGCCGGCATGCCCAGGTCTTCCGAGGTGACCCGTCTGCCCAGCCGTAGCGCGAAGATCTCGGTGAGCAGACTCGGCACGGGATCACGCGGTTTCTGCCCGCCGATCCAGCGCAGCACGGAACTGTGGTCGTACTTGAGGCCTGGTGTCCCGCGTGCGGCTCCCAGATCGTTGAGGCGTCTGGCCAGTCCCTTATGGGAGAACCCCGCCTCCGCGATGAGCTGCTGCAGCAGACGGTTAGGCTCGCGTTCCATCGCTCTCCTCGTCGCAGGAGCCGGCGCCCACAAACTTTACAGAGAGCTACAGTTATAGCACTTAGCGTAAAGAAAATGTGGCAGTACGCTGACCTCAACCAGACTCCATCCCGCACGCGACCCGTCTGCGCCCCCTCTCCTGCAGAGGGCCCGCACCTACCCGCCGTTTCACGGGATAACCGCGGCAATAGGAAAGCGAGGGCCTGGCAGGCCCCCGCTCGGGAGAGATGCCGCAGGTCAGGCTCGGGCGACGCCGTCCCCGCGGGCCTGGGCGGCCACGGCGGCGGTCACGGCGGGCGCGACCCGGTCGTCGAACGGGCTCGGGATGACGTACGTCGCCGACAGGTCGTCGCCCACGACGTCCGCCAACGCCGTGGCCGCGGCCACCTTCATGTTCTCCGTGATGGTGGTGGCCCGCACGTCGAGAGCGCCGCGGAAGACACCGGGGAAGGCCAGCACGTTGTTGATCTGGTTGGGGTGGTCGGAGCGCCCGGTGGCGACGACGGCGACGTGCTTGGCGGCCACGTCGGGCTCGACCTCGGGCGTCGGGTTGGACAGGGCGAAGACGAAGGCGTCGGGTGCCATGGACGCGATGGCCTGCTCGGACACCGTCGACCCCGACAGCCCGATGAACACGTCGGCGCCCGCGAGGGCGTCCTCCGTCGACCCGGTGTGCCCGGCCTTGTTGGTCTGGCTGGCGAGCGCCTCCTTGACGGGGTTGAGGCCCTCGCGACCCTCGTAGATCATGCCCTTGGAGTCGGCGACGGCGATGTCGCCGACGCCGGCCTCCAGGAGGATCTTGGTGACGGCGACGCCGGAGGCGCCCGCGCCGGCCACCACGGCACGCAGGCCGCCGAGCGGGCGGCCGGTCAGGCGGGCGGCGTTCTTGAGCGCGGCGAGCACCACGATGGCGGTGCCGTGCTGGTCGTCGTGGAAGACCGGGATGTCGAGCAGGTCGCGCAGCCGGTCCTCGACCTCGAAGCAGCGCGGGGCGCTGATGTCCTCGAGGTTGATACCGCCGAACGAGGGCGCGAGCCGCACGACGGTCTCGACGAGCGCGTCGACGTCGGTGCAGTCGAGGCAGATCGGCACGGCGTCGACGCCGGCGAACTCCTTGAACAGCAGGGCCTTGCCCTCCATGACCGGCATGGCGGCGGAGGGGCCGATGTCACCCAGGCCGAGCACTGCGGTGCCGTCGGAGACGACGGCGACCACGTTGGGGACCCAGGTGTACTCGCCGGCCAGGGCGGGGTTGTCGGCGATCGCGGTGCAGACCCGGGCGACGCCGGGCGTGTAGGCCAGCGACAGGTCGCCGGCGTCGCGGACGGGAACGGTGGAACGGACTTCGAGCTTGCCCCCGCGGTGCAGAGCGAAGGCAGGATCGACGTCGAGTGTGTCGGGAGAAGAAGAAGCGGGCGTGGCAGCCACAACGACCCCTGTGCATATCGGTAGCGGAAGAGACCTTCGGCGACGAGCGCGAGCGGGCTGGCCTCGGTAGCTGCCAGGATCCCCTCGTCGGTCATCTCGGAGGGGGTTACGGGGGTCACCCGTGTGCCCATCTTGCCACATGGTGAGATGGTGTCGGCGCCGACGCCTTTCCGTTGACGCATCGTTAAATCACAGATGACGTACCTGGACAAAACCCCATTTAAACTGCACAAAACGCAAGTTTCGTGGCTTTTCACTTCGAGGAGGCCGTTCATGGCCCTCAGCCCCAAGGGCCGCCGTGGCTGTGCCGCCGGCGCGCTCGCCCTGACCGCCGCTCTCGCGCTCTCCGCGTGCGGCAGCGAATCCGGCTCGAGCTCCGGCACCACGAGCGCCAGCGCCTCCGCAGCCGGTGGCGCCCAGCTCGTGCAGCCGGGCAAACTCACCGTCTGCACCAACATCCCGTACGAACCCTTCCAGTTCAAGGACGACACCGGCAAGATCGTCGGGTTCGACGTGGACATCGTCGACCTCGCCGCGAAGAAGCTCGGCGTGGAGCAGAACATCGTGGACATCGACTTCGCGGTGATCAAGAGCGGCGCCGCCATGGCCGCCAAGAAGTGCGACGTGGCGGCCGCCGGCATGACCATCACCCCGGAGCGCCAGCAGAACATCGCCTTCTCCGACCCGTACTTCGACGCCACACAGGCGCTGCTGGCCAAGAAGGGCACGGGCGCCAAGTCGCTGGAGGACGTGAAGGCCAAAGGGCTCAAGCTGGGCGCGCAGGCCAGCACCACCGGCCTCGACTACGTCAAGAAGAACGGCCACAACCCGACCGAGTACGCCGACTCGTCCAAGGAACTGCTCGCCCTGCAGGCCGGCCAGGCCGACGTGATCGTCCAGGACCTGCCCGTCGTGCTCACCTGGCTGAAGAAGCCGGAGGTCGCCGCCAAGTTCGAGATGATCGCCAGCCTCGACACCGGCGAGCAGTACGGCATCGGCCTGAAGAAGGACGCCGACCCGGTGCTCCTCAAGACGATCAACGACGAGCTCGCCAAGGCCAAGGACGACGGCACGTACGAGAAGATCTTCGTGAAGTGGTTCGGCAAGAAGCCTGGCGAGCTGAGCTGATCCATGGCCGACCAGCCGACGACGGCTGAGCCTGTCCGCGCCAGGTTCAGCCCTCGGAAAAAACAGCAGATCAGCCGCGGCATCCAATACGCCATCCTGGTCGTGGCGCTCGTCGCCGTGGCGCTGTACGCCGACTGGGGCAGCCTCGCCGAGAACTTCGCCAAGGTTCAGGTGGCCGAGCAGGCGCTGCCCGACCTTTTCACCATCGCGCTGCGCAACACGATCATCTACGCGGCCGGAGGGTTCCTCTTCGCGTTCGTGCTGGGCCTGGTGCTCGCGCTCATGCGGCTCTCCCAGGTCAAGCCCTACCGCTGGATCTCGCTGCTCTACATCGAGGTCTTCCGCGGCCTTCCCGCGCTGCTGATCTTCCTGATGATCACCTTCCTGCCGCTGGCGCTGCCCGGGTTCGAGGTGCCGTTCGGCACCTACGGCCAGGGCATTCTCGGCCTCGGCCTGGTCGGCGCCGCCTACCAGGCGGAGGTCTTCCGCGCCGGGCTGCAGGCCGTGCCCAAGGGGCAGACAGAGGCCGCCAGGTCGCTGGGCATGTCGGCGACCAGGGCGCAGATCACGGTGGTGATCCCGCAGGCCGTCCGCATGGTGATCCCGCCGACCACCAACCAGTTCGTCTCCTTGCTGAAGGATTCGTCGCTGGTGCTGTTCCTGGGCGTCTCCGGCGAATACGTCGAGCTCGCCAAGTTCGGCAACGACCTGGCCTCCCAGTACGCCAACGCCACGCCCATCATGGTGGCGGGCGTGACGTACCTGATCGTCACGATCCCGCTGGGATACCTCGCGTCCCGGCTGGAGGGACGTAAGGGGAGGAACCGATGACGCACGCCATCGAGCTCAAGAACCTGCACAAATACTTCGGCAAGAACGAAGTGCTCAAGGGCATCGACATGACGGTCGAGCCCGGGCAGGTGGTCTGCGTGATCGGCCCGTCGGGATCGGGCAAGTCCACCCTGCTGCGCTGCGTCAACCTGCTGGAGCAGCCCACCAAGGGCAAGGTGTTCGTGGAGGGCATCGAGGTCACCGACCCCGACGTCGACATCGACGCCGTACGCCGCCGCATCGGCATGGTCTTCCAGCAGTTCAACCTCTTCCCCCACATGACCGCGCTGCAGAACGTGATGATCGCCCAGCAGCGGGTGCTGAAGCGCGGCAGGCGCGAGGCCGAGGTCACCGCCCGGGAGAACCTCGACAAGGTCGGCGTGGGCGACAAGTGCGATTCGCTGCCCGGCCAGTTGTCGGGCGGGCAGCAGCAGCGGGTGGCCATCGCGCGGGCACTGGCCATGGACCCCGACCTGATGTTGTTCGACGAGCCGACCTCGGCGCTCGACCCCGAGCTGGTCGGCGACGTCCTGACCGTGATGCGCAAGCTGGCCGAGGAGGGGATGACCATGCTCGTGGTCACCCACGAGATGGGCTTCGCCCGCGAGGTGGCCGACCGGGTGGTGTTCATGGACGGCGGCGTGGTCGTCGAGGACGGTCCTCCGTCACAGGTCATCGGCGACCCGCAGCAGGAGCGCACCCAGGCGTTCCTGCACCGGGTGCTGCACCCCGAGGGATAGCGCCGGCGGCGGGCCGGCTCCACGGACCGGCCCGCCGTCCCGGCCGTCGTGATGTAATGGACCGGGATGGACCTGACCTCTTACGCCTCGTGGGCGGTCCGGCTGGCCGACGATCCCGCCCCGCCGCCCGACCTCGCCCGCCTGCGCGACGAGCTGGCCGCGGTGTTCGACGCGGCCGGCGACGACCGGCGGGTGGTCGAGCTGCTCAACGCCCTGCTCGTGCGCTATCCCGTACGCCCTCAGCTCTCCGACCACGACGGCGGGCCCTGGCACCTCCATCTGGCCGACGACTACGCCGCCTGCGCCGTGATGGGCCTGGCCGCGGTCGTGGCCGAACTGGGCGTCGACCGGCTCGGCCGGTGCCTCGACCCGCGCTGCGGCAAGGCGTTCCTCGACACCTCGTCCAACCGTTCGCGCCGCTACTGCTCGGCCCGCTGCGCCAGCCGCGCCAACGTGGCCGCCTTCCGCGCCCGCCGCAGGACCGCCTCCTGACTCAGGACGTCTGCCGCCGCCGGCGAGGCCGGGACGCGGTGCCCGCCCGGCGCACCAGCGGCCAGTAGCGCAGCACCACGCGGCCGACGATGTCGTGGACGGGGCCGAAGTCCCAGCTGTCGCGCCGGCCGCCCGCCCGCTGGTTGTCGCTCTCCAGCCACCAGCCGTCGGCGCCGTGCCACTGCGCCCTCTTCACGATGAGGCATTCCGGATCGTCGGGGAGCCTGGCCACCACGAGGTCACCAGGGCGCACGGCGGCGCCGCGGCGCACGAGGAGCCAGTCTCCCGGCACCAGCGCGGGACGCATCGAGTCACCTTCGACACGCACTCTCATGGGCTGCGACCCCCTGCTCCACGGGCACCGGGACCCGAGTAAGGTCGGTTGTGGACCAAGCTGATTCAGCATCAAGGAAGGACTTTCCGATGCTCGCACGACTGCTACGACCCAAGCATGTCGCATCCGCACACTGCGACCTGCCCTGCGGGGTCTACGACCCCGCCCAGGCCCGCATCGAGGCCGAGTCGGTCAAGGCGATCATGGAGAAGTACGCGGCGAACGAGGACCCTGTCTTCCGCGCCCGCGCGGTGACCATCAAGGAGGAGCGCGCCGAGCTGGTCAAGCACCACCTCTGGGTGCTCTGGACCGACTACTTCAAGCCGCCGCACCTCGAGCAGTACCCTCAGCTCCACCAGCTGTTCTGGGACGCGACAAAGCTCGCGGGCGCCGCCGGCGCCAAGGGCACGGTCGACGTCGGCAAGGCCGAGGACCTTCTGGGCAAGATCGACGAGATCTCCAAGATCTTCTGGGAGACCAAGGCCGCATAAAACGGCACCTAAGGCTCTGCGCGGTCGGCGACCGCGCAGAGCCTTTTCCATTGATGGCGAGTCTGAAGCGTCCAAGCACCGCTCAGGGGCGGTAAGTTGCAGTTGGCGTCGGATACGGTGGGTCGCGGTCAGCAGCCCGCCACGTGGCGGTTCCCACGTACGCGAGGAGGAACGTGACCGAGGAAACCGAGACCCGCGCGGAGGGCGTGGCAGGCATCCGTGACGTGGTGAGCATCAGGCTCCCCGCCGCCAGTGCCTACCTGTCCGTGCTGCGCACGGCCACCGCCGGGCTGGCGGCGCGGCTCGACTTCACGCTGGACGAGATCGAGGATCTGCGGATCGCGGTCGACGAGGCGTGCGCCATGCTGCTGAGCGAGGCGGTGCCCGGCACCGACCTGACCGCCGAGTTCGAGCTGACCGGCCAGGAGATGCAGATCAGGGTCGAGGTCGCCACCGTCGGCAGCTCCGCTCCCAAGCGTGACGACTTCGCCTGGATGGTGCTGACCGCCCTGGCCGACGACGTGGATGCCGTGGCACCTTCCCAGGGCTTCCCCGATCGCATGGCGATCGTCCTGCGCAAGCGCCGAGGCGCGGCCCAGAGAACGGCGGGGCCGGCGTGACGGAAAGGACTGGAGCCATGGCCACCAGCGAACACGCCGTGCCCGACAGGGTCCGTGCCCGCAGGCTCTTCGCCGAGCTGGCCGAGCTGGGTCCCGAGGAGCCACGTCGCCAGCGGATCAGGGACGAGCTGGTCGAGCTCCACCTTCCGCTGGTGGAATACCTGGCGCGCCGCTTCCGCAACAGGGGCGAGTGGCTCGACGACCTCACCCAGGTCGCCACCATCGGTCTGATCAAGTCGATCGACCGGTTCGACCTCAACCGGGGGGTCGAGTTCTCCACCTACGCGACGCCCACGATCGTCGGCGAGATCAAGCGGCACTTCCGCGACAAGGGCTGGGCGGTCCGCGTGCCGCGCCGCCTGCAGGAGCTGAAGCTCTCGCTCACCAAGGCCATCAGCGATCTGTCGCAGCGCGAGGGCCGGGCTCCGACGGTCTCCGAGCTGGCCTCCTACCTGAAGATGACCGAGGAGGAGGTGCTCGAGGGCCTCGAGTCGGCCAACGCCTACTCGACGGTCTCGCTCGACGCCCCCGACTCCGGCGACGACGACGCTCCCGCGGTGTCCGACTCCCTCGGCATCGTGGACGAGTCTCTCGAGGGCGTCGAATATCGCGAGTCGCTCAAGCCGTTGCTGGAGCGGCTGCCCCCGCGCGAGAAACGTATTCTGCTGCTGCGTTTCTTCGGCAACATGACGCAGTCGCAGATCGCCACCGAGCTGGGCATCTCACAGATGCACGTCTCACGCCTGCTGGCCCGCACGCTGGCCCAGCTGCGCGAGGGCCTGACCGCCGACGACTAACCGTCTAACCGTCTCCATAGAGCGCGTGGGTGGTGGGGGGCGCCAGCAGGGTGACGAACCCTGCCACGGCGACCACGACCAGCGGGATGCCGAGCTGCGGCTGGTCCGACCGGATGAGCGTGATCGCGATGATCAGCATGAAGATCTGCGTCAGCACGGCAGGTGACCTCCCCCACCGTTCCATCCTGAGCAGGCCGCCCCAGGCCACCCAGAGCAGCCCGGCCGCCACCAGCAGCGCGAACCCCGACTCCGCCAGGGCCGTCGTCACGTTGCCCGGCGTCCCGGTCAGCGTCTGCACCGCGACGAGCACGCCGAGCCCGAGCGCGACGAGCCCTTCCAGGGCGACGACGGCGGCGGCGATGAGCAGGGTAAGCGGGCGACCGTTCACGCCCGTACCCTACCGCCCGGGACGTTCGCTCCGAGAAACAGGACGTAAGGCCCATAAAGCGGACGAGCCAGACCGGCTACGCTGGCGATATGCGCGCCATGCTGCTGGTCAACCCCAAGGCCACCACCACCAACGCCCGTACGCGTGACGTGCTGATCCGCGCGCTCGGCGCGGCCGTCGACCTCGCCGTCGAGGAGACCCGCTACCGCGGTCACGCGGCCTCGCTGGCGTCCACGGCGCGGGCCAAGGGATATGACCTGGTGGCGGTGCTCGGCGGCGACGGCACCATCAACGAGACCGTCAACGGCCTGCTGAACCCGGTGGACGGCGAGCCCGCGCGTGACGACCCCAGCGCCGGCCGCCCCGGTCTGATCGTCATCCCCGGCGGCAGCGCCAACGTCTTCGCCCGCGCCCTGGGCCTGCCGAACGATCCGGTCGAGTCGACCGGCGCGGTGCTGGAGGCGCTCAGGGAGGGCCGGCGCAGGACCGTGGGGCTGGGGCAGGCCCTCTGGGAGGGGCAGAACCGCTACTTCACCTTCTGCTCGGGGATGGGATACGACGCCGAGGTTGTGAGGGCCGTGGAGGGCCTGAGAGGCGCCGGGAGGAAGGCTACCCCCACACGGTATGTGAACACGGCTCTGAGGCACTATCTGGCCACGGACAAGCGGCGTCCGGCGATGACGCTGACCGGTCCGGGCATCCCCACCGCCGAGGGGGTGTTCATGGCGATCATCTCCAACACCTCGCCGTGGACGTACGTCGGCGCACGGCCCGTGACGCCCACCCCGTGGGCCTCGTTCGAGACCGGGCTCGATCTGCTCGGGCTGCGGCGCATGGGCCCGCTCGCGCTCGCGCCGGTGATCCGGCACATCCTTACGGAGAGTGACATTCTTCCGTCGGGCCGGCACCTCGTGCAGCTCCACGACGAGCCCGAGTTCACGCTCACCGCGAGCCGCCCGGTGGCCTTCGAGCTGGACGGCGACTACCTGGGCGAACGCGAGACCATGACGTTTCGGTCCACGCCGAACGCGTTACAAGTTCTGGTCTAGGTGGTTACGATCGGTCATTGTGTGACGCATCCGACATCCATAACAGCCAAAACTTCGCGTCAACCCTCTTGCGTGCACTCAAAGTGACTGAAAGGCTCAACACTGACGTCGGAACGTAGGACCTTTTACAACCCCGAGGTCCTCCCGGCGTCGAGCGAGCGACCCCGGTCCTCCACAGGATCCCGGGTGATCGTTCGCGCGAGTTAGTGAAACTCTTCACAAAGTAGTAGCCGCACGGAGCCGACCTAGAGGCTCCATCTACTAAGGAGTGGACGCATGGACTGGCGCCACCGAGCTGCCTGCCGTGACGTGGACCCCGAGCTGTTCTTCCCGATCGGCAACACCGGCCCCGCCCTCCTCCAGATCGAGGAGGCCAAGCAGGTCTGCCGGTCCTGCTCGGCCGTCGAGGCCTGCCTGAAGTGGGCACTGGAGTCCGGACAGGACGCCGGCGTCTGGGGCGGACTGAGCGAGGACGAGCGCCGCGCACTCAAGCGCCGCTCCGCCCGCGCCCGCGCCCGGCTCTCCGCCTGACCGACCGCACCCCCTGCTCCGGCGCGTCCACGTGATGTGCCCGCCGGCGGCTCGAACACGGATTCGTCCGGGTCACGCCGGCGGGAGCGGGATCGACATCACCACCTCCGTGCCGCCTTCTAGCCGCGGCTGGATCGACAGCCGCCCCGACAGCTCCCCCACCACCAGCGTGCGCACGATCTGCAGCCCCAGGCTGGTGGAGCTGTCGAGGTCGAACCCGCTGGGCAGCCCGCCCCCGTCGTCCCAGACGGTGAGGTTCAGCCGGTCGTGCCCCGGCTCGACCACGACCTCCAGCCGCTTGGGCCTCCCATGCTGCAACGCGTTCTGCAACAACTCGGTCAGCGCCATGGCCAGTGGTGTGGCGATGAGCGACGGCAGCACGCCGAAGCCTCCCACCCGCCGCGGGGTCACGGCCACCTCCGCCGAGGACACCTCGCCCGCCATCGCGATCACCCGGTCGGCGATCTCGTCGAAGTCGACGAACTCCTCCGGCGCATGAGAGAGCGTCTCGTGCACGATCGCGATCGACCCGACCCGGCGTACCGCCTCCTCCAGTGCCTCCCTGCCCTCCGGCACCTGCAGCCGCCTGGCCTGCAGCCGGAGCAGGGCGGCGACGGTCTGCAGGTTGTTCTTGACCCGGTGGTGGATCTCGCGGATCGTGGCGTCCTTGGTCATCAGCTCGCGCTCGCGCCTGCGCAGCTCCGTGACGTCCCTGATCAGCACCAGCGCGCCGATGCGACCGCCGCCGACGATCAGCGGGATGGCTCGGAGCTGCACGATCGTGCCGCCGGACTCGACCTCCGTCTCCTTCGCCGCCCGCCCGCTGGCCACGATCATGAGGTCTTCGTTGATGGGCTCGTCCGAATAGCACAGCTGCGCGGTGACCCGCCCCAGCTCCGCCCCGACCAGGTCGGCGTGCAGCCCGAGCCGCCGGTAGGCGGACAGAGCGTTGGGCGAGGCGTAGGTGACCCGCCCGGCCCGGTCGAGCCTGAGCAGGCCGTCGCCCACGCGCGGCGAACGGACCAGGATCGGCTCGTCGCCGGAGAACGGGAACCGGCCCTCCGCCACCATCTGCGCCAGGTCGGAGGCGCTCTGCAGGTAGGTCAGCTCCAGCCGGGAGGGCGTGCGGGCCGAGGAGAGGTTGGTGGAGCGCTGGATCACCGCGAGGAAGCGGACCTCGCCGCCCTCCACGGCACGGCGTACGGGAATCGTCTCCTCCCGGACGGGCACGCCGGTGGACCAGTCGGGATCGCCCTCGCGGCAGATGCGGCGTTCGTTCCAGGCGGTGTCGATGAGATGGCGCTCGCCCTTGGCCGCCACGCTGCCGACGATGTCGTCGTGGTAGACGGTCGGGCCGGTCGTCGGACGCATCTGGGCGATCGCGATCCAGCCGTTCTCCCCGAGCACCGGCGCCCACAGGATGAGGTCGGCGAAGGACAGGTCGGCCAGCAACTGCCAGTCGGAGACCAGCGAGTGCAGCCAGTCGAGATCCGCCTCGTCCAGCGCTGTGTGGCGGGCTACGAGGTCGCTCAGTGTCGGCACGAGTGCATCATGCGTGCTTTCCCCCGCAACAGCCAAACCGGCCGCCCGGCGGCGGGCCCGCTGAGGTGGGCGTTTGGCCGCGCGGCCGGTATACGGACGCAGCCTCCGGCCCTATGCCCACGCTCTGGCGCAGTGACGACAGGTACGGCATCGTGCCCTCTAATGACCTATTCGTGAAATCTCACATTGTGAGAACCATCACACAGCCGACACCGCTCAGCTCCAGGAAAAGGGCTGGGCGCGACCAGCCGGAGGTGATCCGTACGAGCGGGTTGTTTCCCCGCGACACGGCTCGCGGACCGGTCTCGGTTGCGATCGCGCACATCGCTGTGGATATCCTTCACCATCAACCTGAGCAGCCCGGATCCGTGCGTGCCAGCTGTCGTACGCGCTCGGCGCCGGTCGGCGGCTCCGGCCCGCGGTTGACCGCTCGGGCCGAAGTGAGTTCCGATGATCTCGCGGTGACCAGACACGCCCTCACCGCCGTGGCAGAAGTGAAGGTGAGAGCGTGACTGACGACAGCCCCCGCGTTCCGAAGTACTACGACGTGAAACGGAGCCTGCTCGAGCTCACCAAGAGCCTCGCGCCCGGCACCGCGCTGCCGCCCGAGCGCACGCTCGCCGTGCGCTTCGAGACCTCCCGCACCACGGTCCGGCAGGCGCTGACCGAGCTGGTCGTCGAGGGGCGGCTGCTGCGCATCCAGGGCAAGGGCACATTCGTCGCCCAGCCGAAGGTCGCCCAGGTGCTCCAGCTCACCTCCTACATCGGCGACCTGCGCACGGCCGGCCTGGAGCCCGACACCAAGATTCTGGAGATCGGCTACATCACCGCCGACGAGGCGCTGGCCAGGCGCCTGGCCATCAACCCGGGCGGGCGGGTGCTGCGCATCCACCGCCTCAGGCTGGCCAACGGCGAGCCGGTCTCCATCGACACGACCCATCTGTCCGCCCGCCGCTTCCCCCGGCTGCGGCGCGAGCTGGAGGTGCACGCGTCGTTGTACGAGACCCTGCACAACGCCTACAACGTGCGGCTCACCGACGCCGAGGAGATCATCGAAACCGTGCTGGCCACCCCCTACGACGCCAAGGCCCTGGGCGTCGACGTCGGCCTGCCGATGTTGCTGCTCACCCGCCACGCCTTCGACGCCGACGGCAACCCCGTCGAGTGGGCCCAGTCGCTCTATCGCGGTGACCGGTACAAGTTCGTCACGCGCCTGCGCCGGCCGTGAAGACCATCATGCGTTACGGCAGGCCGCCTCGCCCGGACCCGCCGACTCCGGCTCGCCTCCGTCAAGCGCCGGTCGTGAAGGCTCACGGGGCACGCGCCGTGACGAGCGCGCCGCGGGCCGTGTTCTTCGCTGGCTTCTAGGCTGACGTCCATGAGCGTTCTCGTCGTCACCGGCACCGGCGCCGGAGTGGGCAAGACCGTGGCGGTGGCCGCCGTGGCCGTGCTGTCGTTGGAGCGGGGGGCGGCGACCGCGGTGGTCAAGCCGGCCCAGACCGGCGTCGCCCCCGGTGAGCCGGGCGACGTCGACCACGTGATCCGGCTGTCCGGGGTGACCACCACCTTCGAGCTGCGCCGCTTCGCCGACCCGCTCTCCCCCGCCGCCGCGGCCAGGGCCGCGGGCATGCCGCCCGTGTCGCTCGCCGACGCCGCCACGCTGGTGCGGGAGCTGGGCGAGAGCAACCGCCTGGTCGTCGTGGAGGGCACGGGAGGACTGCTGGAACGCTTCGACGAGGACGGCGCCACCGTCGCCGACCTCGCGCGCGCCCTGCACGCGCAGGTGCTCGTCGTGGCAGGGCCAGGGGGCGCCGCCGTCAACCAGGCCGCGCTCACCCTGGAGGGGCTGGCCCACCGCGGGCTCGACCTGGCCGGGCTGGTGATCGGCCGGTGGCCGCGACGTCCGGGAACGGCCGCGCGCAGCGGTGTGGCCGACCTCGAGATGCTGGCCGCGCGGCCGCTGGCCGGGGCGCTGCCCGACGGGGCGGGCAAGCTGGACCGGCAGGCGTTCGCCGACGTGGCGCGCAAGGGGCTGGGCGCCACGCTGGGCGGCACGTTCGACCCCGCGGCGTTCCGGCGGCAGGTCCTCTGAGCCGGCCCGCTGCGATGGTGGGGCTAGCCCCACCATCGACCAGCACACCAGGCCCATTTCGCGGCTCC
The DNA here is from genome assembly GCF_004348345.1 of Nonomuraea longispora. Taxonomy (GTDB): domain Bacteria; phylum Actinomycetota; class Actinomycetes; order Streptosporangiales; family Streptosporangiaceae; genus Nonomuraea; species Nonomuraea longispora. Next base: position 61,358 of record NZ_SMJZ01000019.1, read on the forward strand.
CCCGCCGGTCAATACCGTTGGGGCATGACAGTCCCCCGTCCGTGGTCGGCACGGGCCTGGCTCGACACGGCTCACGTCGTGACCGGCCTGCCGGTCGCCGTGCTGCTCGGCGGGCTGACGGTTCTGCTGGCCGTGGTCCCTCGCCTGCTGTGGCGGGCCCTGCCGTGGTTCACCCGGGTGCAGTGCTCCCGGTTCGCGGCGTTCCTGGGAGTGCGCATCCCGCGCACACCACCGCCGGCGGGATGGCGGAGCCCGGCGGCGTGGCGGCAGATCGCCTACCACCTGCTGTCGCCGTTCGTGGGCGCCGCCGCGGCGTTCCTCGTGGCCACGGCGTGGGGCGGGTCGTTCGTGGGGTTGCTGTCGTTCGTGGCGCCGGAGCTGGAGCCCCCGCCGATGGAGTTCAGGTACAACCTGCGCGACGACCGGGTGCTGGGGGTCTTCATGGGCGTGGGGCTCGTGCTGCTGCTCCTCGCTCCCTTCCTGGCGCGCGGCATGGCGGCGCTCGACCTGCTCGTGGCCCGTACGCTGCTCGGGCCCAGCCGCTCGGAGCTGGGCCAGCGGATCGAGACGCTGACCGAGAGCCGGGCCGGTGTGATCGACGCGGCGGACGCCGAGCGCCGTAGGATCGAGCGTGACCTGCACGACGGGGCGCAGCAGCGGCTTGTCTCCCTCGCCATGAACCTCGGCCTGGCCAGGGCCACCATGACCGACCTGCCCGAGCCGGCGCGCGTGGCGATCGAGCAGGCCCACGAGGAGGCCAAGCAGGCGCTCAAGGAACTGCGCGACTTCGTCAGGGGCCTGCACCCCGCCGTGCTCAACGACCAGGGGCTGGACGCGGCGTTGTCCGGCGTGGCCGCCCGCTCGCCCGTGCCGGTCAAGCTCCGGGTCGACATCGAGCGGCGTACGAGTCCGACCATCGAGGCGGTGGCGTTCTTCATCGTGTCCGAAGCACTGACCAACATCGCCAAGCACGCCTCGGCCACCAAGGCCGAGGTGATCGTGCGGCGCGAGCGCGACCGCCTGCACATGTCGGTGTACGACGACGGCTGCGGCGGCGCCACGCTGGACGGCGGCACCGGGCTGCGCGGTCTGGCCCAGCGCATCCAGGCGGTCGACGGATCGCTCCGGCTGTCCAGCCCTCTGGGCGGCCCGACGACGATCGAGGTGGATCTGCCGTGCGAGTAGTGCTGGCCGAGGACTCCGTCCTGCTGCGCGAGGGCCTGATCAGGCTCCTGGACGCCTCCGGCATGGAAGTGGTGGCGGCCGTGGACGAGGCGGAAGGGCTGCTGCGGGCCGCCGTGGAACACCGGCCCGAGCTGGTCATCACCGACGTCAGAATGCCGCCCACGCACACCGACGAAGGGCTGCGCGCCGCGCTCCTGCTGCGCCGCCAGCAGCCCGGCCTCGCGGTGCTCGTGCTCTCCCAGTACGTCGAGGAGCGCTACGCCGCCCAGTTGCTGGCCTCCGCCGCGACCGGTGGCGTCGGCTACCTGCTCAAGGACCGGGTGGCCGACGTGGCCGAGTTCATCGACGCGCTGCGCAGGGTGGCCTCGGGCGGCACCGCCCTCGACCCCGAGGTGGTCTCCCAGTTGCTGCTGCGCGGCAACAGCGATCCGCTCGAACGCCTCACGCCACGCGAGCACGAGGTGCTGCAGCTGATGGCGGAGGGCCGCTCGAACGCGGGCATCGGCCAGGCGCTCGTGCTCAGCGAAGGGGCTGTGGGCAAGCACATCGGCAACATCTTCACCAAGCTCGACCTGTCACCCGCGGAGGGCGACCACCGGCGCGTGCTCGCCGTGCTGCGCTTCCTCAGGATCAGGAGCCTGCCATGAGAGCGGTCTGGCTGACCCTGGGCGCGCTGACGACCATCGTGGCGCTGCTGGCGTCCACGACGGCGCTCTGGCATGGGTTCGCCTCGACCAGGATGCCCGAGGACACCAGGCAACGGTCCATCCCGTTCTCGGATCGCAAGATCAAGATCAGCTCCTCCCGGGGCGACGTGCACGTGTCCATCGTGCCCGGCCAGGCCGGCGAGGTGTTCATCCGGGGCACCGTACGGTGGACGCGGGACCGCCCCACCGTCTCGGAGGACTGGGACGCGCGTACGAGCACCCTGCGGCTCGACGTGGCCTGCCCCGAGACCGGCCGGCCCGAGGACGCCCGGTGCATGGCCGACTACCTCCTGTCCGTGCCGCCCGAGACCGACATCGAGGCCGGCACGACCCGTGGCGGTCTCAACGCCAGCCACGTGTTCGGCGACGTACGCCTGACGTCCGTCTCCGGCACCGTGCACGTCAACGACCTCGCGGGCTCCCTCTGGGCCAGGGTGGGCACGGGCGACATCAACGCCGACGGGCTAAACGCCGACAGGACCGACGTGGAGGTCGGGGCGGGTGACGTGAACCTGAGCTTCGTCAACCCGCCGAGCGCCGTGCGAGCCGTCGTCAGGACGTCCGGCGACGTGGGCGTATTCGTGAACAGCGGCTCGTACGACCTGTCGGTGGCCGGCCGCGACACCAGCGTCGACATCGACAAGGACCCCGCCTCGCCGAGGAAGATCACCGCGAGGGCACCGGACGGCTACGTCACCCTGTGCTGCCGCTGAAGATCATCTGTAGACGGGCCTTAAGGTCTGTTTACTCCTGTGACTCGTTGGTAAGTTCCCGGCATGGAGTCTGCGAAGCACGCCGGTGACGCCGCCGTCGCCGTGTCCAAGGCCTATGGCGTCGAGACCATGTTCACCCTGTCGGGAGGGCACGTCTTTCCGCTCTACGACGGCGCCGTGCACGAGGAGATGCGCATCCTCGACGTACGCCACGAGCAGAGCGCCGTCTTCGCCGCGGAAGCGACGGCGCGGCTGACCAGGAAGCCGGGCCTGGCCGTGCTGACCGCCGGCCCCGGCATCACCAACGGCGTCAGCGGCGTCGCGACCGCCCACTTCAACGGCTCCCCCGTGGTCGTCATGGGCGGCCGCGCGCCCCGGTCGCGCTGGGGCAGCGGCGCGCTGCAGGAGATGGACCATCCGCCGCTGCTCGACCCGATCACCAAGCTGTCGTTCACCGCGAGCGGCGCCGAGTCGGTCGGCCACGAGGTGGAGATGGCCTTCCGCACGGCGGTCGCCTCCCATCGCGGCCCGGTCTTCCTCGACTTCTACATGGACCACCTGTTCTCGCCGTCGCCGGCGCACGACGTGCAGACGCAGACGCCCTCGCCGCTCGAGCCCGACCCCGGCGACCTGGCCGGCATCGCGCGGCTGCTGGCAGAGGCCGAGCGGCCCGTGCTGGTCTACGGGTCCGACGTGTGGATGGACCGCGCCGAGGAGGCCGCCCGCGACTTCGCCGAGACGTGGCGGCTGCCGGTCATCCCCAACGGCCAGGGCCGCGGCATCCTGCCCTCCGGGCACGAGCTGCTCGTCACCCGGGCGCGGGGGCTCGCCTTCGGGCAGGCCGACCTGGTGATCGTGGTGGGCACCCCGCTCGACTTCCGCCTGGGCTACGGCTGGTTCGGCGGCAAGGACGGCGCTCCGCTGGCCCGCGTCGTCCACATCGCCGACGCGCCGTCGCAGCTGGCCACGCATATGCAGCCGGCCGCGTCCGCCGCCGGCGACCTGTCGGTGGTGTTCTGGAGCCTGGGCGCCGCCTGTGGCGACGCGGGCGTCAAACCCGGCAACTACGCCCCCTGGGTGACGAAGCTGTCCGACACGGCCGCCGCCGCCATCGCCGGCGACGCCGAACTGCTGGCCTCCGACTCCGACCCGATCCACCCCATGCGCATCTACGGCGAGCTGGGCAAGATCCTTGCCGACGACGCCGTGGTGATCGGCGACGGCGGCGACTTCGTCTCCTACGCCGGCAAATACGTCGAACCCCGGCAGCCCGGCAACTGGCTCGACCCGGGCCCCTACGGCTGCCTCGGCACGGGTCTCGGCTACTCCATCGCCGCCCGCCTGGCCAGGCCGTCCTCGCAGGTGGTGCTGCTGCTCGGCGACGGCGCCGCCGGGTTCTCGCTGATGGACGTCGACACCCTCGTACGCCACCGGCTGCCCGTCGTCATGATCTGCGGCAACAACGGCATCTGGGGCCTGGAGAAACACCCCATGCAGATGTTGTACGGCTACGACGTGGCCGCCGAGCTGCAGCCCCAGTGCCGCTATGACCAGGTCGTGACCGCGCTGGGCGGCGGCGGCGAACTCGTCACCGAGCCGTCGGAGATCGGGCCCGCGCTGCGCAGGGCGTTCGACTCCGGCATCCCCTACATGGTCAACATCGCCACCGACCCGCAGATCGCCTACCCCCGCAACACGACGGGGGTGTGACGACTCCGCCGGCCGCTCCCCCCGGCCGGCGGTTTCGGGCCGGGGACCGCCTCACCGTTTCTGGGTGGCCGACGGGGTGGGGCTCGGGCTGCCGGGCGTGCAGGGGCTGTCGACGACGACCAGGGTGACCTGGGCACCCTCCTCGGCCTCCGTGCCGCCCTTGGGCGACGTGGCCTTGACCGTGCCGCAGCGCAGGCCGGCGGTGGTGGTGGTCTGGTCGTCGAGGTCCACCTCGAAGCCCATCGACAGGATGATCTCCTGCGCGTCGAGGAACTTCATCCCGACGACCTTCGGCACCCGCTTCTTCGCGACGGTGGGCGTGGGAGAGCCCGACGGCGTGCCGGTGGGGGTCTTGGTG
>NZ_SMJZ01000001.1 GCF_004348345.1 Nonomuraea longispora
GAGCCAGCAGCGGCGTCCGCCTGCGCACCAGCACGCCCGCGCAGGTCAAGGCCAGCGGCCCGACCATCCACCACTCGGGCAGGCCACGCTGGAAGTGCGCCCCGCCCGCGATCAGCACCAGCCCGATCGCGAACGCGAGCCCGGCACCCAACGCCACCCGTTTCATGTCCTCATCCCACCACCCTTCCGGCCCGGCCACCTCCTGCTGCGCGACGCTTGTGGATACACCCTTCGATGTATCCACAAGCTCGTTTCCGCTGACGATGCGCCATCCGGCCCCCTGCCCAACACTGGAACACGTGATTGTCGCCCTCATCGTCGGCTGCGAGATCGGCTTCTGGCTCCTGCTGGGACTCGGACTGGCCTGCCGCTACCTCTGGCACCGCCGTACCGTCGGCGCCGCCCTCCTGCTCGCCGTCCCCCTGCTGGACGTGATCCTCCTGGCGGCGGCCGTCATCGACATGCGCGGGGGCGCCACGGGCGACGTCCGGCACGGGCTGGCGGCGGCGTACCTGGCCTACTCGATCGTCTTCGGCCACCGCACCATCCGCTGGGCCGACGCCCGCTTCCACCACCGCTTCGCCGGCGGCCCAACACCCCCCAGACCACCGGCGGGCGGCATGGCCAGAGCCCGCTACGAGTGGACGCTGTGGCTGCGCATCGTTTTGGCGTACGGGATCGCCTGCGTGGTGCTGCTCGGACTCGTGTGGCTCGTCGACGACCCGGCGCGTACGGAGCCGCTGGTCGCTTTCATGGACGACCTGTTGAAAATACCGCTGATCGCCATACTCTGGCCGGTCAGCTACACGCTGTGGCCACGTAAGGTGGAGTCGGCAAGCTCATGATTGCGGCATGTGGTTCGAGGCACCCCCGACAACCCGCTATGCTGGTCTAGCAACGAGCGGCCGTAGCTCAATGGATAGAGCATCTGACTACGGATCAGAAGGTTACGGGTTCGACTCCTGTCGGCCGCGCACAGTTTGACCAGGGCGTCCTTTGATCGCAAGGGGCGCCGTGGCGTTCATGTAGCAACGGAGTCCACGTTGTCAGCCGTGCCACGGCGGATCTCGTCGAGGAAGTGCGTGTAGACGTCCGCAGTCGTGCTCTGCCGCGAATGCCTGAAAACACCTTGAATCGCCTTCAGGTCGGCGCCCTGGGCGAACATCAGCGACGCAGTCGCGTGCCAGCGCGCGGTGTGGATCGCGGCCGGCGCGGCGGCGACCGGCGGCGGCATCGTCGGGTCGATCGTTCGGCAGGTGGTGGGCGGATAGCCAGCTGCCATTTCGGTTGCGTCTTGATCGATGCGTCCATTTGGTCAAGCCACTTCGGCACCGGCAAGACCGGGAGCCTCTACCAGTGGGCCGATAGCTCCTCAAAAGCGTGGGCGCAGGGCGTCGGCAATCCGAGCTGGATCAGCATCGAGAACGAGCGCAAGAGCGGCGAGAAGCTGACCGATGCCCAGTTTGACCGCTGCGGCGGAGGTGCTCGCTCGGGCGCACTGTGGAGCACGGCGTGCCGCTCCAGGCGACCAGCGGCCCGGACAGGTTCGGCTGGGCCATCACGGCATGGGCGGCGCGGCGTGGGGCGGGCACACGGCATGTCCTGGCTCGCCCATCGTGGCGTAGAAGGCGGAGATCGTACGGCGGGCTCAGGCGCTCGCCGGAGAAGAGGATGACGTGGCACCCGAGGACGTCTGGCACAAGGCCCGGATCAAGCGGAAGAAGGGCACCAAGGGGGAGCGCGAGGTGTCGCCCGCGACCTTCCTCCAGGAGCTGGACACCGCGCTGGACGAGATTCACGGCAAGCTCGACGAACTGCTCGGCGAGGTGCGGACACTGCGTAAGTCGTGATCGACCTGTTGGCCCGGCTCTACCTGAAGCGTGCACGCGGCCAGACGGGCACGTGCGTCCCTGAGGAGGGGCAGCCCGTCTACTTCTGCGACCCGGCCAGCCCATGGCAGCGCGGTTCCAACGAGAACACGAACGGCCTGCTGCGTCAGTACTTCCCCAAGAGCACAGATTTGTCGGTCCACACCCGCGACGACCTCGACGCCGTCGCCGCCGAGCTGAACGCCCGACCTCGCAAGACGCTCGCGTGGGACACCCCGGCGGAACGCCTCGCAAGGCTCCTGGCGACCTGCGCCTAAACCCAGAAGCGGTGAGGCCGGAGCGCCTGGCCCTGCAACCCTTGATCACGGCGTCGTTTGCGCGAGTTCCTCAAGCTGCTGGACCACCTTGTCGATCGGCGCAGAAGCGTCAATCTCGAGAGTGGAGGTGGCCCTGAGCAACGGCTCCACGTTGGCCAGGTCGCGCAGGATGGCTTCACGTTCCTCAGGGCGCTTGCCGAAGGGGTTGTTGGTGCGTGTCGCGATGCGGGCAAGCATGATGTCAACGGGAGCGCTGAGCAGGACGACGTGGTCGAACTGCGGGTAGAACCGACCCTGATTGGATTTGCAGCCAGCCACGAAGAGGGCGCCCTCACGGTGGTTGGCGAGCAGGTCGCTGATGGCCGGCTCCCGCCACACCCAATCAGTGGATCCGTCCGGCAGAGTCACCCAGTGGCTCCACTGGTCGATGTCAGTATCGACGGCGCGATGACCCCGGGCCGCCAGCATCTCTAACGCCGTGGACTTGCCGGTGCCCGACATCCCCGTGACCAAGATCTTCGCCATCAGCCGAGACTACCCAGCCACCCCGATCTCGGTCAGCTTCATGCCACCCACGTTGGTGATCTGCTGACCTCCGCCCCCGAGAGCTTCCGCAATCCCCAGTTGTGGCGACTGCGGAAACCCACTCGGCTCGCTAGGCTGGCCGCCGCCAGTAAGTGATCATCGTGTTGCGACGACCCCTCGAATGCGCCGTGTGGGCGGGGGCCATTCGTCATGCCCGGGTCAGGTCGGCAGGTCCCACTGAAGGTTGTCGCGGCCGCTCGCGTCCAGTGACACCCACTGCCGCTCGGGTGTCACGGTCAGCATGAAGGCCGATTGGTGGGGTTTCCCTGTGTCGAGCCACGCCGTGAGGGCCTGCTCCGCGTCATCCCACAGGCGGACCGGCCCGTGCTGGTGGACAAGCCAGCGGCCGGTGTCGGCGGGCCTGACGTCGGCGTGGGAGCCGCTGCCGGGGTCGTCCAGTGTCAGCACGTTCCCGGCCCAAGCATGTTGCGCTTGCGGGACGGCGAGCTGGGCCACGAAAAGAGCCTCGTCGTCATTCAGCAGGGACGGATCCACACGCGTGTAGCTGACGTCCCCGACGCCGAGCTCGACGGTGTCCAGGGGTGGAGCGGCGTGCGGCCTGGCCGGCATGAAGTACACGTTGTGGGTCAGGAACCGCCCGGCCGCGGTGCCGTCCTCCGCCACCTGGAGGTGCGCGAACGCAGCCCCGCCGGTCCAGCCGAGCATCGGCGTGGTGATCGTCCCTCCCGGGCGGACCTGCTCAACCCATGCGCGCGGGATCGTCCGGACGGCGCAGGTGGCGATCAGTCGGTCGTAGGGGGCGTTGCGGGGGTGACCGTTCAGCCCGTCGCCCTCGATGAGCGTGGGCAGGTAGCCGGCGATCGTGAGCGCCGTCTTCGCCCGGTCGGCGACCACTGCGTCGCACTCGAGGGAGGTGATGGCGCTGGCGCCGAGCCGGTGGCACATGAGCGCCGTGGAGTAGCCGGTGCCGGTGCCGACCTCCAGCACCTTGTCACCCTCGGAGATCTCGGAAGCCTCCAGCATCCGCACGACGAGGCTGGGCAGGGTAGACGACGACGTCGGCCGTTTTATGGGCACGGGCCCGGGCGCGGCGTCCTCAGCCATGACGCCGGCGACCTGGGTCACCCACGTTGTGTCGGCGTAGACGAGGGTCAGCCACTCCGTCCGGGTCATCTCCGACCGGCAGATGGGCGTCCACCCCTCGGCGTCGTCACGGTAGAGGGCGTCGCCGACGAACAGTTCGCGCGGCACCGCCTCGACCGTTCTCCTCCAGCCAGCGGATCCGCCGATGGTGGCAGCGAGGTCAGCGCGCAGTTTCGCGGCCAGGTCGTTCATCCGGCCCATCCTTCCAGGAGAGCGTCTGCGAAAGCGGAAGCGATCGTGTCGGAGTCGGGCAGCCATCCCCACTGCCCGTTCGGGTTGCACTCGACGAACGTCCATCGGCGACCGGTCGGGGATTCCTGGAGGGCGAAGTCGAAACAGCCGAAGACCAGCCCGAACGTGTCGAGGTAGCGGCGGGCCGCAATTTGGATGTCCAGTGGTACCTGGACGGTAGTGTGGTTGAGTTTCGCCCAGTCGGAGGAGCGCCAGTCGAGCGCGCCGTCCGGTGTGGTGATCTCGTGTGCGAATACCCGGTTGGCGACCACGGTCACGCGGGCGTCGCTCGTCTTGGGGATCTCAGCCTGGAACAGGTGGGCGGTGATGGCCAGCGATTCGTCCACGTCGGCCGGGTCGATGCGCTGCGTCCAGATCGCCGCCACCTCGCCGCCCGGCACCGAGGGGACACCGCGCAGCGACTTGTAGACGATGGGGCCATGCTCGGCAGCGAACGCGCGGACCGCGTCGGGTTCGTTGGTGATCAGCGTGGCGGACACGTCGAACCCGGCGTCGACGGCGGCCTGGAGCTGGGCCGGCTTCACCTCTGCCCGCTCGTTCGCGGTGGGGTGGTTGACGTACCGGCGGGCGGGCAGGGACGCTAGCAGCCCTTTCAGGCCGTGCCTGGCCTCGGCCATGGCGAACTCCCGCGCCTGCGGCTCCAAGCCGTTGAAGCGCCACAGCGACGGGCGGCGGTGGTAGATCGAGCGCACATCGTCGAGGGCGATGTGCCGGCTCAGCGTGCGCAGCTGGCCCGCCCAGCGGCCCGGCTGGCCGGCCCCGATCTGGGCGGTGAGCACCAGATCGGGGCCGATGTCAGCGGGATCCACCCGGGCAACCCTCGCGCCCCGCTCGTTCAGCTGGGTGATGACCAGGTTGGCAGTGACGTCTTCCTCGCATGTGATCACCAGGACGGTGCCCGGGGAGGCTCTCACAGCTCTAGTCCTTCTCGATGTCGTTGGGTGAGTCGTCGGCCACTTGCGGCGCGTTCTTCCCGCCGTCGTGCGGGCGGGACATCGACACGGTCGCAAAGGACCTGCTGGTCCCGCCGGCCGTGATGTCGACCGGGTGCCCGTGCTCGTCGAGGAACACGGTCACCTGAGTGACGGGGTCAAGCCAAGTCTCAACCCACGGCAGAGGCTCCTCCGGCAGGTGCGGTGTCGCGCGGGTCAAGCCCCATGGCTTTGAGGGTGACAGGGTCGTCATCTTGATACCTCCGTTGTGGGTGGATGGGTGGGTGGTGCTGGTCATGTGGCCAGCGAGGACCCCGACGTCCGTCGACTACAGACGTGTGCCTCCGCTAGGGCGCGCCACGCCTGGGCAGCCCGGCCATAGATCCCTCGGCTGGTCTCCTCATAGGCGCTGTTCTTGGTCCAGCGCAGGACGAAGTATTCGCCGCCCTCTGAGGCCAGCTCGTATTCGCCGCAGCAGGATGTTTCGTGGATGCGGAGGCGTGAGCCTCGCGGGGTGTGCGATTCCCAGGTGTGCATGGTGGTCACTTCCGGTGGCGCGGCGGCGGGACCGGTCGAATGGATACACCACCGCCGCGCCGGCTCTCTGGTGGAACCCCCGGCCCGCCGCGCCGCACCTGACAGCGGCGGGCCGGGGGCTAATAGGACCGGGCGTACAGTGTGCAGCAGTGCGGTCTGCCAGCCCAGGGTGGCGGCGAGCGCGATCGCGTCCTCCCGCCGGATCGTCCGCGAGACTCCGGCCGCCACCAACTCCGGCGTGACCGGCTGGCGCAGTTCGGCGATCCACCAGAGCACCCCCGATGGGTCGCCCTGGTGGCCGATGTCCCACGTCGGGTAGGTGTTGCGCAGCACGGACAGTTGGTGTCCCCGCTAGTCGAGGCAGGAGCGCCGCCTGCGCCACGACACGGCGGGCGTTCTGGTCGGCGGCTTCAACGAGGGCGTGTGGCTCGGCGTACGTCATCGGGTGTCTCCGAGTGCTGTCGCTGGTCGAGGTGACGCGGTTACGGTGAAGCATGTTCCGGGTGACGCTCGTCACACGAGGGGTTGCCTGGACGGGGCAACAGGCAACCGTGAGAGGCAACCATGGCCTTTGGGGAGCAGCTGCGACACTGGCGCGAGCGGCGCAAGGTGTCGCTGTCGGTACTCGCGCAGGCCACCCACTACTCCAAGGGCTACCTGAGCCGAGTTGAGCGGCGGCAACGCAGTCCGGAACGGCTGCTCGCCGAGCTCGCCGATGACGTCCTCGGAGCCGACGGAAGGCTCATCGAATCGTGGGTGAGCGAATTCGGGCCGCAGCCTATGCTGGGGGCAAGCGCAGGGGGTGAGGCAACGAAACGGCGCACGTTCCTCAAGAGCGCGAGCACGGCGCTGGTCACGGGCGGCCTGGCCGAGCTGGACCGAAACACCGATGCGGTCGCGCGATTGCGTGATGCGCTCATCCCGAACGCTCCCGCCGAGTCGGCCGGGATGGCGTTGCCGAAGTTCTCTCGTGCCGTGACCCGGGCGCGCCGAGACTTCACCGCGGCCCGGTACGCGGGCCTGGCCGACGATCTCGCCGAGCTGATCCCCATTGCCCGCGCCGCCACCGAACCGGCCGGGCAGACGCTGGCCGCCCAGGTGTACCACCTTGCCGCCCGGACCCTCATCAAGCTGTCCGCCCCGCCATACGCTTGGGTGGCCGCCCATCAGGGCGAGCAGGCAGCCACCGCCAGCGCCGACCTGAGGGCGATCGCCGAGGCCCGCCGGAATATGGTCAGCCTGTTCCACCGCGCCGCCGACTACGGCAAGGCCCGCGACCTCACCGCCCGCGCCGCCGACATGTTGCGGACGCAGCTGGCAGGCGCGGCGCCTCAGGCGTGGGGCGCGTACGGGGCGCTCATGTCCACCGGCGCCATCGCGGCCGCGCGGATGGAGGACCGGCACAGCGCGCTCGCCATGCTGGAGGAGGCGACGGACGCGGCGGCCAAGGCCCCCGCGCTGGTGCTTTCGGCCGGCCACGTGGTCACGTATCGGATCGGAGTGTCCATCGTGCTCGGGGACGCCGGGATGGCGATCGAACACGCCCGTAGCATCTCGCCCGACGACATCCCGACGGTGGAGCGGCGGGCCTCGTACTACACGGGCGTGGCTGAGGCGTACACGCTGTGGGGAAAGACCGATCGGGCGGTTCGCGCGCTGCTCGTCGCGGAGAAGATCGCGCCCGCCGAGGTGCGGCGGTCGGGCCCGCGCCGGGTCATCGAGGACCTGTTGCATCAGGACCTGCACAGCAACCTGTCAGGGCTGAGGGCGCTCGCGCGGCGTGCCTCCGTCGCTCTGTAGCCCTCGCGTGTACGGCTGCGCGTGGGCTGCGCACGCCGCGCGTTTTGATCTTGGCCTGAGGGGGCCACGGCCGCCATGAGGCGGGGGCCACGGGATCAAGGAAGCTCGGGCCGGTCCCTCACCTCGTACCGCTGCCGCTCGTCGTCGTACGGGCCGATCACGCCCGCCTCGGACAGCCGCTTCATCTGCTTCTGGAACCACGACCGCGAGACGCCGGGCGGACGCCAGCCCGAGGCTCCTGGACTACACCGTCACCTGTACCACTCGTCACCGTCCGAGCCGGCCCGACGCTCCAGATAATCCTTCAGCGACCCAGCAACCCTCTTACGATCATCAGTCTCATGATCCCACACGAACACATCGTCACGCGCTACCGGGACCCGGACATACGCGAACTGGTCTCCGCCGCCGTTGTCCCCCACGAACATGAGCTGGTCGAAAGACATGTATAGCCGCGCGAAGTCGGCACTGCGCCGAAACGCCTCGTTCTCCTCGATGATCTGCTGCACGGACCACACCAGCCCAGATCCATACTCATCCTGGACCCCGTTGGTTCCTCGCAGAAAATCTCGCAATTCGACTGGCACTTCTTGACCCAAGCGCCGCTGAATCTGATCGATTTCTTCATCGGAAGCAGGCGTAGCGAACTGCGCACCGTCGTACAGCCGACCGATCAGATCATTCCACACGACAGAACCTCACCGTCTGCGGCAAATAGAGATCATGATAGACGGACCGCACGGTGGCCATTGCCGGCCCGAGCTCATGACGGTTCCCGCACGGATACGACCACCACCCAGGGTTTGCCCGTGGCATGACAATCCAGGAACGCGACTCCACCGAACCCGGGCGATTCATGCCGACCACGGCCATGGATGATCACGGACGCTTGTGGATGGAGCGTTCACCGGCGTCACCTGGCCGAGGAAGTGTCTCCGTGGTTTCGGAGGCCGGCCTCGATGCCGTCGAGAAGGAGGGTGAGCCCGTCCTCGAAGGCGGCGGATCCATCCGGCGGGCCGCCGTCGCGGATGGCGGCCAGCAGCGTGGGGGTCTCCCGGGCTTGGTCAAGGCCACCTGGTGGGGGCTCGTCCCGCTGGTGACGCGCCTGTTCCTCCAGGACGAAGCCGGTGATGTAGGAGCCGAGTGTGGTGATGGCGCGCATCGCCTGTACGGGGCTGAAGCCCTGGAGCACCAGCGCGTGGAGCTCTCGATCGAACGTGGCGGCGATGTCGTGACCCGGGCTGGTTCCGGCTATGAGGCGGGCGCCGTCGCGATGGGACAGCAGGATGTCGCGGCGCTCCCGGGCCCGGCGAGCGAGCCAGTCGCGCCACTTCTCCCCCTCGCGCGGCGGCCCGAGATCCTGGCGCGCCTGAATGTGGCGGGCCAACTCGTCGAGGAGTTCCTGCTTGTTGCGGAAGTGCCAGTAGAGGGCAGGGGACTTGACCTGTAGACGGGCGGCCAGCCGGCGCGTCGTGAGCTCGTCGAGCCCGACCTCCTCCAGCAGCTCCAGCGCTGCCCTGATGATCGTCGTTCGATTCACGTCGTGTCTCGGTCTCCTGCCACATTTGACTCCTTATCAACGATAAGGCATCGTGGCGTCGCCAAGGATTTATCACTGATAAGGAGAAGGTGTGCCGCACACGCGTTCCACCCGGTTTCTGCTGGCCTGCGGCCTGGTCGTCTCGGTACTGTTCGTGGGGGTGATCCTCGTTGACGGTGCGATCCGACCTGGGTATGAGCCCTTGCACCGCTTCGGCAGCGAGCTCTCCCTGGGCGAGCGAGGATGGGTGCAGATCGCCAATTTCGTCGTCAACGGGCTACTCGTCCTCGGGTTCGCCCTCGGTCTACGGCGCGTGATGCGCGACGGGCGCGGATCGACGGCCGCCCCCGTACTCGCGGCCGTCTTCGGGATGTGCCTGATCGTGGGCGGCGTCTTCGTCACCGACCCCAAGCCCGGCTATCCCGTGGGCAGCGCCGGAACGGCCGAGCCGACGGTGCACGGCCTGATCCATGACGGCAATCCCATTCCGTTCTACCTGTCACTGATCGCGCTCATGTGTGTGATGGCCTGGCGCTTCGCGGCCGAGCCTGGGGGGCGGCCCTGGATGTGGTTCTGCGTCGCCAGCGTGATCGCGGTGCCGGTGACCTTCGTGATTGCCGCGGGTCTGTACGACGCCGAGAGCCAGACCGGGACGTACCACGGGCTCTGGCAGCGCATCAACCTGGCCATCAGCCTGGGCTGGTTCGGGGTGATCGCGGCGGTGTCCCTGCACGGGCGTGTCAATAGTGGTGTGGGTTGATTGCCGAGCGCTCCGGCTCGTCTCCGCCCGTTATGCGGCCTCCGTGTCATGCGCTGACTCGGCCGGAATGGCGGCGACCTCGACGGTCACGCCCTACTGCCGCATGAGCGTATCCGCGAGGTTCACGATGCGATAGACGGTGGCCCTCAACACGGTGGGCGACATGGCTTTTCTCCAGGGAGCCGAGACGGTTGACCGCCTCCGAGATTCGCTTGCACCACCTACGGCTGAAAGGGCCGTCATTTGGTTCGCCGGTATTTAAGGGATCTCCAGGCTCAAATTAATCAATATGTACGATATCGACCAGCGTAGCGGGCTCACCGAAGTGCGAAGAGTCGCAGTAATGCCGCTTGCTCCGGGCTGATGGGAAGCAGCGAGCTTCTTGCCCCCGGATAAATCTCAGCCGCCTCCCACTGCGCGGCCCGGACGCTGGAGGCGACTCCGATCTCTACTCCGCGCGCACGGAGCTCCCCCAGCAACTGCTCAGCGTCGAACACGTACACCGACTCGATACACCGGGGACGAGTGCCGCCTCGGGACGAAGCCGCCGGTGAGGCGGGCCCCGCCAGGACGAGGTAGTAGTCCGGATTCGTCCGGACGCCGAGGTCCAGCAGGCCCTCGCGCCTGAGGTACCACTTCACGTTGACGCTCCGGCCACGCAGCGGGCCACACGTGAACCGACCGTCGACCGCGGTGGCCGTGGCGGATGACTCCAACTCGATGCGGAAAATGCGCGCCGCGATCCATTCGCCCAGGTGCCCCGCGGTCATGGGACGATCAATGATCGCTGCGATCTGCTGGTCGATGCCGTTCCGCTCCCTCAACAACGCGGCGATCTGTTCCACGTCGACGTCGCTCATGCCGCCCCAGCCTTCCACCGCCGGGTGTCCGCCCACCAGAAAACCGGAGAGCCGGCGTCCCGCTCACGTCAGGGCCGGAGGATGGCTTCCATGTCTTGGAGGGCGGCCAGGACGTCGGCGAGTTGGTCGCGCTCGGCTCGGGAGAGGTGATCGCGCCCGTCCGTGTCGCACGGCAGGATGGGCGTCATGTTGGAGATCAACTTACTGACCGAGTCCGACCGCGACCGCTGGGAGTGGCTGGCTCGGGACAAGGACACGTACTTCGAGCTCGAACGCAGCGACGACGACTACGAACGGACCTGGAGACGGCTGCTCGACGACGAGCAGGTACGCGGGATCGGCGCCCGGCAGGACGGCAGAATGGTCGGCATCGCGCACTACCTCTACTGGAACACGTTGGAAGACGCCCCGGCTCGCGGGCTGTACGACAAGGTGGGCCGGCTCCACCAGGGGCTCATCCTGTACACCTACCGGCGTGACGCAAACCTGGCCTCCACCCAGCGCTGAGGAGGGGGCGGGCCCGACGACGGCCGGCCGGTGGGGGTGCGGTCGGCGGGCGCACTGGTTCTAGGACGCGGCCTCGTCCCGGTGGTATCCGGGGCTCTGCGGCAGACGAGCACGCTGGTGGATTCTCTCCACCAGTTCGGCGGCCCGGGCCTTGATGAACGCGACCCCCTCCGTGCCCCAGTCGTGGGGCTTGGTGTCCACGACGCAGATGGTGCCCAGGGTCTCCGTCCCGTCGATCAGTGGGGCGCCCAGGTAGGCGCGGATCCCGATCTCGTCCACGACCGGATTGTTGGCGAACAAGTGGTAGTCCATCACTTCGTCCAACGCCATCGCGTGTTTCCTCGTCACCACGTACATGCAGTAACCGTGGTCGCAGGCCATGGTCCGGAACGGATCCGTTTCGGGGTCGACGTTCCGGTCGCGCGAGGAAGGATACAGACCGGCGAAATACTGCCGTTCGGGGCCGATGATGTTGACCATGGAGAAGGGTGCGTCAAGCTCCTGGGCCAGGGCTCGCGCGAACTCGTCGAACTCAGGGTCAGGCTCCTCCCGGATGCCCAGTTCCTCCAGCCGGGCAGCGCGGCGGTGCGCGTCCTCGTCTACGGGAGTCACTAGGCGAAAGGTGGAGGGAAGACTCATCACAGGCTCCTGTCTGCTTATCTGGCCGTTCCTGTCTGGGATGGCGGCCATCCGCTCGGAGGATAGCAAGGTGGTCAGAAGCGGGCGGCAGCCAGCAAATCGGTCGCGTCAAGCTCCGCGACCTCGGTGACGGCCCGAAGGGCAGTGCGAGCGAGGCCGTGCCCGGGTAGTTGGAGCGCCGTATTACACCGGAGCCCCGGTGGACAAGACAGTGACGGCGGTACGTCACGTCACCTCAAATCCCGAATGAACCGATAGTGTGCTCCTGACTCGTTATGGTGACCGTTGTCCCCCGATCACCCCGTGTACCAAGGACGCTTGATGTCTGCGCCTTCCTTGCCTTCCACCGCCCCCGAACGCCAAGATGCCGGAGGCCGTGGCAGGCCACGCGGCCGCGGTAAACGTCGTCCGCTCAACGTTCGTGCCTTCCACCTGTGGGCGTCCGTTCTGCCAGCGGCTTTGATGGCCGGACTTGGGCTGGCCGCGGTGACGGTGTTGATCCTGACCAGTCCTTCGTCACCGCAGGCTTGGCCGACACTGGCGGTCATGGCGGGGGGAATGGTGGCCATCATGTGTGTCGCCGTGGTCGTAGCGGATAAGGGGGCGCAGCGGGAGCACCAGATTTCTGACCGTTCGGCCGCCCGTTTCCGAGAAGTGGAGACACGACTCGCGAGCCTGGGGTTCCTGGTTTCTCGCGGACGGCAGGAGCTGCAACGCCTGGCAGAGCGGATCGCCGCCGGCGAGGTTCCCGCACGACGCGGCGTCGACTTCCAGCCCTTGGCGGCCGGCGGCTCCATCAAGCAGCTTGAGGCCGAAATCCAGGAGGCCCAGAACGAGGCCTGGAACGCGGTCATCAACGCGGCCGGCCGGAAGTCGAACAACCGTCCCGCGCACCAGCCCGTCGAGGTCTTCGTCAACCTCGCCCTGCGCATGCAGTCACTGTCTCATCGGGCGATGCGGGGACTCGACGAGCTGGAGAACCAGGTCGAGGATCCGGAGCTGCTCAAGGGCCTGTTCAAGGTCGACCACCTCAGTACTCGCCTGCGCCGGCAGGCCGAGAGCCTCGCCGTGATCGGCGGGGCCGTGCCGAGGCGCCAGTGGAGCAGGCCGGTGGCCACGTACGAGATCCTGCGCTCGGCCATCGCCGAGGTCGAGTACTTCAGCCGCGTCAAAGTGGTGCCGCCGGTCGAGGGAGCCCTGGACGGCGCCGCGGCCGCGGACGTCATCCATCTGCTCGCCGAACTCGTCGAGAACGCCACCAAGTTCTCTCCGCCGCACACGCAGGTGCTTCTTCACGCGGAGACCGTGACCGCCGGTTTGGCCGTCGAGATCGAGGACCGCGGCCTCGGCATGTCGCGGGACACCCAGCGCCGGCTGAACGACATTCTCGCCGCTCCGGAACGAACGGACGTCGACGAACTGGTGCGGGACGGCCGTATCGGACTGCTCGTGGTGTCCGCCCTCTCACGCCGGCACAAGATCGTGGTCAGGCTGCAGACCAACATCTACGGCGGCACCCAGACCATCGTGGTGATCCCCAACGAGTTGATCAATACAGAGTCCCAGGAGCCCGTGTCACGGCAGCCGGCCTCGCCCGAGCCGTCCGACCGTTCGACCGCCGTGCCGGCCAGTACGCCAGGCTCGCTCTTCTCCCCGAAGTCGTCCTCCGCTCCCCAGCAGGACGCCGCGTTGCCTGCCCCCGGCGCCCGCCCTGACGTCCCGCCGGAGCCCCGGCGGAAGCAGAGCGCCGGCCCGCCCGCCCGGCAAATGGAGAAGCGGCCCGACGCCGGCCCTCCGCGAGGCGCCGGCCAACGCCCGGAACTGCCGAAACGTCGCCCTCAGACGAACATGGCGCCCGGGCTCCGCAACGCTCCCGCGCTCCTGGACGACGATACGGATCTCAACCTCGATCACGGGCTGATGGCGTCATTCATGAAGGGGATGCGCAGTGGGCAGGACGAAGACACGAGAGACGAGACTGGAAACTCCAGTCTGTAGATCACCCCACGGTTAGAAGGAGAATCCTGTTGAGCCCCGTCTCTTCGAACACGAACCAAGATCTTGCCTGGCTGCTCAAGGGCTTAGCTCAAGAGGTCCCTGCCATTCGTGGCAGTGTGCTGTTGTCCTCCGACGGGCTGGTGAAAGCCACCCACGGTCTCGACCGCGACAGTTCGGAATACCTCGCGGCCCTCGCGTCCGGCCTTTTCTCCATGGCACGGAGCGCCAGCGACAAATTCGACGGCGCGAGTGAAGTCCGGCAGGTGGTGACCGAACTCAAGTCGAGCCGGCTGTTCATCGCGTGGGCCGGCCACAATTCGGTCATCGCGGTGCTGGCCGGAGAAGACGCGGATCCGGGCGTCGTGGGTTTCGAGATGGCCCGGCTGATCAAGGCCGTCCGTCCCTTCCTGCACACCGCGCCCCGCCCACCGGCGACAGGTTCCGGCGACAGGACCCGATGAACATGGCCGGTGACGACGAAGTATGGCTTGACGACGAAGCAGGCCCCCTGATCCGCCCTTACACGGTCAACTCGGGGCGCACCCGCCCGACCGTGGAGATGGATCTGCTCTCGTTGGTGGTCACCACGGGCAAGCCCAGCCCGGACGTCGATCCGGAACACGTCAAGGTCATCGGCCTGTGCCAGACGCCGCTCTCGGTCGTCGAGGTGGCGGCGCACCTCCGGCTTCCCGTGATGGTCACCAAGGTTCTCCTCTCGGACCTGGTGGACTGCGGAGCCATTGTCATCTGGGCATCGTCCACTTCGTCCAGCCACGTCACCGACCGCGTTCTCCTGGAGAAGTTGCTCGATGGTCTACAACGAATCTGAGATGCTGGCCATCCAGGTGAAAATTCTGATCGCCGGTGGATTCGGCGTCGGAAAGACGACCTTCGTGGGCTCGACGAGCGAGATCGAGCCGCTGAACACCGAAGAGTTGATCACTGCGGCCAGCATGGGCATCGACAACCTCAGCAGGACGGTGGACAAGTCCACGACCACAGTCGCCTTCGACTTCGGCCGGCTCACCATCCCGCAGCACAACATCGTGCTCTATCTGTTCGGAACCCCCGGGCAGGAGCGTTTCTGGTTCATGTGGGATGAGCTGTCCGCGGGTGCGCTCGGGGCCATTGTCCTGGCGGACACCCGGCGGCTTCAGGAGAGTTTCGCCGCCATCGATTTCTTCGAGAATCGCGGCATCCGGTTCCTGGTCGCGGTCAACGTGTTCGACGACGCGTTCCCCTACGAACCGGACGAGGTGCGAGCCGCACTCGAACTCGACTCGCAGGTGCCGATCGTCTTGTGCGACGCCCGCGACCGCCGGTCCGCGATGTCGGTGCTCCGGACGTTGATCCAGTATCTCCTCGCCGCCGCGTCCGCTTATTCCGCCTGATACGCGACGGCCGGCGATCGGTTCCGGCACGCGCGGTGGCGTCCTTCGCCGAAACCGACCACCTGTTCGTCACGGCCGTTCGACGACCGGGATGTGGATCATGATTGTGGCAAGGGCAGGGAGAGGTACGGGAAGTCCGCGCGAAGCGTCCCAGTGGCCGATCCGGGGTCGAGGCCCATGTCGATCGGCGTGTTGAGCACCAACCTGAACATGACTTCCGGCGTGCAGTCCGTCAGGTTGCGGCCGTTACGCCTGTCGACGGTGAACTCCGCCGCGGTGCCGATCTCGTACCGCAAAATATCGGGAAAAAGCAGGTCGCGAACATGGCGACCATGGCCGGCGGGGTCCGGGTGCGTGCCCATGGCGCCGACCACGTCCGCGGTCAGCTTCTCCACCAGGGCCCCGTAGATGGCGTGGTCCTGCACCGGCTGGGTGGTGTTGTATTCGCTGGAGCGTTCGGTGTCGTCCGGGTTGAAGATGGTGTTGACCAGCGGCTGCGCGCAACGGTTGATCTGACGCCAGCCGCCGGCGTCGGTCGGCAGCACGCTCGTCCCCCAGAAGCCGATGGAGCTCGTCCCGAGCGCGCCGTCGGGGACCTCGATCACAATGGCGCTGACGTTGGTGCCGCTGAAGACGTTCGCCGCGTTGTGGCGGTCCCAGCCGCCCAGGTCGGGTGGCGTGCCCGTGGCGACGGCCTTCACGACGGCCGTGACGACCGAGCCTTCGATGAAGAAGGGGTCCCCGGCCAGCCCGGCCCAGACGCGTACGCCGTCCTTGCCGGTGATCTCCTCCTCGGTCCGCCCCGAGGCCACGCTCACCCCGGCCGCGTAACGGTCGCGCGCGTCCAGGCCGTCGAGCCGGCGCAGGTCGATCGTCTGCCTGCCGTCGGCTTCGCGGGCGCCGAAGGTGGCCCGGAAGGTGATGTCGTGGACCGCGTCGCCGTCCACATCGATGTTGAACTCGTACAGTGCCTCAGGGTGAAAGCCGTCCGTCCCGGACAGCGGGTTCACATTGATGACGAAGACGGTGCCCGAGGTTCCTCGGAAAAGGTAGACATCGCTGATGTCAAGACGCTTGTCCTGACGGGCGAGTGGCGAGTCGAGATGGTGCGACATGAAGCTCCTTGAAAAGGGCCGATCATTTACCATGGGTGCGAGATCCGCTGGGTCCACCAGACGACCTTGCCGAATCCCGATACGGCCGCCCTGGAGCCCCAGTCCATTGCCAGGGCGTCCACAATGGCCAGCCCGCGATGGTGCTCGTCGTCGTGCGCGGCCGGGATCAACCGGGGCGGCCGGGGGTCGGGATCGGAGATCTCGAAGCGCAGCGTGTCCCGCGACAAGCTGACGCGAAGGCGGACGAGACACCCTCTGCGCAGCTCAGGGCGCACATGCGTGGCGGCGTTGGTGACCACTTCCGAGGTGATGAGCTTCGCTTCGTCAATCGTCTCGGCGAACACTCCCCAGAGCGAGAGAGTGTTTTCCACCATGCGACGTACGGCGCTCGGCTTGAAGTCGTCCAGATGCCACTCGCAGGACGCCGTCCGCGCCTTTGTCCGCTGCATCATCCGCCACCACTGAATTCGGGACACGCGATTGCTTGTTATGGCGTGTCCGATGTTAGGGCGAGCGGCGGGGGTGCTCCGGTTTCTTTCTGCACAGTGATGCGGTCAGCCGGTTTCATGCTGCTGAGTCAACGTCGGCCAATGGCTCTGTCAGGACGGCCCGACCGAATCGAGGATGCGGAGGGCGAGCACGGCGTCGTGCCGCGCGGAAGGCCCATTGAGCAAGGACCGGGAGAGAATTCCTTCCACGCGGACCAGCCGCTTGCGCACGGCCGGCACGGTCAGTCCCAGCATCGACGCGGTCGCGTCCAGCCGGGCATTGCTCCTCAGCCAGGTCCGCAACGTCTCGAAAAGGCACGGGTCACTTTCCTTCAGAGGGGTGAGGTACGACTCCGCCCAGTGGAACACCGCGGGAGTGCCGAGGAGCGCGTCCAGCGTCACATCGCCGGATTCGTCGTTGCCGGGCCGCGACGGCTGAGCGAGGAGGCGTAGCGCGAGCTGCGTTTCCGCCTGGACGGCGAGATCGTTCAGGTCACAGCCCAGAAGCCGCTCGATATGGCGCAACCGGGCGGACAGCGTGTTGCGGTGGATCTTCAGCTGGCGCGTCGCCGCGTTGAAGAAGGCGAGCCACGACGTGAGAGTCTCCTTGAGCTCCTCGGCGTCGGGATCTTGCGGGCGTTCGGGCCGGTGACCCAGCAGGCGGCTCAGCGACCTGGCCGCCCACCGGTGGCCACGCGCTCCCAGCAGCGACGCTATGTCCTCGCGCGAACTGTACGTCGCGCACCGTGCGTCGATCCCCCTGGCCACCGCGAGCGCGTGAAAGGCCTGCTGGTATCCGGCCGCGATGTCGCGCAGCCGCACGAGCCTCCCGGCTCCGGCGTAGCACCCGGGGTTGCTCGCGACCAGGGAGCGCAACGCCTGGTCCAGCGGGTTGTCCTGCGAGTCGCCCGGGGCCAGGATGATGAGGTGGCCGACATAGACGGGACAGGCCACGATCCACGCCCGTCCCCCGGTGGCCTCGGCGCACGTCCTCGCGTAGTCGGCTCTGCGGTTCGCCGGGGACTCCACGATGTAGACGCGGGTGGGATCGGGAAGCCGCCCTGGCAGAGCTCCGGCGACCCGTTTCGCCGACTGGACCTGGCCGAGCATGAGCAGGTGCAGGACCGCCTCGCGGCTGTGCGACTCGGCCTGCTCGACCTGGCGCGAGTGCCGGCCGAGCTCTTCCATCCGCCACCGCAGCCACAGCAGGCCCGCAGCGTCGGACACCAGGCTCCGGACGTCCGAGGAGAAGGGTTCGTCCCTGGCGACGATGAGAACCGGGTTCGGCTCCTGGCTGCCGATGGACATGATGTGGGCGACCTGCGTACCCAGGCTGATCGCGGCGGACCGGGTCTGCTTGGTGATGACGCGGCGGATGTCCTTCTCCGCCCGGGAGAAGATCTCCTCCGAGGACCTCGGGTGGGCGTACAACGGAGAACCGGAAGGGTCGACCAGCATCGCGTGCCCGGAGATCTGCCGGGCGAGCCATCGCAGGAGACGGCTCAGTCCGTCCGGCCGCAGCGCGATGCGCTGCATCGCCTTCAACTGGTCGGTACGCTCGTGCAGCTCGCGCCGCTGTTCCCGACGGATGACCGGGTGGATTCCGGCGCAGAAGTGGGGAGCGTCGTCCAACGCGATGAGCAGCGGGACGCCGTGCTCCCTGGCGGCCGGAAGCGACGCGGACAGCACGTCGTCCTCGACGGCTCCCGCGAGGACCACTCCGGCGGCGCTTTCCACGGCCGGCCAGTCGATGCCCGCCCCGGCCGGCAGGACGAGCAGCACGTCGTTCAGCGCGTGAACCCGCGCCCCCGCGCCGGCCGCCCACATCCCCTCGGCGACCGCCGCCACCGGCCTGCCGCCATGCCGGACCGCGTCCTCAGGGTCAACGAACCGCAGGCCCAGGCCGGGCCGGCTCACCAGACCACTGAGAGTCGGCATGCATGCTCCTCTCCGGCGCCGGCGGAGGACCGGCTCGTGCGATCGCCTCCCGCGCCGGGGCAAACCACACCCTTGTGCTTGATCACACAAAAGTAGCGCGATCAGGGTGAAGGGATACAGCGATGTGCCAGGAGCGCAACCTCGCGCGCCGGGCCTTTCTCGGGCCGGACACGCTGTACGGAGTCTCCGACGCCACGGAGTTCCGGCACAACGCGGTCATGGAGCTGCGGGCCACGCTCGGGGAGCGGCACGACGTGCAGGGTCGCGCCGGCGAGCCGGAGGAGGGGATCGCGGTGTGCCGCTCGCGTGCCGGGTAGAGGCGCTCGCGCAGGTCGATGACCTCGGGGAAGTCGACGTCGTACCAGTGCACGCCGGGGCCGGGGCCGACGCGGTGGGCGCGGGTGTCCATGCCGCATCCCAGGTGCAGCACGATCGCCGCGGGGTGTTCGGCGAGGAAGTCGCGGGTCCAGTCGTCCAGGTGCCTGGCACGCATGGCGACGGTCACGGCGTCGCCGCGTTTCATGCCGACCTTGGTGAAGCGGTGTCGATGGCGCGTACCGCTTCGAGTGCCACCGTGTCTCCCAGGATGGGGGTGGGCGACTCGGCGTCGACGGCCCGGCCGTACAGAGTGGCGAGCATGGTGGCCTTCTCACCACTCAGCTGCACTTTTGCATGTACGTCACGCTACGCCCGTCAGTCGTCACCGGGGACCATACGGGGACATATCGGCTCATGTCCCCGTATGGCCCGATGTGTCAGGACAGGCGGCCCTTACGTCGCAGGTAGCCGGGGTTCTCGACCGCGCGGGCCATGGTCTCGATGGCCAGCTGGGCGCCCAGTTGCGAGGTGACGTTGGAGGCCACGTCCAGCATCGGATTGATCTCCACGACGTCGAAGCCGACGAGCTCGTGCTCGCGGACGATCGCGAAGATCGTCTGGCGGAGCTCCTCGTACGACATGCCGTCGGCCTCGGCGGAGGCGCACCCCGGCACGAGCGGCATGTCGAGCACGTCGATGTCCACGCTGACGTACACCTTCCTGCCCTTGGGCAGGGTCGTGAGCACGTGCTCGACGCCGGCCTTCCTGAAGCCCTTCATGGTGAACACGTCGTTGCCGTTGGCGCGGCTCTCGGCGAGGTCGTCCTGGGCTGCGCGCATGCCGCGGCTGCCGATCTGCACGATCTTCTCGACGTTCGGCAGCTTCCCGATCTTCAGCATGGGACTGCCGTTGCCGTACTGGGCTCCGTGGATGAAGGGGCGGTAGTCGAGATGCGCGTCGAAGTGCACGACGCAGATCGGCTCCTCGTAGGCGCGTACGACGCCGTAGGTGACCGAGTGCTCGCCGCCGAGGACGATGGGGACGGCCCCGGCCTCCAGGATCTGCGCGGTGCTGTGGGTGATGTTCTTGAAGGTCTGTTCGGGGTTGGAGTAAATGATGTCGACGTCGCCGCAGTCCACGATGCGCTCGTTGGCGGTTTCGTACTCCAGGTAGCGCCTGTCCTCCTCGATGTCGAAATATCCGGACCTGGCCTGCATGCGGCCGTAGCCCGCGTACCGTACCGACTGCTCCCGGATCGCCCGCGGCGCCATCCGCGCGCCCGGGTACCAGGGCGCGCCCTCGTCGTTGGGCACCCCCAGGATGGCCAGGTCGGCATCGAGCCGCGAGAGGTCGCTCACGATGGGCGACCGCTGGAAGGTCGGGATGCCAACGAACGGAAGGTTGAGCCGTAGATCCGACATGATGCGTGATATTCCTTCTTGTTGGTGGTGCGTCAGGCGTCCAGTCGCAGCTCAAGACGGCGAGCGAAGCGGCTGAGGCCGTAGTTGAGGACGAAGTAGCAGACGGCGGCGAAGCCGAGCACCGCGAACGGCTCGGTGAGCAGCCGGGAGTTGGTGACCTCGACCCGGTGGAAGAACTCGAAGACGCCGATGATCGACACCAGCGATGTGTCCTTGATCAGCTTGATGAACTCCGACACCAGCGCCGGAGCCATGCGGCGCAGCGCCTGGGGCAGCACCACGTCGCGCATCGTGATCGCCTGGGACAGGCCGCAGGCGCGGGCGGCCTCCCATTGCCCGCGCGGCACGGACGCGATGCCCGCGTGCACGATCTCCGCCAGATAGGCGCTGGTGAACACGCCCAGCGCGACCACGCCCGCCCAGAACGGGGTGAGGTCGAAGCCGAGATCGGACAGGACGAAATAGCAGTAGAGGATGAAGACGATCAGCGGCGCGCTGCGGATGAGCTGGATGTAGCCGATCGCCGGCCACCGGACGAGCCGTGAGCGGGCCGAGCGCATCGCGCCCACCAGCACGCCGAGCACGGCGCTCAGCACGATGGCCAGCACCGCGAGCTTCGCCGTCTCCCAGAGGCCGGCCAGCATGAACGGAAGGTTGTCGGTGATCGCGCCCATGGTCACGACTCCAACGCCGGTGTCGGGGCCGCGGTCCTGACGCCCGGCCGGACTCTGGTCAGCATGCCGCGGACGACGAGAGCCAGCAGCGCGGACTCGGCCAGGCAGATCACGACGAAGATGACGAGTGCGGCGGTGTACGCCTCGAACGCGGCGAAGGTGGCCGATTCGATCTGCTGGGCCTGGAAGACGACGTCGGTGACGCCGATGGCCATGACCACGGAGGTGTTCTTGGTGGCGCTGATGTACTGGTTGCCGATCGCGGGGAACGCCAGCGCGAACGCCTGCGGCAGCACCACCGCGCGCATCGCCGCCCAGTAGCCGAGGCCGCCGGCCCTGGCCGCCTCCAGTTGCCCTCTGGGCACCGACTGGATCCCGCTGCGCAGCGCCTCCGCGACGTACGCCGAGGTGTAGATGGTCAGGCCGAGCAGCCCGGCGAGGAACTGGTTGGAGTACACCGGATTCAGCGGCGCGGCGGCGGCCCTGACGAGGTCCAGGCTGAACATGCCGAAGCTCCAGAAGACCAGTTGCACGAGCAGCGGCACGTTACGGAAGAACTCGACGTAGGCGGACAGCAACCAGCGCAGCGGCGCGAGCGCGGGCGCGGTGGACACCCGGCCGAGCGCCACCAGCGTGCCCACCACCGTGGAGCCGATGATGGCGAGCACGGCGAGTTGCAGGCTCACCCAGGCGCCGTGCAGCAGGAAGCTCCTGCCGGGATCGTCGAGCACCACGCTCCAGCTGAGGTCGTTGAACATGGCTCACGACCCCGAGGGAAGGACGCGGATCTTGTACGGCTCGGGCAGCACCTTGCCCCACCACTTGGTGTAGATGCGGTCGTAGGCGCCGTCCTCGGCCATGCCCATCAGCGCGGCGTTGACCTCGTCGCGCAGAGCGGCGTCACCCTGGCGGAACCCCATGGCGAGCGGTCCCTGAGCGATCCCCGGGCTGACGATCTTGACCTTCTCGCCCGCCTTGTCGGCGGCCGACTTCAGGCCGGTGAGAATGCCGACCGTGGTGCTGACGGCGTCGGCGTCGCCGCGCAGCAGCGACTGCAGGGCCGTGGGCCAGGACTGGAAGCTGAGGATCTTCGCGCCCGGCGCCTTGTCCCGCAGCACACTCTCCTCCGTGGAGCCCTGGACCAGCGCCACGGTTCTGCCGTCGAGCTGGCCTACACCGGTGATCTCGGAGTCGCCGCGCACCATCAGGCGCTGGTCGTCCTCGAAGTACGGCTCGGAGAAGTCGATCGCCTTGTCGCGCGCCCGAGTCGCGATCATGGTCGCGGTGATCACGTCGATCTTTCCGCTGTCCAGGTTGGCCACCCGGTTCTTCGGGTTGACCTCGACGAACCTCGGCCTTACCTTCAGCCGCTCGGCGACCTCCGTGGCGAGATCGATCTCGAAGCCCTCCGGCTCGGTCGCGCCCTGCCCGATCGATCCGAACGGCGGGGTGTCGAACTTGACCCCGAACACGATCTCCCCGCGTTTCCTGATCTTTTCGAGCGAGTTCACCCCGGTGCCGCCCTTGGTCCCCGCCACCGGGGACAGTCCCGCCCTGGGGCGGTCGCCGCAGGCGGTGAGCAGCAGCAGCGCGAGCGCCAGGCACACGACCCGTTTCATCCGTACAGACACCTCTTCGTCAGATATGTGTGACCCGGCGCAGGAACTCCTGGGCCCTCTCGGTCGACGGGCTGGCGAAGAAGTCATCGGGCGCGGCGCTCTCCACGACGCGCCCGGCGTCCATGAACACGACCCGGTCGGCCACCTTGCGCGCGAAACCCATCTCGTGCGTGACCACGACCATGGTCATCCCGCTGCCGGCCAGGTCGACCATGACCTCCAGGACCTCCTGGATCATTTCCGGGTCCAGGGCGCTGGTCGGCTCGTCGAACAGCATGATCGCGGGGTCCATGGCCAGGGCGCGGGCGATCGCCACCCGCTGCTGCTGCCCGCCGGAGAGCTGCGTGGGCAGGCTGTCGGCCTTCTCCGGTATGCCGACCCGTTCCAGCAGTGCCATCGCCCGGCGGCGGGCCGCGTCCTTGGGAAGCTTCTTCACCCTGACGGGGGCGAGCATGATGTTCTGTGCCACCGTCATGTGCGGGTACAGGTTGAAGTGCTGGAAGACGAACCCCACTCCGCTGCGCAGCTCGTTCAGGTTCGTGGCCCTGTCGTGTGGATCGCGGCCGTTGACCACGATCGTGCCGCCGGAGACGTCCTCCAGGGCGTTGATGCAGCGCAGCAGCGTGCTCTTGCCCGAACCCGACGGGCCGAGCAGGACCACCACCTCTCCTTCGGTGACCGACAGGTCGATGCCGTTCAGCACCGCGAGGTCGCCGTACGACTTCCGTACGCCGGTGAACTCAATGATCGGCATCCGGCTCCAGCCCTCCGTGCGTGTCGTGTCCGGTAGGTCCGGGCATGCCCCAGGTCAGCAGCCGCTCGACGATGGGGGCGGTCTCTTCGGTGAGGAAGCGGCCGGCCTCGTCCAGCAGCCGATCCATGTGGGCGCGCATCGCCTCCTCCGCCGCGTCCGGCCGACCCACGCCGATCGCGTCGGCGATCCGCTGGTGCTCGACGACCGTGACCTCGCCGGAGCGGTGCGAGTCGAGCACGACGTCCAGGGCCGCCTCCAGACGGTCCAGCGCCGGATCGAGAACGACGTCGAGCATGGCCTTGACGATGGGATTGCGGGTGCACCTGGCCACCCGGCGATGGAAGGTCAGCGCGATGTCGCGCGGCACCTCGTGCACGTCGGCGTAGTGCCTGCCGTGCCGCTCGACCAGCAGGGTGAGCGCCTGCGCCGAGGACCTGTGGTCCTGACAGAGCGCCGCCTCCCTGGCCGCCTCCGGCTCCACCGTCCGCCGTGCGCGCAGCAGGTCGATCAGTCCTTCCGACGTACGCACCTGCGTGCCTTCCAGGAACCGGGTGGCGGTGGTCCGCCCGCGCAACACGACGGCGACGTGCTGGCGGCCGGCCGAGGTGAGCATCCTGCCCTTGGTTCCCGCGGCCACGGTGAGCCCGCGCCGGTCCAGCAGCCGCAGCCGCCGGGCGACGGTGGCCTCGCTGATGTCCAGGCCGGTGCCCTGCTTGAGCACCTGCAGCACCTGCCGCGCGCCCAACGGCTCCGGCGCTCCTGCGAGCACCTCGAGGATGGCGTCAGCCGAGCGTTCCTCCACCTTCACCACACCACTCCCACCGGCGCACTGCTAACCTGTCCGTTAAGACCGTTTTGCGACTATTTGCCGTGTTGGGACATCAGTCAAATCTGACGGACGTCCGTCATGGGTTACAGGAATGGCACTTTTCGGTAAAGGTTGGGTTGCGTCCTGGGCCCCGAACGACCGCCGCGAACGGCCCGTCGCCTACAGCGGTCGCACCAGATCGAGATCCTCGCGTCCAGCACCTCGCCGTGCCCGGCCCGCCGCGCCGCCGCCTCGACCTGCGCGAAGAGGCGCCGCAGGGAGTTGGCATAGGCGTCGAGCCATTCGCCGCAGTCGCGGAACGCCTCGCCGGCGCCGAGCCGCGCCTTGGCCGCCAGGATGCGGGCGATGTCCGCCGTCGAGCCGGTCGAGCACGACCGTGGCGCGGGCGAGGGCGTAGCACTCGTGAGTACGAGCCCGACAACGGCGGGATCGGCGGCGGCGAGTTCGACGAACGCCTGGTAGCTCATGGACATCCTGGCCTCGACGATACGGGTGCGGGAGTGCGAGGACCGCTACCGGAACCGTACGCGAGTAATCCGGATCCTCACCCTGAGTGAAGGCTCCGGAAATCATTTATCGCAGCCCGCGTAACCGTTTGGGCGGAAAGCATTCGCATGGTGATCGTGCGTGATGGTTTCGGCCGTCACGAATCGCCGGCCGAGTGAAAGTTTCACCGGTTCACAAACCATCCTGACCTGGTGACATGCCATTGTCCGCGAACCGCGTGACGACATCGGAAAAATCCCACTGATACGAAAGCGTCCGGCCGACGAATACCGGGCGCGCGGTTCAGGGAGACATGACCAACGGCGACGTCACGGGGAGAATTCATCATGGGCGGCAACCTCTTCGGCATGCTCAAAAGCCGGGTCGACGACAACGCGAGGAGAGTGGTGGACGCCTGTGTCGGCGAGATCGCCGGTTTCCAGGCGATCGAGTCCCGGGCGCGGGCGTCGATGATGGAGTTCGCGGTCGTCGTACGGCAGCGCACGGCCGAGCTGGCCGCCTCCGGCGAGCCGCTGCTGGAGACTGACCTGGCCTTCATCGAGTCGGTCGGCGAGCAGCGCGGCACGCAGGGCGTGGCGCCGGGCTGCCAGCGCGGCGCGCTGGCGTTGCACGCGGCGTTCACCATGCGGGAGATCTCCGAGGCGGCCGGGCCCGGCGACCTGACCGAGACGATGCGCATGCTCGACTGGCTGGCCCGGCAGGGCGCCCAGGCGCAGGCGGCGTACACCCGGGGCTACTTCAGAGGGTACGAGCGGTTCCTGCCGACGGCCTCGCGCGTCCACCTGCTGGCCACCATGGTGCTGCACGACGACCCCATGGCCGGCGAGCTGGCCGTCAGCCTGGGGGTTCCGGTGACCGAGCACTACCTGGTCACGGTGGTCCGGGTGGCGACGGAGCCGCCGAAGACCTGCAGGGAGGAGGTCGTGTGCACCCTGCTGCAGCGGCACCGCATGCCGTTCGGGTGGCAGGAACCGGACGAGTTCGTGGCGCTCGTGCCGAATCACGGGACACGGCCGGAGCAGCGGGCGGCGGCGGAGAGGTCGGGGCTGGAGCTGGCGCAGGCGGTCGCGGAGATCGTGGGGCGGCCGTGCTCGGTGGGCGCCGCCCATGGACGCCGCCGTGCGCTCGTCCAGGCGGCCGCGCTGGCGCGGAAGGTCAGCAGGGTGGCGCCGATCGAGCGCGTGCCGCGCAGGTCGTACGGGGTGTCCGACGTGTTCGCGGAGCTGGGCGCGGTGGAGACGCCGCAGGTGGACCAGTGGTTACGGGAGACGGCGAAGCGGCTCGGCGACGGCCCGGAGCTGGTGTCCACGCTGGACGCCTACTACCGCAACGACATGAACCGCCTGCGTACGGCCGAATCCCTGCACATCCATCCGCGCACCCTCGACTACCGGCTGCGGCGGGTGCGGGAGCTGGTGGGCATCGAGCCGGGCTCGACGCACGGCGTACGGGTGCTGAGCACGACCGTCACCCGGATGCTGGCGGGCGCGTGGACCGAGCACGGCCTGGTCTGATCCCCGGCCCTTGACATCAGTGACAAGCGTCCGCCGGTCGCCACGGCGGAGATTCGCGTGATGTGACGATGCCGGGCGCCGCCCGGATCGGCGAAGGTGTCACTGACAAGGCACGGCCGGCCGCCAGGAAACCCAGCGAGAGGTCCGACACATGGTCGTACATGCGAGAAGAACGCTCATCGGCGTGCTGGCCGCGATCGCGGCGCTGCTGTTCTCCGTCGCACTGCACACGGGTTCGGCCACCGCGGCGCCCGAACGCGGGTTCACCGACGAGTCGACCGCGGTGCTCCCGGAGGACAAGGACGGCAGGGCTTCGCTGGACGCCACGTACTCGTGCTCCCGCAGTGTGCCGATCCCGGCGTACTACGTCGACATCGACTGCTCGGTGTACAGCGGCGCGATCAGGGTCGTGGTGACCTGCAGCGACGGCTACTGGTTCGCCAGCCCGATCATCTTCGCGGGCTACCGGTTCACCGGGCGGGGCACATGCGGGCCGCCGTGGACCGTACGTACCACGGACGTCGAGACGGTGTTCTGACCGGAACCTCCGTCCCCCGGCCGCCCGGGACCACCGGGTGGCCGGGGATCACCCCTCCGGATAGAAGCCGCAGTCGACGTTCGAGCTCGGCTGCGCGGCCCAGGTGTTCGGGATCGACCGGCCGGGGCTTCCTCTCCGCTACACCTTCAACGTGTGCACGGAACGGCCGGGCCGTGCATGCACCTGGTACGCGGCGACCAGGGCGCCGCGTACGCGGCTGCTGGCCCAGCGGATCGCCACGGCCAGGGACCTGCTGGAGTCGTCGGACCTGCCGTTGGACGCGGTCGCCCGCCGCGTCGGTCTCTCTTCGGCCACCAATCTCCGCAGGCGTTTCCTCAAGGCCCTCGGCACAACGCCGGGCACCCACCGGCGGGCGTTCCGCGCCGGGCCACGGTGTGGACCAGACGCTGCGCGTCAGCCGGAAGCGCCCGCGGCGAGCAGCCTCCCGGCCAGCTCGCGGCAGCGTACGCCGAGCTCGGGAGGGTCGAGCACCTCGAAGTCGTGCCCCAGCAGGAGCACGTGCACGAGCACGAGGTCGAGGTTCGCGCCGCCGCTGAGCACCTCACACCGCTCGGCGCCGTGCGGCCGCACCACGGCCGCCGACGCCGACACCTGCGCGCGCACCGTGCCGGCCGGGGCGTGCACGAGGAAGCGCGCCTGGCGCGGGTAGACGCGGCTGGCCACGCTCTCCTGCACGTACGCCGCCGCGTCGGGCGCCGCGCGCGGGCGGAAGCGCCAGGTCCGTGCCGTCACGCCGGTCATCCGGTCGACGCGGAAGCTGCGCCAGCCGTCGCGGTCGAGGTCGTAGGCGAGGAGATACCAGCGCAGGTCGGAGGCGACCAGACGGTACGGCTCGACCCGCCGCCGTCGCAGCTCGTCGCCCGACGGGTAGTCGAAGCCGGCCTCGACCTCGTCGCGGCAGGCCCTGGCCAGCGTCATGAGCACCTCGGGGTCGACCGGCGTGCGTCCCCTGCCGAACGACTCGACCGAGCCGGAGAGCGCGCGTATCTCGTGCCGCAGCCGGGTGGGCAGCACCTGGTCGAGCTTGGTCATCGCCCGGAGCGCGGCGTCGCCGGCTCCGGCGAGCGCTCCGCCCGCGCCGGCGAGCAGCGAAACCGCGGTGGCGATGGCCTCATCGTCGTCGAACAGGAGCGGCGGCAGGTCCTGCCCGCGACCGAGCGTGTAGCCGCCGCCGACGCCCTGGGTGGCGTGCACCGGGTAACCGAGCGTACGCAGCCGCTCGACGTCGCGGCGTACGGTGCGGGGCGTGACCCCGAGGCGGTCGGCGAGCTCGGGGCCGGTCCACACCTGGCGCTGCTGCAGCAGCCCGAGCAAGGTGAGCACCCGCTCGGTCGTGCCCCGCTCGTCGGGGCTCACCACGTCCATGGTGTCCCACCCTGCCAGATAGCGGACCGATTCTGTCCGCTAGAGGGGCGACAGTGACTCCATGGACACACCAACACACGACTGGAACCGCTCACTGCGCGAGCAGGCGGAGTGGCACTGGAACCACCACCTCCGGCCGAGGCTCGACGGCCTCACCGACGAGGAATATCTCTGGTCACCGGTGCCGGACGCCTGGAGCGTGCGGCCGCGCGGCACCTCGACGGCGCCCGTACAGGCCGGCGCCGGGGACCACGCGATCGACTACGCCTTCCCCGAGCCGTCCCCCGCGCCCTTCACCACGATCGCCTGGCGGCTCGGCCACGTCATCGTCGGCGTGCTCGCCATGCGCAACGCGGCGCACTTCGACGCGCCACCGGCGTCGTACGAGACCTGGGAGTACGCGGGCGACGCGGCCACCGCGCTCGACCAGTTGGAGAACCAGTTCGACGTCTGGCTGGCCGGGGTGCGCGCCCTCGGCGAGGCCGGGCTCCTGGTCCCGGTCGGCGAGAAGGAGCCCTACCCCGACGCGCCCATGGCGGATCTGGTCCTGCACATCCACCGTGAGCTGATCCATCACATGTCCGAGGTCTGCCTGCTGCGCGACCTCTACCTGCACACGAAAGCCGCGAACGGAGCAGCCCGATGAGCCGTGAGATCCAGGTCACCTTCGACGCCCACGACCCGAAAGCCCTGTCGACCTTCTGGCGGGACGCGCTTGGTTGGGTCCACCCCGGACCGCCCGGGGTTGACCTGCCCGAGGGCGCCGATCCGCAGGCCGCGTGGGAGGACTTCCTGGAGCGCGCCGGCGTGCCCGAGGACCAGCGCAACACGGCGTCGGCCCTCGAGGACCCGGACGGGCGGGGCCCACGCGTGTTCTTCCAGCAGGTGCCGGAGGACAAGGTGGCCAAGAACCGGGTGCACCTGGACATCCGCGCGGCTCCGGGGTTGGAGGGAGCCGCGCGGATGGCCGCGCTGGAAGCCGAGTGCGACCAGCTCGTCGCGCTCGGAGCCAAGCGGGTACGCCGCCACGAACCTGACGATCTGATGAGCGCCGGGTTCATCGTGATGACCGACCCGGAAGGCAACGAGTTCTGCCTGGACTGACGCGCCCGGACGGGAACGGCGTCAGTCGAAGAGGGCCACCCCGAGCAGATCCACCAGGCGGTTCAGCTGCGGCCGCGCGTTGCGGACGACGGCCGAACCGCCTGCGGTGAAGGACTGCAGGGCTCGGACCGCCGACACGTCGGCGAAGGTGACGCCGCTGACGTCGATGATCAGATGATCGTCGATGTAGCGGGCCTCGGTCAGTGTGCGCAGGAGCTCTCCGCTGTTGCTGGAGTCGATCTCACCTATGAGGTTGATCACGGAAGGCCCGGCATTGATCGTGCAGGTGACCTGCAAAATGTGGTCCACGTACAACAGGTGCTCCGGCGTGGGCGGAGGCGCTGACAACACCATGTCACCCTCATCGGCGCACGAGGTGTCGATTGCGGTGGTGTGTCCGTCTCGGCGCACGTGCCGAGCTGGGTTAATCGGGCGGCGCGATCCGTAAGCTGGGCGCGGCTTGACGGTGTGTCTCGCGTGCGACATCGCTTCCCCCCTGATCATGACGGGCTTGCGGGCCTGGGCGGCTCGACACCTCTACGGTAAACTAGTAAGAACAATACCGGAATACCTTTTCCTCAATCAAACTTCGCACAACGACGTGCGGGTCGGCGTATGCTGCTGGTCATCTCAGATCGGGAGGAGTCTCGCAGGCATGGACAACGATGGTGCACGTCGTGCAGGGTGGACATTCTTGACCAACCACGCCCGGGTGCTCCTGGCCATCGCCGTGGACCCTCGGATGCGCGTACGTGACATCGCCGCGTCGATCGGCATCACCGAGCGCGCCGCCCAGAGCATCGTGTCCGACCTGGAAGAGGCCGGCTACATCAAGCGCAACCGGGTGGGACGCCGCAACCACTACCGCATCGAGCCCGGCGTGCCCTTCCGTCACCACACCGAGGCCGACATGCCCGTGCAGATTCTGATCGACATCTTCACCCACCGCGAGACACCCGAAGGCGGTGCGGGCTCCCCCCTCCCCTCGATGACCGAGGACCGCGGCCGGTCAGGTTAGCCGCTGGACACGACCGACGCCGATCTGTCACTATCTAACCCATGATCGTGAGAAAGGACGACGCCACCCGCATCCGGTGAGCGTCCACGTGCAGCGGGAAGCTGCCGCAATCCGCGAAACATGGCTGGGCAAGGCGCTGTCGACGCGCCCCGCCGGCCGTCCGGCCGCCGAGGCCGCCATCTCGGGCCTCTACCGCCTGATCGGCCTGCCCCCACCCCGTTTCCACTGGGTCTCCTCGCCCGCGAAGGGCCTGGCCACCGTGCCACCGGGGACCCGCGCCTGGGAGAGCATCGACCGCCTCACCGAGTGGCCCGTGCCCAGGCGGCTGTCCACGCTGGCGGCCACGCTGCGCCATGAGCTCGACGCACGGCTCAGGCCACGCGGGCGGCCGTTCGACCAGATCGTCCGCCGTACGACGTACTTCCCGCTCCAGCGCTCCGTCACCAGCACCCTCGTCCCGCCGCTGAACGCGGCGCACGAGTCGCCGGTGCACCGGCGCACCTGGTACGACACGCTCTCCGTCGCCTGGATCGCCGAGTACGATGCCCTGCGCCGGGCCGCCGGCGCGGTCTTCACCGGCGAGCAGCGCCGGCTCCTCGCCCTGTGGACGGCCGCGACCACGTCGTGCGGCTGGTGGTGGCCGAGGGAGGACACGTGCGTGGTCTCCGAGCGGCCCGTCGCCCTGCACACCGAGGTGTGGGGCGAGAACGGGGAGGTCCGTCCGCACCGGGAGGACGGCCCCGCCGTGCGGTACGCCGACGGCTGGGACCTGCACGCCTGGCACGGCATGCCGGTGCCCGCCTGGGTGATCACGGATCCGAGCGTGCGGCGCATCGCCGACGAGCCGAACGTGGAGGTCAGGCGGTGCGCGATCGAGCACATGGGCTGGCCCGCGTACGTCGACCAGGCCGGGCTGCGGCTCGTCGCGACCGCACCGGACCCCGGCAATCCCGGCTGCGAGCTGCGGCTGTACGACATGCGAGCGGGAACGAGGGTGCTCCTCGCCGTCAACGGATCACAGGAGCGCGACGGCCACCGGCGCCGCTACGGGCTGACCGTGCCGGCCTTCGACGACCCGATCGCCGCCGCCGGCTGGACCTACGGGCTGTCCGCCGAGCACTACTCCCTTCTCCAGCGCAGAACCTGAGGTGATCACCATGACTGTGACTCTGGCCACTCTGACCCGGCGTACCGGCCTCACCGTGCTCGACCACCTCGAGCAGTCGGTCCGCATCCCCGTCGTCGACGGCCTCCAGGCCCAGGGCGACCTCATCGTCATCCCGCTCACGATGCTCGCCGGCTCCGTCCGGGCCGCGCTCCACACCGCGTGGCGGCCCGTGCCGCCGGCGGGCGTCGAACTGCTGCGCGGCGAGGCCGGCGGCAACCCGCACACACTCGTCGCCGACCCCGGCACGTGCCTGTGGACGACGCAGGTGGCCGATCCGGATCATCTGGCGATCGGCATGTTCGAGGCGCGGGCCGCCGTCTACCTGCTGCATCCCGAACACGGAGGTACGGGCTGCGCGCCGGGCACGTACGTGGTGCGGCGCCAGCGCGAGCGCGAAGGCCCCAGGATGCGCCTGGTCGCCGACTGACCGTCAGGCGCGCAGGCCGTGGGCCTGGGCCAGCAGCTCGGCCGAGCGCATCCAGGCCTTCCTGTCGGGAGCGGAGAACGCGACGATCAGCTCGTCGGCCCGGGCGTGCTCGGCGAAGCGGGCGACGTAGGCCTCGACCTCGTCCGGGTCGCCGACGGCGGAGTATTTCGCCATCTGCACGAGCTGCTGCCCGGCCGGCGACTCCAGGATCATGTCGGCCTCCTCCTGCGTGAACGTGCGCCCCCGCCCGAGGAACCTGGTCACCCTGAGCCGCTTGGACTCCAGGAACTGCTCCTCGGCCTCCTCCTTCGTCTTGGCGGCGATCACGTTGAGCGCCGCGATGACGTACGGCCGGTCGAGCTGCGCGGACGGCTTGAAGTCGCGCCGGTAGACGGCCACGGCCTCCTCCAGCGCGGTGGGTGCGAAGTGCGAGGCGAACGCGTACGGCAGCCCGAGCGCCGCCGCGAGCTGCGCCCCGAACAGGGAGGAGCCGAGGATGTAGAGCGGCACGTCGGTGCCCTTGCCCGGGGTGGCGTCGACGCCGGGAATGCGCGACTCGCCCGTCAGATAGCCCTGCAGTTCGAGCACGTCCTGCGGGAACGAGTCTGCGGAGGCGGGGCTGCGGCGCAGGGCCCGCATGGTCTGCTGGTCGCTGCCCGGAGCCCGGCCGAGGCCGAGGTCGATGCGGCCGGGGTGGAGGGTCTCCAAGGTGCCGAACTGCTCGGCGATGGTCAGCGGCGCGTGGTTGGGGAGCATGACGCCGCCCGCGCCGAGGCGGATGGTGCTGGTGTGCGCGGCGACGTGAGCGATCAGCACGCTGGTCGCCGAGGAGGCGATGCTCGGCATGTTGTGGTGCTCGGCGTACCAGACGCGTGTGTAACCGAGCTCCTCCGCACGCTGGGCGAGGGCGACGCTGGCGGTGAAGCTGTCGCGCGCCGTCTCGCCCTCACCGATGTGGGCCAGATCAAGGATGGACAGCGGCAGAGCCATGAGTACGCGCCTTTCGAGGAGTGCGGATGGCTCTGTGCAACATCGTATGAAGCGCGGATATTTCGCCGGGCCCCACGGGCCCGGCGATGATCACGAGGCGGTGCAGGTGAGGGTGGACGGGGTGCCGTTCCGACCGCTGTGAGCGGCGAGGAAGCCGAATGTGGTGCTGCCGCCCGCCGCCACGGCACCGTTCCAGCCGAGGTTGGTCACGGAGACGGAGCCGCCGCCGGACAGGGTGCCGTTCCAGAGCTGCGAGATCGTCTGCCCGTCGGGGAACGTCCAGCCGACCTGCCAGCCGCCGATCGGGGACGAGCCCGTGTTCGTGACGGTGACCTCGCCCTGGAAGCCGCCCTGCCACGCGCTCGTCACCTTGTACGCCGCCGTGCAGCCGCCGTTGCCGGGCGTCGGCGTGACGGTCGGCGTGACCGTGGGCGTGACGGTCGGCGAGGGCGCGGCCATGGCCAGGTCGTACGCACGCTGCGGCACGAACTGCCCGGCGGCGGCGATGCACCCGTCGGCCTCGCCGGGCGGCTTGACCCACAGATAGGCGGCGATCGCGGCGTCGCCCGTGTCCGTGGTGCTCCAGATGCCCGTGGCGCGGCCGGGCGGGTCGCACCACTCGCTGCCGGAAGGGCCGTTGCCGTTGCGGCTGGTGTCGATGACCGCCTTGAGCCCGGACACGCCGGTCGCCGCGATCACGCTCTTCGCGTACGACACCAGGCCGGGCGTCGAGCGGTAGTTCGAGGTGTTGACCGCGATGCCGTCGGCGCTGCCGGCCACGTCGGCGCCGTTCAGCCTGGAGGCCGCCTCCGAGGCGGACAGCCAGGCGTCGTGTCCGACGTCGAAGTAGACCTCGGCCTGCGACGACGTGGCCCTGAACGTCCTGCCCGCGTACGCCATGGAGGCCTGGACCTCGGCCTGTTCCGAGCCGTTCATGCAGTTGGACATGATGGCCAGCGCGTCGGGCTCCAGCACGATGGTCGCGGGCCGGCCGCCGAGCCCGGCGGCGATCTCGTCGATCCAGCCGCGGTAGGCGGCGTGGTCGGGGGCGCCGCCGGCGCTGGGGCCGCCGCAGTCGCGGTTCGGCATGGCGTACACGACCATGATGGGGATCTTGCCCGCGGCGGCTGCCGCGCCGACGTACGCGTCGACCTGACCGCGCACGGTCGAGGGGTTGTACGTCGCGAACCACCTGCCCTGCGGCACGGCGGCGATGCGGTCCCTGATCACGGTGGTACGGCTGTCGTCGGGGTTGGCGGCCACCCATTTGGCGGCGTTCGTCTGGGGATCGACGTAGAAAGCGGAGTCGGCGGCCCTGGCCGTGGAGGAGGACAGGACGACCGCTCCTGCCGCGACCGTGGCGGCCGCGGCGAGGAGCACCGCCAGCAGGGGTTTCCTGCGAGACATGGGTTTTACTCCGTCCGTCATGTGGGAGCGCTCCCACCGGCACCCCGGATCGTAGGTAGCCGTCACCTCCCGCACCAAGACATCGGATCGATCACCACGGCATAATCCCAGGCCAGAGGAGCTGCGGAAGCTGAAACTTTCAGCCGGCCAGGCACGCCTCGAAGACCGCGGTGAGGCGGTCGACATCGGCCGGCGTGGGGTCCTGTGGGCCGAGGCGACGGCGGGTGGCTCCGATGCCGAGGAAGACCGCCGTGGCCATGCGGGCCCTGACCTGCGCGTCGGGGCCGTGGAGCTGCTCGGCGATGGGGTTGAGCACGGCGGTGATGAGCCGCTCACGAGCCAGGGACCGCACCTCGGGGTGGGCCGCGGAACGTTCGAGCGCCCGCAGGATCGGGTTGTCGGGCGGCCGTCGCATCCGCTCGGCGGCATATTCGGCCAGCCGGCGCGGCAGGGCGTCGGCACCATCCTCGAACAGCTTGCTGAGCGTCGGCTCGCCCTGCAGAACGGCGGCGAACAGCCCGGCCTTGGAACCGAAGTAGCGGCCCACCAGGGCGACGTTGGCGTCGGCCGCCGCGGCGATCATGCGTACGGTCACCGTCTCGTAGCCCTGCTCGCCGAACAGCGTGCGCGCCGCCTGCAGAATGCGCTCGCGCGTCGCCTCACGGTCGCGCGGCCTGGCTCCCGCCTCCGTTGCCTGGGCGTCCATACCAGAACTCTAGTCACCGCAGCCTCCACCTGCGGCTGCGCGCCGCCACCCCCTCCTTGCCGCACGGCTAGTAAACAGGCGTATACTCCGTTGGGTCAGGACTGTATTCAGGGGGGATGTGGTGTCTTGGTAGCCCAGGCACATACGGCGGCCCCCACGAAACGGCAGTACACTCACCGCGAAATCCTCGAGGTCATGTCGGGGCTGATGCTCGCGATGCTCACGTCGATGATCTCGACTTCCGTGGTGGGCACCGCGCTGCCGACGATCGTGGGGGAACTCGGCGGTCAGGACCAGTATTCGTGGGTCGCGAGCGCGACCATGCTGACGATGACGGTCTCCACGCCGTTGTGGGGCAAGCTGTCCGACCTGTTCGGCCGCAAGCTGCTCTTCCAGACCGCTCTGGGGTTGTTCGTCGCCGCGTCGGTCGTCGCCGGGATGTCCCAGGACATGGGGCAGCTCATCGCGGCGCGGGCCGCGCAGGGGCTCGGTGTCGGCGGCCTGTCGGCGCTGTCGCAGGTGATCCTCGGGGACATCGTCTCGCCCCGCGAACGCGGCCGCTACTCCGGCTACATGGGGGCGGTCTTCGGGATCTCCACGGTCGCGGGCCCGCTGCTCGGCGGGTTCATCGTGGACGCCGACTGGCTGGGCTGGCGCTGGTGCTTCTACGTGGTCGTGCCGTTCGCCGTGGTGTCCTTCCTGGTGATCCAGAAGGTGCTCAAGCTGCCGGTCGCCAAGCGGGACACCTCGATCGACATCTGGGGCGCGACGACCATCACGGCCAGCGCGAGCGCGCTCATGCTGCTCCTGACGCTCGGGGGCAACGAGTTCGAGTGGAACTCGGTGTGGACCTACTTCCTCGCCGCGATCGCCCTGCTCATGCTGGCGCTCGCCGTGTTGTCCGAGCGGACCGCGCGCGACCCGATCCTGCCGCCGCGGTTGTTCCGCAACCGTACGTTCGTGCTCACCAGCCTCGCCTCGCTGTTCGTCGGCATGGCGATGTTCGGCGCGATGATCTACCTGCCGCAGTATCTGCAGATCGTGAAGGGCCTCAGCCCGACCGACTCGGGTCTGATGACGCTGCCCATGGTGGCGGCTCTGTTCGTGTCCGGCGTGGTCTCCGGGAAGATCGTCACCACGACCGGCAGATGGAAATTCTTCCCCGTCGCGGGCCTGCTGGTCGTGGCCGCCGGTCTGCTCCTGCTGTCCAGGCTCCACGTCGACTCCAGCCAGTGGCTCATCGGGTTCGACGTGGCGGTCCTGGGCACCGGGCTCGGCATGTCCATGCAGATGCTGATCCTGGCCGCCCAGAACGGCTCCGAGCCGCGGGACATGGCCTCCACCACGGCGGGCGTCTCGTTCTTCCGCTCGCTGGGCGGCGCCGTCGGCGTGGCCGCGTTCGGCGCGATCCTGACCAACCGGCTCAGGGACGAGATGGCCGAGATGTTGCGGGCCGCGAACATCGCGCTGCCCGGCGGCTCCGACGTCAAGCTCGGCAGCCCCGACGCCATCCAGCAGTTGCCCGGACCGATCAAGCACATCGTGCTGGAGTCGTTCACGCGCGGTCTGGAAACCGTGTTCATGGTGGGCGTGCCCATCGCCCTGCTCGGGTTCGTGGCCACGATCTTCCTCAAGGAGCTGCCCCTGCGCGGGTCGGCCATGGTGGCGCCGCCCGAGCCCAAGCCGCTCGGCAAGGACGACCTGGTGCTGGCCGGGCTGCTGCTTGAGCTCGTGGCCCAGCGCGTCGAGCGGGCGAACGGCGAGCGCTCCGCGCTGCTCACCGCCGTCGCCAGGATGGCGCCGCCGGACGGCCGCAGCGAACACGAACGGGCCAGGTCGGTCGCCCAGGACGTGCTGCGGCCCACCTCGCGCGCGCTGATCGCGCAGGCCGCGCCACCGCAGAAAGACCTTGTAACGGGAGGACCCTCGCAATGATTCGCAAGTTTGTCGGCGCCGTCACGGCCTCACTGGCCGCTCTGGCCGGGTTGTGGCTGATGGTCGCGCCTTTCGCCCTCGGCACGCAGGCGGAGACCGGCGACTGGACGGACACCACCCGATCCGAGTTCTTCACCGGGCTCGGCGTGGCCGTCGTGGGGGCCGCGGGGACGATCGCGTTCGCACTGGCCATCCACGCGGACCTGGTGGCGCGCGGCCTGGTCGAGGTGAAGCGGCGCGAACCCGAGCCGTCGCCGGAACCGGTGCCGGCCGCCGCGCCGCAGACGTCGTCCGCGGAGCTGGCCACCCTGCTCGCCCCGCTCGTCGAGGCGCTGCGCGAGGACCTCAACAACAACCCGCGCCCGAACGGCAAGGGTTCCCCGGTGGGAGTGGAGGAGAACCGTTGAAGGCCAAGCTGGGCGTATCCGCCCTCGTCCTGTTGTTCCTCGGCGGCCTGTGGCTCGTCGCGGCCCCGTTCGTGGTCGGCTACCAGCCCCGCGGCGCGGCCTACGTGGACGCGACCGTCAACGACCTGTGGATCGGCGGCTCGATCGCCATGCTCTCGTTCGCGTCCCTCGTGATCTACGCTGCGGACGCGCTGCGCGAGCTGTCCCGCCGCGGCAAGCACGCCGACACCTGACGAGGAACACGCCGTGTTCGGCAGTGGCACGGACCCGCACTGGGAACCGTCGGAGGGCCGGCTCCCCGCAGGGCGGTTCGAGATCGGCAAGGACGGCGCCGGCCTGCTCGTCGTCGGATACGACGGGTCGGACCCGAGCCGCAACGCGCTCGCGTACGCGGCCGGGCTCGCCCGCAGGGACGACGCCGCGCTGGTCGTCGTCTTCGTGGAGTCGCTCTACACCCCGCCGCTGTGGTTCTTCGCCGGCTCGCCCGTCATCCCCGACGCGGCGGCCGACCTCACCGAGGACCTCAGGGATGAGCTGAAGGGCGCGGGCATCCGCTGGCGGTTCGTCAGCGTACGCGGTGACGCGGCGCGGGAGCTGGAGACGCTGGCCGGCGCCTACAAGGCCGACGCCATCGTGGTGGGCCGCTCGCGCTCCAGCCTGGGCGGCTCGGTGGCGGCCAAGCTGGCCAAACGTGCTCGCCGTACGGTGCTGGTCGTCCCCTGACCTGCTCCGACGTCGCATATGGTGGCCAGATGAAACGTACTGCCGCCATGGCGTTCGTGGTGCTCGCGTCCGTTTCGTGTGGGGCTCAGGAGCAGAGCGCGTCGGCCACGACCTCCGTTCCCGTCCCTCCCGCGTCCGACCCGGCACACGAGACGCCGAGGCCTGTGGCCGTCACGCCCAAACCCGAGCCGACGGGCCCGCCGCCCTTCAACTCCAAGGTCTCCCGGGTCACCCGCGACCGCCTGCCGCACTCGTGGCAGCCCGGCTGCCCGGTCTCCTACCGGGACCTGCGGCTGGTCACGCTGTCGTACTGGGGGTTCGACGGCAAGCCGCACACCGGGGAAGTGGTGGTGCGCAAGACGGTCACCGACGACATCGTGACGGTCTTCGAGAAGTTGTACGACTGGCGCTGGCCGATCCGGCAGATGAAGCTGGTCGACGCGTACAAAGCGGACGACTACGACTCGATCGACGCCGACAACACCTCGGCCTTCAACTGCCGCCGGGCCACCGGATCGAGCAATTGGTCGAACCACGCCTACGGGGAAGCAATAGACATCAATCCCCGCGAGAACCCGTACGTCACCGCAAGCGGCGACACAGCACACCAGAATGCGAAGAAGTTCACTAAGCGCCCAACTAAGGGTAAAGGTGTGATAAATCCGGGCGACAAGGTCGTCAAGGCGTTCTCCCGGGTCGGCTGGGAGTGGGGCGGCTACTGGTCGGGCACCAAGGACTACCAGCATTTCTCCAAGGGCGGCGGGTAGGCAGTCCTTGGTGATGGACGTAGCCCGCAAGATGGCGGCCCAGGCCGCGGCGGCGGCACGCAAGCAGGCCGGCGGCCTGATTCCTGGCCATGGCCCAGCCTCGCCGTACGACCCGTACGCGCCTGGCACGACCGGCGCCGGCATACCGAACGGGGCCGCGCCGCTCGGTTGGGCGTCTGCGGACGCCCCATCCAGCAGTGGCGTGACCGTCAATGTCGACATGTCCGGGTCGACGGTCCGGGAGGAGGCCGACATCTCGAAGATCGGCGCCGACATCGGGTTCAGGCT
Organism: Nonomuraea longispora; assembly: GCF_004348345.1. GTDB lineage: Bacteria > Actinomycetota > Actinomycetes > Streptosporangiales > Streptosporangiaceae > Nonomuraea > Nonomuraea longispora. The sequence goes on from NZ_SMJZ01000001.1 coordinate 39,093, forward strand.
GATGTCCCACCACGTGTGAGGAATGGCGAGCGGCCGGCCCCCGGGTTTCGGGAGGCCGGCCGCTCACGTGCTGCCGGGCGTGGCACAGCTGCACGGCACCATCACCAGCGTGCCCGCCTGCTCGTCGACGTGGGACACCTTCCGCGCCCCCAGGCAGAGGCGGCACGGGAACGCGCTGGAGATGTACGGGTCTGTCCACACCTTGTGGTTCGCCGCGGTCGGGGGTGGGGGCGGCGGCTGGTCGTCGTTGCCGCGTTCGGCGGGCTCGTTGTGTTCCCCCACCCAGCCCAGGCCGCCACAGAACTGACACGCCACGAACAGCGTGCCGTACCGCTGCCCGCCGCGGCCCTCGCATTCCGGGCATGTGATGCGGTCGCTCACCTGCGTCCTGTCCCGTTGCAGGCCGTGCACTTCACCCACACGGACTGCTTCTTGGAGTCGCCGTTGCGGTCCACCCATTCCCCGCCGGCGCCGTTGCATGTGCCGCAGATCGGCGGCGGGTCGTCCTTCTTCTTCGCCATGCCCGGACGGTAACCGGGTGAACGCGATTCGTCCCCCGTTCTCTGGGGATGGGCAGAAGGTTGTGGCCCCTGTGGCACCCCGCCCGCGTGGGGGCTGGGGGTGCCAGCGCGGCCTGCTACTGGTCGACGCCACGTGACACCTGTCGGGCTGGGGCTGGGGGACGCGGTAGGAGTTTCCGCCGCCGCCGCGGCGGACGCGTCCGCAGGCGATGACGGCACGAGCGGCGCCCAGTTCGGGCCGTACAGGACCTCCACGAAGGGGGCGGCGCCGTACTGCTCGAGCAGGCCGTAGCGGAGCTCCACGGTCGCGCGGTCGCCTTCGTCGGTGACGTCGGCGATGGTCCGCGAGGGCCGGCCCCTGGACCGTCGCGCCTCGACGCGCCTCACACGACCAACGCCAACAAACAGCGCTTACGCAGGTAGCCTCGGGAATGACGGCGACCGGCGCAGGTCAGTTAAGTCGCACCAAGGACTACCGGCATTTCTCCAAGGGCGGAGGCTGAGCATCACGCCATGACGGTCAGAGACGGCGACGGCTGGACCGAATGCGGCCTGGGGCACCGCCACTGGGGCATCCACGGCGCGTCAGGGCTTCTCGTCGTACACCATGACGACCTCGGCGTCCCGCACGTGCTCATGCAGAAACGCGCCGTGTGGAGCCACCACGGCGGCACGTGGGGCCTGCCGGGCGGAGCCCGCGACAGCCACGAGGACGCCGTCGCCAGCGCGCTGCGCGAGGCCCACGAGGAGGCCGCGCTCGCCGGCGACGCGCTGCGCGTACAGGGCGTCTACCTCGACGACCACGGCGGGTGGGCGTTCGAGACGGTGATCGCCGAGTCGGCCGAACTCCTGGCCGCCGCACCCGCCAACGCCGAGAGCGACGAACTGCGCTGGCTGCCGCTGCCCGAGGTCACCGGCAGGAACCTGCACCCCGGCTTCGCCGCGACGTGGGGCGAGGTGCAGGCGGCGATCACACCCGAGACCATCGTCCTCGACGTGGCCAACATCGTCGGCGCGCGGGCCGAGCACGGCTGGTGGCGCGACCGGCTCGGCGCGGCCACCCGCCTGCTCCAGGACGTCTCCCGGCGCCAGCTCGAACACCCGGTGCTCGCCCAGTGGTTCCCCAGGGTGGTGGCGGTCGTCGAGGGAGCGGCGAGGAACGCGCCGGACGTGCCCGGCATCCAGGTGGTGGCGGCGACCGGCAGCGGCGACGACGCGATCGTCGACGTCGTACGCAGGGCCAGGCCGTGGGAGCGTGTGGTCGTCGTCACCGCGGACCGGGGGCTGAAGGAGCGCGTCGGCGCGCTGGGAGCCGAGACCATGGGCCCGAAGTGGCTCCTGGCACAACTCGGCGCCTGATTTCCGCCGAGGGACTGGCGCGTGTCAGTGGTCGGCGGGCACGACGCTGTCGAAGGCGAACTTCAGTCGCGTCACTTCGAGCACCCGCTGCAGCACCCCGTGCACCCCGACGAGCCCTAACGACCCGGCGTGCTCGGCCACCCTGCGCCGGTGCTCCACCAGCACCCACAGCCCGCTGGAGTCGCAGAACTCGAGTCTGGACGCGTCGATGACGACCTGAACGAAGCCCTCGGCGTAGAGCTTGACCAGCCACTCCTTGAGCAGCGGCGCCGTGAGCTTGTCGAGGTCGCCGTCGAGCCGCACCAGCACGCGCCCGTGCGCGCGCTGCACCTCGACGTCGAGATCCGCCACCTCCTGAACGTACACCGCTGCCACCACAGCCGCTATCGTGGTTTCCGCACGGGAGGGTTCGCATAGTGGACGAGTGCAGCCGCCTTGAAAGCGGCCAGGTCAGCGATGGCCTCGTGGGTTCGAATCCCACACCCTCCGCCACGCTTCAGGGCGCTTGAAGCGCCGTGAGGGTCGACCGGCCGGCGGGGGCGGGCCGTGTTCTTACAGGTCCCCGCGCTGCCACCGCTCGTTCTCGGCCTCCGGCGCGTGCTCATCGAGCGGCGGCACCGAAACGCCGGTGGCCCACCGCACCAGCAGGCGCACGAACTCCTCGTCCTCATCGTCGGCCCGGCCATGGACGTGGAACCAGGTGATCAGCGCGGCCGCGCCCGGCGCCCGCGCGTCGCACGCCGGGCACAGCACCACCCCTGAGCGGCCCTCCACCCGCCCGCCTTCCCTGTTGGTCCACCCGTACGGGACCCGCGCCCACAGCAGCGCCTCACCGCGGCAGCGGGGGCACACAGGCGGCTCCGCAGACGTCACCACGTCCACCCGCCGGTTCACAGCGTGATTGCTTCCGGCCCCAGCAGCGCCTTCACATCGGCGGCGAAGCTGGGCTCCGCGTTGACGGGGAAGTCCGGCACCGCCAGCACCGTGGTCCTCCCGGCCGGGCGCTTCAGGTTGATGTGCAGCGGGACCTTGCCCTCGTGCAGCTTCAGCACGTGCCGGAGTTCTTCCAGCAACTGGGGGGTGACGCGGTCCTCCCTGAGCAGAATGGTGATCGGGGCGCCCTCACTGTTGACGCCGGACACGTCGATCGGGCTGAGATCCGTCGCGAAGATGCTGATGGCGCCGTCCCGGTTGTTGATCTGGCCACGTACGGCCACCACGATGTCCTCACGCAGCGAGTCGGCGTACAGCACGTAGCTCTTGGGGAAGAACAGGCACTCGACGGCGGCGTCCATGTCCTCGACCGTGGCGATCGCCCAGAGGTTGCCGGCCTTGTTGACTCTCTTGTCCATCTTGGTGACGAGGCCGCACACGGCGACGTCGCCGCGGTCGTCGCGGCCGGACTCGAGCAGGTCCGCGATCGTGGTGTCGCGGTTTCTGGCCAGGATCCGTTCGGTGCCGGCCAGGGGATGGTCGGAGACGTACAGGCCGAGCATCTCCCGCTCGAAGTCGAGCTTCGTCTTCTTGTCCCACTCCGTGTCGGGGACCGTGACGGTGAACGCCTCGTCGGCGCCCGCGTCGGCCAGGCCGCCGAACAGTGAGTCCTGGCCGTGCGCCTCCTGTTTCTTGATGCCGCTGACCTGGTCGACGGCCTGCTCGTGGACCATGAGGAGGCCCTTGCGCGGGTGGTCGAGCGAGTCGAACGCCCCCGCCTTGATCAACGACTCGATGACCCGCTTGTTGCAGGCGGTCAGCGGGATCTTGCCGAGGAAGTCGTTGAAGTCCTGGTAGAGGCCCTTCTCCTTACGGGCCTTCACGATCGCGTCGACGACGTTCTCACCGACGTTGCGGACCGCGCCCATGCCGAACCGCACCTGGGTGTCGCCGACCGCGACGAAGTCGAGCTGGCTGTCGTTGACGTCCGGGGGCAGGACCTGGATGCCCATTTTGCGGCACTCGGCGAGGTAGACGGCCGCCTTGTCCTTGTCGTCCCCCACGGAGGTCAGCAGGGCGGCCATGTACTCGGCGGGGTAGTTGGCCTTCAGGTACGCGGTCCAGTAGGCGACCAGGCCGTATCCGGCGGTGTGGGACTTGTTGAAGGCGTAGCCGGAGAACGGCAGCATGACGTCCCACAGGGCCTGGATGGCGTCGTCGCCGTAGCCGTTGCCGCGCATGCCCTTCTGGAAGTTGGCGAACTCGGCGTCCAGGATCTCTTTCTTCTTCTTGCCCATGGCTCGGCGCAGCAGGTCGGCGCCGCCCAGGGTGTAGCCGGCCAGCTCGCGCGCGACGGCCATGATCTGCTCCTGGTAGACGAGCAGGTGGAACGTCGGGCCGAGGATCGGGTCCAGGGCCTGCTTCAGCTCCGGGTGGATGGGCTCGATGTCCTGCCGGGCGTTCTTCCTGTGCGCGTAGTTGGTGTGCGCGTTGGCCGCCATCGGGCCAGGGCGGTAGAGCGCGAGCACGGCGGCGATGTCCTCGAACCGGGTCGGCTCCATCAGTTTCAGGAGCTGGCGCATCGGGCCGCCGTCGAGCTGGAACACGCCCAGGGTGTCACCGCGCGCCATGAGCTGGTAGGTCTTCGCGTCGTCGAGCGGGATGGTCAAGGTGTCGAGCGTGATGCCACGGTTCTGCTCGATGATCTTGATCGCGTGGTCGATGATGCCCAGGTTGCGCAGACCCAGGAAGTCCATCTTGACCAGACCCATGTCCTCGCACGAGGGATAGTCGAACCCGGTGATGATCACGCCGTCCTTGTCCCGCCGGTGCAAGGGGATCAGGTCCATCAGCGGCGCCGAGGACAGGATGACCGCGGCCGCGTGCACACCGGTGCCGCGGATCAGGCCCTCGATGCCGCGGCCGGTGTCGATCACCTTCTTCACGTCCGGGTCGCTCTCGTACAGCGCCCGGATCTCCCCGCCCTCGTTGTAGCGCGGGTGATCCTCGTTGAACATGTCCGACAGAGGGACGCCCTTGCCCATGACGTCCGGCGGCATCGCCTTGGTGATCTTGTCGCCGACGGCGAACGGATAGCCGAGAATGCGGGACGCGTCCTTGACGGCGGCCTTGGCCTTGATCGTGCCGAACGTGTTGACCTGCGCGGTCATCGCGCTGCCGTACTTGTCGGTGACGTAGTTGACCATCCGGTCCCGGTGACGGTCGTCGAAGTCGAGGTCGACGTCCGGCGGGTTGATCCGCTCCGGATTCAGGAACCGCTCGAACAACAGGCCGTGCTCCAGCGGATCGAGCTCCGTGATCCGGGTGGCGTAGGCGACTATCGATCCGGTGGCGCTGCCACGACCGGGACCCACCGGGATGCCGTTGTCCCGGGCGAAGCGGCAGATGTCAGCCACCACGAGGAAGTAGGACGAGAAGCCCATCGGCCCGATGACCTTCATCTCGGTTTCGTACCGCTCCGTCACCTCGGCGGGCACCGGGGTGCCGTACCGCATCTCCAGGCCGCGCTCCACCTCCTGACGTAGCCACGACTCCTGTGTCTCGCCCTCGGGCACGTCAGGATAGTCAGGCATGCGATCCACATGGGCGAACACGTCGCTGTAGTCGTCGACCATCTCGGCGACGAGCAGCGTGTTGTCGCACGCCTCCGGAAGTTCGGGGAACAGCGCGTACATGTCGTCGGCCGGCTTGAGGTAGTAGCCGGAGCCGTTGAACCGGAACCGGTTGGGGTCGTCCTTGTTCTTGCCGACCCCGACGCACAGGAGGCTGTCGTGGGCGTCGGCCTGGTCCTCGGTGACGTAGTGGGAGTCGTTGGTGGCCAGCAGCGGGATGTCGAGCTGCCTGGCCAGCCGCAGCAGGTCGGCCCGCACCTCCCGCTCGATGTCGATGCCGTGGTCCATCAACTCCAGGAAGTAGTTCTCCTTACCGAAGATCTCCTGATATTCGCCGGCGACCCTGACGGCCTCGTCGTACTGGCCGAGCCGCAAACGCGTCTGTACGGCGCCGGACGGGCAGCCGGTGGTGGCGATGATCCCGGACGCGTGCTGCGAGACCAGATCCTGGTCCATGCGGGGCTTGCCGTAGTAACCCTCGACCGACGCGAGCGACGACAGCCGGAACAGATTGCGCAGCCCGTCCGCGTCCTTCGCCCACATGGTCATGTGGGTGAACCGGCCGCCGCCGGAGACGTCCTTGCCGCCCTCGCTGTCCGCGACACCGGTCTCGGCACGAGAACCCCAGAAGACCGGTTTCTTGAAGAACCGGGACTCGGGCGCCACGTAGGCTTCGATCCCGATGATCGGCTTGACGGGGCTGTCCTTCGCCACCTTCTGGAACTCGTACGCACCGAACATGTTGCCGTGATCCGACATGGCGATGGCCGGCATATCAAGCCGTGCCGCCTCCTTGAACAGCGGTTTGATCTTGGCCGCTCCGTCCAGCATGCTGTACTCAGTGTGTACGTGCAGATGCACGAACGACTTGCCCACCCGTCCACCGACCTCACTTCAGCCCGACCTGTCGCCTGAGCCTATTCCGTCCCGCGGGACCGATGGGCGTCGCGCTTCCAAGGGGTGGACATTCGCGGAGGGCGTTCCCAGCGCCGTCTCACGGCCCCGCTATGCGGGCCCCCGCGGCCTCACTCGGGGAGACCCGCGAAGCCGTCGCCCACGCAGGCGGCGAGTTGCAGGTAGGAGTCCCTGGTGGTCTCCTGGAGCCGGTCCAGGTCCATCTCCGCGCCCTCCTCCAGGTGCGGGTCGTACGGCACCCGGATCACCGCGCGGCACCTGGCGGCGAAATGGGCCTCCAGCTTCTTGATGTCGACCGCCGACTTCGAGCGTGGCCTGACGCTGCACAGCACCACGGTCGCGTTCTTCACCAGGTCGCCGTACTGATGCGCCTCCAGCCAGTCGAGCGTCGCCGACGCCGCCCTGGCGCCGTCCACGGACGGCGAGCTGACCAGCACGATCTGGTCGGCCAGCCCGAGCACGCCGCCCATGGCGGAGTGGAGCAGGCCGGTGCCGCAGTCGGTGATGCAGATGGAGTAGAAGTTCTCCAGCACCTGGGAGACGGCCTGGTAGTCGCCGCCACTGAACGCCTCGGAGACCGACGGATCGCGGTCGGAGGCGAGCACCTCAAGCCGGGAGCCCGCCTGCGAGGTGAACGCCCTGATGTCGACGTAGCGCCTGACCTGGTCGCGCTCGTTGAGCAGGTCTCGCACGGTCGCCGACGTCTCCAGGACGAGCTTGTCGGAGAGCGTGCCCCTGTCGGGGTTGGCGTCCACGGCGATGACCCGGTCGCCGCGGATCTGGGCGAGGGTGGCGCCGAGGCCGACCGTGGTCGTCGTCTTGCCCACGCCGCCCTTGAGGCTCAGCACGGCCACACGGTGGTGCCCGGCGGTCACCGGGGTGCGGGCCCTGGTGACGAGCTCGCGGCGGCGGCGCACCTCAGGAGGTTCGCCTGGCTTGATCCAGCCTCCCGACGCCTTGTACACCACCCGGCGCCACCCCTTGGAAGGAGCGTTACGCCGTCCGCGTAGCAGGGACTCCGGGTCGAGGCTATCGGCGGTCGGCTTGCCGGTCACCGGGGGCCTCGGCGGGGCGCTGAAGACGTGCGCCGGAGCGGGACGGCGGCGCGGCGGCGGCGGGATGTCCCGCTCTGCGGGCCGCCACTCGGGCTGGTCGCCCCACGGCGACCCCTCCTGCTCGGCGGCCCGCCGTCCGGCGTCGTGCCGCGGCCCTTCCTGCGCCGCCCGGCCGTGCTGGCCTCTGCCACCCAGCGGATCGCCGTGCGGAGGTGTGTCGCGCTGGGACCCGTCGTGCGGAAGCCCGCCGCCCAGCGGATCGTCGTGGGCCGAGCGGTTCTGGCGCTGAGAGCGCTCCAGCCGCATGGGGCGGTCCTGGCGCTGGGAACGGTCCTCCTGGACCGGCTCGGTCCACTGGAAGCGCTCCTCGGGCTGCGGACGCTCCTCCGGCTCTGCGCGCTGCTCGGAGGCGGCCCAGTGCGGCCCGGAGTCGGTCCAGCGCGGGCTCTCGTTCCTCGGCAGGGTCTCGTCGGAACCGGCCCAGCCCAGGGACTCGTTCCGTGGCTGGCTCTCGTCGGATCCGGCCCACTTCGGCGGCTCGTTCCTGGGGAGCGTACTGCTCTCCCAGCCGGGCTTGTCCTCCCAGGAGGGCTTCTCCTCCGTACGCGGGCCCTGCTCGGCGGGCTCCTCCTCCGCGCGCGACCCCTCCTCGGCCGCGGCCGGCGAACGGACCGCCGGCGGGTCCTCACCGGACGGGTCTTCGGCCGGCCCTTCCTTCAGCCCGGCAGAGGACCCGGCGGACGGCGACGGCGTTGCGGACTGCTCCGGAGGCTGGGAGGCGGACAACTCCGCTGGTGACTCCGCTGGTGACTCCGCTGGTGGCGGCCACTCGGGTGGCGTGGGCCACGGATCGTCCGCGGGCTCCGCCGCCCTGTCCTCCGCGGCCGGCTCCGGAGGAGTGAACGACAGGGTGAAGGTCTCGGTGTCGTCGGGGCGCGGCAGCGGCTTCAGCGGGGTGGTGAAGGGGTCGTCGGCGGGCCGCGCCGCCGGCTCGTCCGTCGTGCCCGGCGAGCCCGTTCCGGTCTCGCCGAGCCACTCCGCCGCCTCGCTCTCCCCTTCAGGCACATCCTCGGCCGCGGCGGTGCCGTACACGGAGTCGGCGGCCGCGCGGAACAACGGCGGCGTCGGCGTCTCGTGCTGCTGGGGCACCAGCTTCCACGGGTCCTGGGGGTACGGCGAGGCGACCGGCTCGTCGGCGGAGGCAGTCGAGGCGCTGACAGGGACGGGGGACTCCTCCGTCTCCTTGATCGCGTCGAGCCATGCCAGCTGTTCCTCGAGAGATTCTTCTCGATCGTGTCTTGCCACCGTGTTCCCCCTCGGGTGGGTCTAAAGGGGCAGCAAATACCTTGCAGATTAACGCCACCCGCCAGTACGCAGCCCGCCAACCCACAACTTCTTTGCCCGGCTACCGTGGTTCGCATGCGAGCCATTGAGATCACCGAGCCGGGCGGCCCCGAGGTGCTGGAGTGGCACGAGGTGCCCGATCCCGAAGTCGGGCGCGGAGACGTGCTCATCGACGTGACCGCCTCCGCGGTCAATCGGGCCGATGTCCTGCAGCGTCAGGGCTTCTACGACCCGCCTCCCGGCACGTCGCCCTACCCGGGGCTGGAGGCCTCGGGCGTGGTGGCCGAAGTGGGCGCCGACGTCGAGCAGTTCAAGCCCGGCGACGCCGTGTGCGCGCTGCTCGGCGGCGGTGGTTACGCCGAACGCGTAGCCGTGCCGTGGCAGCAGGTCATGCCGGTGCCCGACCGGGTGTCGCCGCGCGAGGCGGCCGGCCTTCCCGAGGTGGCCTGCACGGTCTGGTCCAACGTGTTCATGATCGGGCGGCTGCGCAAGGGCGAGACGCTCCTGGTGCACGGCGGCGCGAGCGGGATCGGCACGTTCGCGGTGCAGCTTGCCAAGGCGCTCGGCTCCCACGTGGTCGCGACCGTCGGCTCGGCGGAGAAGGCCGAGCGGGTCAAGGAGCTCGGCGCCGACGAGGTGATCAACTACCGCGAGGAGAGCTTCGCCGACAAGGTACGCGCCGACGTCATCCTCGACATCATGGGCGCGAAATACCTGGCGGGCAACGTCAAGGCGCTGCGCACCGGCGGGCGGCTGGTGATCATCGGGCTGCAGGGCGGTCGCAAGGCGGAGCTCGACCTGGGCGCCATGCTCGCCAAGCGCGCCTCGGTGCACGCGACGGGGCTGCGCTCGCGTCCCGTCGAGGAGAAGGGCGTGATCGTACGCAGCGTCGTCGACAACGTCTGGCCGCTGGTCGGCGCCGGTGCGGTGCGTCCCGTGGTCCACGCGGAGGTGCCCATGGCCGACGCCGCGCAGGCGCATCGATTGTTGGATTCGGGGGAACACGTCGGCAAGATCCTGCTAGTACGGTGAGAGTTATGAACGCTGAGGACAACAACACCCCTCACATCGTGGTGGTGGGCCCCGACTTCCAAGGTCAGGGCGATAGCGGCGGTGAGGAAGACCGGTCGGTCACCAACCTGGTCGAGCAGCCCGCGAAGGTGATGCGGATCGGCAGCATGATCAGGCAGCTGCTCGAAGAGGTCCGTGCGGCTCCTCTCGACGAGGCCAGCCGCAAGCGGCTGAAGGAGATCCACGAGTCCTCCATCAAGGAGCTCGAGGACGGCTTGGCGCCGGAGCTGGTCGACGAGCTGGAGCGCCTGTCGCTCCCGTTCACCGACGAGACGGGCACGCCGCCGAGCGAGGCCGAGTTGCGCATCGCGCACGCCCAGCTGGTCGGCTGGCTCGAAGGGTTGTTCCACGGCATCCAGACCACGCTGTTCGCGCAGCAGATGGCCGCCCGTGCCCAGCTTGAGCAGATGCGCAGGGCGCTGCCCGGGGTGCCGCACGGGGACGAGCCGCAGCAGCGGCCGCCCGGTGGTTCCGGCCCTTATCTGTAGAGCTTCTCGATCACCTGCGCGACGCCGTCGTCGTCGTTGGTTCCGGTCACATGGTCGACCGCTGCCAGCACGTCCGGATGCGCGTTCGCGACGGCGTACGACGTGCCTGCCCAGCTCAGCATGGGCAGGTCGTTTGGCATGTCACCGAACGCCACGGCCTGTGCGGGTTTGATCTCGTGACGTCCGGCGAGGGCCGCAAGGGCGCTGGCCTTCGTGACGCCCTGGGCGCTCATCTCGATCAGCCCTCTCCGGCTGGAGTGGGTGGCGGTCACGAGATGCCCCACCAGTTCGTGCACGGTCGCCTGGAGCTCGTCCGCGCCCATGCCGGGGTGCAGGGCCAGCAGTTTGGCGCACGGACGTGCGGTGAGAGAGTCGGCGTGTACGGCCCCCTTGGCCTTGTCAAGGGCGCCGAGGAGGAAATCCGACTCGTGCGCAAAACCGGCTTCGTACTCGACCGAAAATGCGAGATCGGACACGTTCGCTCTTAGCTGAGCCACGACTTCCTCGAGTACGTCGACGGTGATCAGGTGAGATTCCACTATCCGTTCGGTATGGAGATCGTAGATCAGAGCTCCGTTCGCACAGATGGCGATCCCGTGGTGACGCACAGCACCCGCCACCCCGCCCATCCACCGCGGCGGCCGCCCCGTCACGAACACCAGCGTCGCCCCGGATTCCTCGACTTTGGCGAAGGCCGCGGCCGTGCGGGGAGACACGGTTCCGTCGGTGCGCAACGCGGTTCCGTCGAGGTCGGTGGCCACTAGACGCGGTGCGGGAAGACTCTGCATAACACGTTCCAGTTTGCCTGGTGATGCCGCCTGACAGAAATCTTCCTAGGGACGGGAACACCAACGCGCCAGAATGGTGTTAGATGTGATGGCGTTGTATTAGCTGATCCCGTAGTGAAAACCAGCATGACTTTGTCTGAGCCACCCCGGGTGCTTGCTGTACGACACACCGGGATCCACGAGGTGTGGGTCCCATAGATTCACATCCTGAGGGAGAGCTTTTATGGCTCAGGGAACCGTCAAGTGGTTCAACGCCGAGAAGGGCTTCGGCTTCATCGCCCCGGACGGCGGTGCGCCGGACGTGTTCGTGCACTTCTCCGAGATCGTCGGCAACGGCTACCGCAGCCTTGAAGACGGCCAGCGGGTCGAGTTCGAGATCACGCAGGGCCAGAAGGGGCCGCAGGCCTCGCAGGTCCGAGCCATCTGACCTGTAGCAGCGAGACAGACCGGGGTCCGCATTCCAGCGGGCTCCGGTCTTCGCATGTGTCGGCTTGGTCACGGCTGTGACTCGACTCACCCCTCCGTTGAACCGCCGCACTCCCTGATACATCGACCTCTATATGAGGTATGCGTGGTCATGTCACCCCGTGACCGTGGCCGGGGTCTTCGTGCTGCTCGTCAACGACCATCTGCTCAAGCAGGCCTGGCCAGGGTTCGTCACGGGCAAACTCAGCGACGTCGCCGGACTCGTGGTGGCGCCCGCCCTGCTGGCGCTGCTCTTCTGGCGCCGGGCCGACCTGGCGGCCACCGTGCTCACCGGAGTGCTGTTCGCGCTCGTGAAAGCGACGGAGACGGGCGCTGAGGCCGCCTCCCAGGTCTGGACCCTCGTGGCGGGCCCGTCGCGCGTCCTCGCCGATCCCACGGACCTGCTGGCCCTCCCGGCGCTCGCGCTGGCCTGGTGGGTACGCGTCCGCAGCCTCCACGCCCCCTCCCCGAAGTGGCGTGTCATCGCTGCGATGCCGCTGACCGTGCTGGCGGTGGCCGCGACGTCGGCCGTCCAGCTGCCCGCGGCCGAGTCCGTCGAGGTGGACGGCGACCGGATCGTCGTCCACGTCGCGGACGGCCTGGACCAGATCTCCCGCGACGGCGGGGCCACCTGGTCGGCGACCGGCGGCCACGAGCCGGCGGCCGAGCCGAGGAGCCTGCAGAGCGCCGCGTGCGTGCCCATGCAGGCCACCCGGTGCTACCGGGTGGTTCCCGGGAGGATCGCCGTCGAGCAGTCCGACGACGGCGGCCGGACGTGGCAGCCGTCGTGGGAGATGTCCGACGACGACCGCGAACGGCTGCGCAGGACCTACTCCGGCAGCCACGAACGCCTCTCGATGGCCCTGGCCGCGCAGGCCCGGCCAGGCGGGCACGTCGTGGTCGTCGCCAACGGCCTGGACGGCATCGTCGTCCGCGACGTCCAGGGGACGTGGCGGCGGGTGGGCTGGCCCGGCCCGGCCGCGGAGCAGGCCGCCACCGTGGACGTGAGCCTGGAGCGCAATGTGGCGCTCTTCCTGGCCGCCTGCCTGTTGTTCGGCGGCGTCGGGGCGGGGCTGCGCGAGTTCCACCGGGTGTACACCGGCTTCGCCGTCCTCGCCTGCCTGGGCCCCTTCACCATGGTGGCCGAGACCTCCCTTGTGGAACAGGACGGGTCCGGCCTGGTCGTGCTCGGCTGGGTCATGGGCACGCTCGGCACCCTGGTCTGCGGCGTGCTGGCCTTCGCCGGCCGGGCGCGTCCCGTGACGGCGGTGGTGGGCGTCGTCGGCGCGCCCCTCGTCCACGCGGCCGTCTACCTGCCCTTCCGCGGCTGGGCCCGCGGCGCGCCCGGCACGTACGAGGTCGCCGTCGCGATCGCCGCCGTGCTCACCGCTGTCGTCCTGGTGGCGGTAGCCGCCCTCATCAGGCGGGACGCGAGCCGGCCAGGCCCGTGACCCGGCGGGCCTGCTCCCGTAGGCGACTCCACCCATCTGCTACTCTGTGGCACAGATTGATTACTTTGCGTCACAATGGGGGATAGGGTGAAAGTCGCCTGCGTCGGCGGTGGACCCGCCAACCTGTACTTCTCGATCCTGATGAAACGTGTGGATCCGTCCCACGACATCACCATCTACGAACGGAACCCGGCCGGCTCGACGTACGGCTGGGGCGTGACCTACTGGGACGAACTGTTCAACGATCTTCACCGGGCCGACGCCGACTCGGCGCGGGCCATCAGCGAGAGTTCGGTCCGCTGGGACTCCTGGGTCACCGACATCCGCGACCGCGCCACGGTGACGGTCGAGCAGGGGGAGGCCGGCTACGGCATCAGCCGCCGCCGGCTGCTCGGCATCCTCGCGGAACGGGCCGAATCGCTCGGCGTACGCATCGAGTGGGAGCACGAGATCGACGGCGAGCACGACTTCGGCGACGCCGACCTCGTCGTGGCGGGCGACGGCGTCAACAGCGTGCTGCGCGAACACCACGCCGAGCACTTCGGCCCCGAGTTCGTGACCGGCCAGAACATCTACATCTGGCTCGGCACCACCAAGATCTTCGACGCGTTCGTCTTCGCTTTCGTGGAGACCGAGCACGGCTGGATCTGGTGTTACGGCTACAAGTACAGCCAGGAGCACAGCACCTGCGTCATCGAGTGCACCCCGGAGACCTGGCGGGGGCTCGGGCTCGACCAGGGCAAGGAGGCCGACAGCCTGGCCATCCTGGAGAAGCTCTTCGCCGACATCCTCGACGGGCACCCGCTGATCGGGCGGGCGCAGGCCGACGGCACCGCGCACTGGCTGCACTTCCGTACGCTGACCAACCGCACGTGGCACCACGGCAACATCGTCCTGGTGGGCGACGCCGCGCACACCACGCACTATTCGATCGGCGCGGGCACCGCGCTGGCCCTGGCGGACGCCTCCGTGCTGGCCAAGGCGCTGTTCGAGGAGAAAGACCTCGACAAGGCCCTGACCGCCTATGAGCACGAGTCGAAGTCGAAGCTCCGCTCGCCGCAACGCGCCGCCCGCAACAGCGCCCGATGGTTCGAGAACCTGCCGCGCTACATCGACCGCTCACCCATGCAGGTGATCACGCTGCTCGGGCAGCGGCACTCGGTGATGCAGCCGTACGTCCCGCCGGGGCTCTACTACCAGTTCGACCGGATCGCCGGGCGGGTCGGGGGGCTCTTCGGGTTCGGGCGCTGAGGCGGCGGGCTATTTGGCCGGCTCCAGCACGTCGAGGCCGACGTAGGGGCGCAGCGCCTGCGGGACCACCACGGAGCCGTCGGCCTGCTGGTGGTTCTCCAGGATCGCGACGATCCAGCGGGTCGTGGCCAGCGTGCCGTTGAGCGTGGCCAGGTGTTCGGGCTTGCCGTCCTTGTCGCGATAGCGCACGGCGAGCCTGCGCGCCTGGAACTCGGTGCAGTTGGAGGTCGAGGTCAGCTCGCGGTAGCGGCCCTGGGTCGGGATCCACGCCTCGCAGTCGAACTTGCGGGCCGCCGACATGCCGAGGTCGCCCGCCGCCGTGTCGATGACGCGGTAGGGGACCTCGATCTTGGCGAGCATCTCCTTCTCCCAGCCGAGCAGGCGCCGGTGCTCCTCGGAGGCATCCTCCGGGCGCACATAGGAGAACATCTCCACCTTGTCGAACTGGTGGACCCGGATGATGCCCCTGGTGTCCTTGCCGTAGGAACCCGCCTCGCGGCGGAAGCACGACGACCAGCCCGCATAGCGCAGCGGCAGGTCGTCGGCCGCGAGAATCTCGTGCGCGTGATAGCCGGCCAGCGACACCTCGGAGGTGCCCACCAGATAGAGGTCGTCCTCGGGCAGGCGGTAGATCTCCTTGTCGTGGGCCACGTGGAAACCGGTGCCCTGCATGGTCTCCGGCTTGACCAGCACAGGAGTGATCATCGGCGTGAACCCGGCCTCGATCGCCTGCTGCATGGCCATGTTGAGCAGGCCGAGCTGCAGCCGCGCGCCGACGCCCCTCAGGAAGAAGAACCGCGAGCCGGACACCTTGGCGCCCCGCTCCATGTCGATGGCCCCGAGCGCCTCGCCCAGCTCCAGATGGTCCTTCGGCGTGAAGTCGAACGTGCGCGGCTCGCCGTGGGTCTCCAGCACGACGTAGTCGTCCTCGCCGCCCTCCGGAGCGCCCTGCTCGACGAGGTTGGGCACCGTCTGGAGCACCTCGTCGAGCTCGGCCGCCAGCTTCTCCGCCTCGGCGTCGGCGGCCCTGACCTGGCTCGCGAGGTTCTTGGCCCGCTGGAGCAGCGCGGCCTTCTCCTCGCCCTGCGCCTTGGACACCGACTTGCCCATACTCTTCTGCTCGGCGCGCATGGACTCGAACGCGGTCAGCGCGGACCGCCGGCGTTCGTCCAGGTCGAGCAGCGTGTCGACGACGGAGTCGTCCTCACCGCGGGCACGCTGCGACGCCCGTAGCCGGTCGGGATCCTCACGAAGGGTACGCAGGTCAATCACAAGGAAAGGCTACCGGCGCCGGACAGCGGCCCGCCCCTCCATTTCCCCGAGTCGCCACACGACCCGCGTACCGGGTGGTCGGTGATCAGACCTGGCCGGCGCGGACCCGCGCCAGCCACTCGGCCGCCTCGCCGAACGCGTCGTCGGACGTGCCGCGCCTGATCCGCGTCGTCACCCCGTCGGCCCGCGGATAGCTGCCCAGGAACCGCACCTCGCCGCAGACCCGGTGCAGCCCCGCGATCGCCTCGCCCACGCGGGCGTCGGTGATGTGCCCCTCGAAGTCGAAGTGGAAGAAGTAGCGGCCGATGCCGTCGCCGGTCGGCCGCGACTCGATGCGCGTCAGGTTGACCCCGCGCACCGAGAACTCCGTCAGCATCTCCAGCAGCGCGCCCGGGTGGTCGTCGGCGAGGAAGACGACCAGCGTGGTGCGGTCGGAACCGGTCGGTTCGGGCAGCGGCTGAGGAGGGCCCACCCGGACGAACCTGGTCACCGTGTCGGACCTGTCGCCGATGTCGGCGGCCAACTCGACCAGCCCGTAGTGCTCGCCCGCGATCCGGGCGGCGATGGCCGCGTCGTACGGAGACCCGGGTAGCGACACCTCCTGGGCCGCGGCCGCCGTCGAAGGGGCGGCCACCACGACGGCGTCGGGCAGCTCGCGGGAGATGAAGGCGCGGCACTGGGTGATGGCGGCGGGATGCGTGTAGACCCGCTTGACGTGGACGATCTCGGTGTCGGGCCGGGCCAGCAGCGAGAACTGCACGGGCAGCAGCAACTCGGCCGTGATGAGCAGCGGCTCGCCCCAGGCGAACTCGTCGAGCGTCGTGGTGATGGCGCCCTCGATCGAGTTCTCCAGCGGCACGACGGCGCCGTCGGCATCGCCCGCGCGGGCGGCGTTGAGCGCGGCGCTCACGTTGGCGCAGGGCAGGCGCTCGGCGGTGGGGTCGAGCAGCCGCAGGGCCTCTTCGGTGAAGGTGCCTTCGGGGCCGAGATAGGCGAGTCTGGGCATGGGTCCAGAGTATCCGCAGGTGGACAGCGCATGGTGACCATTCCGGCGAGCGCGTGAGCCGCGGGCCGCTCTACGCGGGCCGGGAAACCCGTGGCGTGACCGACGGACCCAGCCCCAGCCTGGCCGCCCTGACAGCCTCCTCCTCTTCCGGCGACAGCTGCTGCTCGCCCTTCCCGCCGACCACGGACCGCACGTACGTACGCGTCTCGCTGCGCCCGTTGATCGAGGTCAGCACGATGCCGTCGCCCAGCGCATTGATCATCGCCACCGAGAACGACAACCGCCCGGTCATCTCCGCGAGGGCGTCGTACCGGCAGACGGCCACGTCCCTGATCGCCCTGAGATCGCACACGCTCTCGTGCGTGCGCCGGGCGAGCATCCGCCGGCAGTCCTCCACCGTGGCCTGCGCCCGGCGCAGGGCCAGACAGCCGATGAGCACGCCGCTGGCCCCTGCCAGAACGCCCGCGAAGACCCATGCTGTAATGAGCACGACACCGAGGGTATTCGCTGGGTCAGGCGAGCATCCGGCGTTTCGGCACCCAGGACGCCAGCAACCACACCAGGGCCAGCGCTCCCAGCCCGAACCCGTTCTGGACGATCTTCCCGAGCACCAGGCTGACCCCTGGGATGTCGGCCGCCTTCAGCGAGACACCCCACCACGGGACGGGCACCACGTAGTACAGCCACACCCCGGCCGCCACCCGCAGCCTGACCGGGTCACGGCCGTCGCCGACGATCGCACCGAGCACCACGACCACGTACGCGAGGTGGTGGATCCAGGCGACCGGCGAGAGCAGCACGGCCATCAGCCCGACGAGCGCGACCGCCGTGACGGTGTCTCCCGCCTGGTAGGCGTCCTTCGCGCCGCGGAACCCGTACCAGCCGACCGCGATCACGATCGCCAGCCAGATCGCCGACGTCAGCAGGTCGGGCATGTACAGCCGGATCAGCATGCCGCGGATCGACTGGTTGGTGGTGGCCGCGTTCGCGCCGAGGCGTTCGGGATCGAGCAGCGCCGAGAACCAGAAGTCGGCCGCGTCCTGCGGGATCACCGCGAACGGCAGCAACGTGAGCACCGCCGCCGCGAACGACGCCATGAAAAACGTCCGCCACTGCCTGGTGACCAGCAGGTAGATGAGGAAGACGCCGGGCGTCAGCTTCACCGCCGTCGCGAGCCCGATCAGGAACCCGCGCGGCCACCACGGCCTCCTGGCCACGCAGTCCGCCAGGCACAGGGCGACCAGCAGGATGTCGACCTGCCCGAACCGCACCTGATCCCTGATGGGCATCACGTACGCGCAGGCCACCATGAACAGGCCGAACACCCACGGCAGGTATTTCCGCCACGTGCCCAGGGCGTCCCTGAACGCGTAGCCGACGGTCACGGCCAGCGCCACGAAGATCCCGGCCGTCCACACCCACTGCGCCACGCCCCAGGGCATCCCGGCCAGCCCGGCCGCCAGCATCGCCGCGACCGGCGGATAGGTGAACGGCAGCAACTGCGGCGCGGGCGTGAAGTAGTCGTACACCGGCCGGCCATCGAGGAGCATCTGCCCCCCGGTGCGGTAGACGTCCAGGTCGACCAGGCGCTGGTCGTCAGGATTGGTGAGCCACGTGTGCACCAGCGGGGTCACGGCCGCCGCGACCACGAGCACCACGACCGCCCAGGCCCACCACTGCCGCCTGCTCGCCGGGCCGTCGGTCATCGCACCTTCTCCCCCGGCCTGTCGCCCGCGCCGCGGGGCGCCCTCAGCGCTTCCCCCGCGCGCAGGCGTGGTCACCGGCTCGGGTGACGGGCCGGTCGCGGACGCTTCGGGTTCGGGACTCGATGTGGTCAAGGGTCAACGGAGGGTCGCTCGCCGCACGACCGGAACCTGCCCTGCCTTCTTGGGCAGGCACGTACGTACGGACCTCATGACCGAGCAGCGTACCGTGCCCGGCACGCCCCACCCGCCGCCGGTTCGCCCAGGGTGGGTACGTCCGTTCGCCGTCCTGGCGGCGTACGGGCCGACGCACGACCCTAGGGGGTCTGCGCCCAGCATCTACGATCGAACGCACATCCTTGCCCGACGAACGCTGGAGTTCCCGCACATGCCCAACGACGCCGACGCCAGGCCGGACCCGTACGACGGCCGGCACGAGTCACGCGGCCGGCGACGTGTGCGACCAGGACGTCCGTTCCACCGCGTGATGACGTTGCTGCTGGGCACCACCCTGGCCGCGTCCATCACCCCCGCGACGGCGCACGCGCAGACCACGCAGACGACGCACACGAGGACGGCACAGGCGGTCCAGGCGACGCGCGCGGAGACCACCCACACCGCGAGCACGGAAGCGACGCGGACGGCACACACGGGAAGGGCGGGGGCGTGGGAGGTCAAGGGACGGGTGGCCGTGGTCGGCGTGCCCGGCCTCGAGTGGAGCGACGTCGACCGGTCACGGACGCCCCACCTGTGGGATCTCGTCAGCCGAGGCTCCTCCGCCTCGCTCTCCACGCGTACGGTCCCGCCCCCTGACCGGGGCATCACCTGCCCCACGGCGGGCTGGCTGACCGTCTCCGCCGGCCAGCGAGCCGGTACGCCGGGCAAGGGCTGCTCTCCGGCACCCGGGCCCCGGCCATCAGGTCGAGGCGCCACGATTCCCGGATGGGACACGTTGAGCGCGTACCAGGGCGAGACCGGCTTCGACGCCCGGCTGGGCACGCTGGGCCGGCTCGTACGGGAGGGCGGCGGGCAGGTGGCGGCGATCGGCCCGGGAGCCGCGCTTGCCGCAGCGGACACTTCCGGAAATATCCCGACCTACGCCCCTGACCTGGGCTCCGTCACCGACCTGACCCCCTACGATCTCGTCGTCTTCGAAGCCGCCGACCTGGCGACCGCCTGGGCCTCCCGCCCCCTGGACGAGTACGGCGTTCCCACCCCGCTGCCCGCCGACGACAGGAGAACGGCGGTGGCGCGGGCCGACCGGCAGATCGGCGCCCTGATCGGCAAGCTGCCCGCCGGGACCTCCGTCCTGGTAGCGGGCATCTCCGACGTGACGCCCAACGCCCACCTCCACGTGGCCATCGCCACCGGCCCGTCAGCGCCGGGTGGCCCGCCGTTCCCGCACGGCCGCCTCACCGCGACCTCCACCCGCCAGGACTCCCTGGTCACGATCACCGACCTCACCGCCACCGTCGTACAGCTCCTCGGCCTGCCCGCGACCCGCGAGATCGTCGGCCGCCCGTGGCGATCAGGGGACGCCACCCCACTCGACCCGGCCGGCGCGGTGATGGACCTGGCCGACGCCGACCTCGCCAGCCAGGTGCTCCGCGACGTACGCGGCCCCTTCTTCACCGTCCTGGTGACGGTGCAACTCCTCTTCTACGCCCTCGCCGCCCTCGCTCTCCGCCGCCGCTCCAGGAACGGCGCGAACCGCACCACCCGCCCCGAACCAGACCAGAACCACCCGCCACAAGCCGCCGCTGCCCCGCCGGACACCCCCGCACCCGGGTCACAGCGGGACGTCCCCACCAGGCCGGACGCGGCCTCGGACGTGCCGCCGTCGGCGGACGCCCGGACCGTGGGCCTGGCGAGCGCGTCCACGTTGCTCGTCGCCGTGCAGGCCGTCGCGGTCGTGAGCGGGGCCATTCCCGTGTCGACCTTCCTGGCTCAGCTGGTGCCGTGGTGGACGCTGCCGGTCCCGATGGTGTCGGTGATCGTGACGATCGTCGCCATCGCCGCCCTGATCACCGCCGCGGCCTTCGCGGGGCCGTGGCGTTCGCACGTGCTCGGACCGCTCACCGTGGTCGCCGCCGTCACCTCGCTGGCGCTCCTCCTCGACGTCATGACCGGCTCCACGCTCCAGGTCAATGCCGTGACCGGTTATGAGCCCGTCACCGGCGGACGGTTCTACGGCTTCAGCAACATCGCCTTCGCCGTCTACGCCACCGGCACCGTGCTCGGCCTGGCAGGGGTGGCCCAGTGGCTCCTCGGCAAGGGGGTGGCCAGGGTCGTGGTCGTCGTGACGTGCGCGGTCTATGGAGGGCTGGCGGTCTTCGCGGACGGATGGCCGTCATGGGGCGCCGACTTCGGTGGTGTGCCGGCCTTCGTGGTGGGTCTGGCCGTCTTCCTCATCCTCCTTTCGGGCAGGCGCGTATCGGCGTTGAGACTGGCGCTCGTGGGCCTGGCGGGGGCGCTGCTCGTGGGGACGCTGGCCGTGTTCGACTGGCTGCGGCCCGAGGTTCAGCGTACGCACCTGGGCGGTTTCGTCCAGCAGATCATCGACGGCCAGGCGTGGACGGTCGTCTGGCGTAAGTTCACCGCCATGGTCGGCGTCACGGTCGGCAACTGGTCACTGACCCTCCTCACCGTGGTCGCGCTGGCCTTCCTCCTCCTGGTGCTCGCCCGGCCGTCGCGCTGGGGCGCCTCCGCGCTCGGCCAGGTGTACGCCCTCGCCCCGGTGCTCAGGGCGGGCCTGTTCGGCACGCTCACGTGCGCGTTCGTCGCCTTCCTCATGAACGACTCGGGCATCGCCATCCCCTCTATGGCGTTGACGGTCGCGGTGCCGCTGACGCTGGCGGCGTGTGTGCGCGCCCTGCAGCTCGCCACGCCCACACCAGCAGCGCCACGGTCAGGGCCAGCAGCGCCCACGCGAGCTGAGGCCTGAGCACCGTCCTGAGCCACTCGAGGTCCTGTGGCTGGCCCTCCACCCTGGCGGGCAGGTAGGCCAGCGACAGGATCAGCAGGTGTGCGACCACGAAGCCGTCCAGTGCCGACGCCCCCACGAGCGCCAGCAGCCCCAGCGCCAGCCCGTCGTACCACGGCAGCACGTAGGGGGTCGCGAACACGTACGCCACCACCAGCACCATCGCCACGACGGGAGCCCCCTGGACCGTCCCAGAACCGGGCTCGGTGGCCCGGGAGGGAAGGGGCGACGCGCCTGGGGTGAGGCGGAACAGGAACCAGGCGATGAGCGCGAGCACCAGGAGGGAGCCGACCTGGATCTCTCCCCGGTAGGCGCTGCCGGTGCCCACGACGGACTGCAGCCAGCCCTGCGCGAGCTTCCAGAACGAGGCGTGCGAGATCGCCTTGCTGGTGCGGGTCACCGGCTCGATCGCCGCCGTTCCGACGATCGCGTAACCGGCGACGACCACGGCGAGGGCGCACCCGGCCATGACCGCCAGACGGGCAGGTCGCCGTCGCAACTCCCAGGCCGGCCCAAGAGCGACGAGACCGGCGTTGACCTTGATCGCCACGCCGAGTCCGAGCAGGATGCCCGACCCCGCAGGACGCTCCCTCGCCAGCAGGGCCGCGACCATGCACGCGATGGCGAGGGTGTCGACGTGCATGCCCGCCACCAACTGGTAGAGCAGCAGCGGGTTGGCCGTCCACAACAACGCGGCACGCAGGCGCCTGGCCGGGTCGTGCCGGGTGAACCGGTCGATGAGCAGGCCCGTCACGATGAACGCCGCGGCGTTGAACAGGGCCAGCACGAATATCGTCAGCCGGAGCGAGTCTCCGCCCACCCAGCTCGCCACCGCCTGCAGCGCCGTCGCCACCGGGCCGTAAACGCTCGGCTCCTCCCGCCACGGTTCCTCGACGGCACCGGCGATGGGGTCGCCGGGCAGATCCGCCGCGCCGTGGGCGTAGGGGTCGAGGCCCAGCGTGACCATGCGCCCGTAGACGGCGTAGTTGAGATGGTCGCCGGAACCGGACGGGGGCAGGAACGCCAGCAGCCCCGCCGCCATGCAGCCCATGAGGACCACCGATCGCACGAGGTCAGGACGGGCGGCCGGGAGCCTGCAGGCGAGGGGCAGGGCGAGCAGGAGACCGAGGCCGCCGAGGACGAGGGCGGCGGCGGCCAGGACGATCGTGAGATGCGGATCCGGCCGGACGTCGAGGGAGTAGGGCGGCTGCCAGGCAGGGCCGGTCAACGCGGGGACCATCGGCGAGGGGCCGAGCAGTCCGATGGTGAGCGTCAGCAGGATCGAGGCGCCGATCGCCGCCGCGGCCGCCCACCCGAGCCGGCCTCGTGCCTTGTCGTGCCGCGATTGCGAAGTCACCGGAAGATTCCAGCACACTCGCAAGGTGGCTCCGGACGGACGCCGGTGGGCTGTGGACAACCGCGTCCGGGGCCGCTCCCTTGTGGACGATTGTGGACGACGCCGGGGGTGTTCTCGCGTCCGAGACCGGACACCTCGGCGGCAAACGAACCGGCACGCTTTCACGTACGGGAGATGGTCAGCGTTTGGGGCGGAGTTTGTCCAGATTTTGCCTGACAAGTGGCTCCCGCGTGGCCAATGCGCGCGCCACATCGCGAAGCTGGACCGCCCGATGGAGTTGTGCCCGCCAGTCGGTGCCCGTGGCGCGGTGTGCCATGTCGACCTCGACCTCGGTGACCCGGAACCCCTTGCGCAGCAGATCGATCGTCAGCGCCGTCTCCACGCCGAACCCGTGCGCCAGCGGCCTGGCCGCCTCGAACGCGGCTCTGGTGAGGCAGCGCTGGCCGTTGAGCGGCTGGGCGGGCTCGAAGCCGGTGGCGCGGCGGATGCCCTCTTTGGACAGGCGGACGACTAAGCCGTGGCCGCCGAGCCGCACCCGGGTGGCGAACACGGCGATCGTCATGTCCACCTCGCCGGCGCGTACGGGCTCGATGAGCGGCGCGGCGGCCTGGGCTGTGTCGCCCAGGTCGGCGTCGAGGAAGAGGAGATGGCGGGGAGCGGCGTCCTCGTCGAGGAGGCGTACGGACTCCGCGCCCGTCTCCATGGCGGCGGCCTTGCCCTTGTTGCGGCTGTGACGCACCACCCGGGCTCCCGCCGCGCGGGCGACCCTGCCGGTCCGGTCGGACGAGCCGTCGTCGACGACCACGACGAGGTCGACGCCGGGCAGCGCCATGGCCGCCCTGACGGTGGCCGCGATGCGGTCCGCCTCGTTGGCGGCCGGGATGACGGCCGCCGTGTCACCGCCCATGGGACGTCACCTCCGGACCCGCGGCATCCGTCATGATCCCTCTGCTATGAGGAACTCCTGCGGCACCTCGTCGTACACGGTGAACACCGAGTCGAGGCCCGTGACCTGCAGGATCTTGCGTACGGCGGGGCGCGGCGCGGCCACGTCGAGCGCCCCGCCCTGCTCTTTCATGCGCTTGAGTGCCGAGAGCAGCACGTTCATCCCCGTGGAGTCGCAGAAATCCACGGCGGACATGTCGATGACCACCCGGCTTGGCCCCTCCTGCAGCAGCCGAGTGAACTCGGATTGCAGGTGGGGCGCCGTGTACAGGTCGATTTCTCCGGTGATGGCGACGAGCGCGCACCCGGCCTGTGATCGAGTCGAGACCTTGAGCTCCACATGGGCAGGCTAGCGGCGCGGAGGCTTCCGGTCACGTTGTCACGCCGATAGGGCAACCACAGGTTTTTGTCCTCCGTTTGGGCTTCATGGAAACGGAGAGTACGCGAAGCTTGACAGCGTGACATCGGAACTGGCAACCGCGTCATGGCGAAGGAGGGGCTGGGGCACGTCTGTCGGGCCCCCGGATCGATGAACGCAGACAAATCTGAAGATCCTCAGCGTCAGGGGCTCCGCGAACGGCTGGAGACCATCCTCATCCGCACAGAGAAGGCCACCTCATGGGATGACGAAGCAGGGCGCCTCCGCGGCCTGGTGAACCACGAAGGCTATGTCCCCATCCGCACCCGGCTCGCGGTCGAGGACCTCGACTTCCTCGCCGACGCGCGGGCCGACCTGCTCAGGTTCTCGGAGCTCGGGCTCCGGCTGCTGGACCTCCACCAGCCGAGGGACGCGGGAGGCATCACGAGTGACACGGCGCATCCCATCCTGCGGTGCAGAAGTTGCATGTGGCGCTGGCCCTGCCCGACATTTCGGGCGATGTCGGAGTCGTTCGGGCTCCCACGCTCCGACGTCGACCTCCCGGAGAGCGCCTGAATGTCCGGACGCGGCCTGACCGTGCGAACGGGGACCGCCCGGGCGTCCGGCCAGGAAGCGCCCGCGCACCCCGAGAGGTCACCCGGCGACGAGGGGCAGCCGGATCTCGAACCGGCACCCCGGCCCGTCGTTGACCACCTCGATCCTTCCGTCGTGCGCCTCCACGATCCCCTGCGCGATGGCCAGCCCGAGCCCCGCCCCTCCGTCGGCCGTGGGGGTGCGCGCGGCCTCACCCCGGAACGCCACCTCGAACAACCGGGGCAGATCCTCCTCGGGGATGCCTCCGCAGCAGTCGGTCACCGACAGGCAGGCCATGCCCGTGTCGTCCACGCGTGCCCTCAGCACCACGGTCCGGTCGGACGGCGTGTGCCGGATGGCGTTGACCACCAGGTTGCCGAGGGCCCGTCCCAGAGCCCCGGCGTCGGCCTCCACGGGCACGACGTCCGCCGCCTCGGCCGTGAGCACCACGCCCTTGGCGCGGGCCAGCGGCTCGGCACCGGCCAGGGTGTCGGCGACGAGGTCGGCGAGCCCGATCCTGGCCCGTGACAGCCGCAGGGCGCCCGCGTGGATGCGTGACAGCTCGAACAGGTCGTCCACCATCGCCGAGAGCCGCTCGACCTCCTGCTTGATCTGCCCGTGGTAGCGGGCGACCGTCTCGGGGTCGGAGACCACGCCGTCCTCCAGCGCCTCGGCCATGGCCCGCATCCCGGCCAGCGGCGTACGCAGGTCGTGGCTCACCCACGCCACCAGTTCCCGCCGCGCCCCTTCGAGCGCCCGTTCGCGCGCGTACGCCTCCTCCAGGGTGTTGGCGATCGTCTGGAGCTCGGCGGGCAGCCCCTTGGGCGCCACGAACGGCGGCTCGCGTACGGCGGCCACCAGCCGTCTGCTCTCCCCGACCACCCGCTTGGCCAGCACGAACGCGACCCCGAGCCCCACGAGCCCGCCCACGGTCACCACGCTCAGCACGAAGTCCTTCACCGCCCCCGCGATGATCATCCTCATGATGATCGCCACGACGCCCGCCAGCGTGGCCGCCACGGCGACGACCACGACCACGGCCAGCATCACGCCGATCGACCGGGTGCGCAGCCGCCACATCACCGCGACGCCGGCGAAGGCGATCAGCAGCCCGAGCCCGGCGGTGACCGCGACGACCATGGCCAGTTCGCCGACGGCCACCGCCGGCTGGGTCAGGGCGGGCACCGGAGCCATCAGGAGCCGTCTTCCAAGGGTTCGTACCGGTATCCGACCCCCCACACGGTCACGATCCTGCGCGGCCTGGTGGGGTCGGGTTCGATCTTCTCGCGCAGCCGCCGCACGTGCACGGTCACGGTGGAGGAGTCGCCGAACGACCATTCCCACACCTGGTTGAGCAGCGCGGACCGGCTGAACGCCTGGCGAGGGTTGCGCATCAGGTGGGCCAGCAGGTCGAACTCCCGCGCCGTCAGCATGACCTCCTCGTCCTCCAGCCGCACCTCGTGGGCGCCCACGTCGACCACCAGGCCGGCGTCGCGGAGCACACCGGTGCCGCCCGTGACGGAGGCGCCGCGGGCGCGGCGCAGCACCGACTGGACGCGCAGGGCCAGCTCGCGGGGGCTGAACGGCTTGGTCACGTAGTCGTCGGCGCCGGTCTCGAGCCCGACCACCCGGTCGATCTCCTCGCCGAGCGCGGTCAGCATGATCACGGGTACGGGCCAGCGTTCCCTGAGCTTCCTGCACACCTGCAGCCCGTCGATCTTGGGCAGCATCAGGTCGAGCACCATCAGGTCCGGCGGGTGCGCCAGCGCCCTGCGCAGCGCTTCGACGCCGTCGCCGACGCATTCGACCTCGTGCCCGTCGCGCTCCAGATAGCGGGCAACGACCTCGGAGACGGTCGGATCGTCGTCGACCACCAGGATGCGGCTGTTCACCACTTCACGGTACGGCCCGACTCCGCCAAGACGGCAAGGACGTCATTACTTCGTAAGCGTCGCGGATCATGCCATGAGGACGTACGGTTGTTCCATGGGTAGAGTCGTGATGCTGGTTCTCGGGACCTTGCTGGGTCTCTTCGTGTTGTTCAACTTCCTCCTGCCGATGGTGCTGGGGCTGCTCAAGGTCGCCCTGATCATCGGTGTGGTCGCTCTGCTCGTCTTCGTCGTGGTCACGGTGATGGGCAAGTCCTCAAGGTCGCATTGAGCCGGTGACGCAGTTCCTGTTCGACCCGTGGCTGGTGGGGATCACCCTGGTGGCGGTCCTGCTGCTGGTCACGTGGGCGGCCACGTTGCTGCCCGCCTTCGGCGGCGAGCCGCGGCGTTTCCCGCTGACCTACGCGCGCCGTACGGCGTTCCAGCGTCTGCGCGATCCTGACGCGGCCGGGCGTCCGCGTCCACGCGCGCCCTAGGCATGCCCCGCTTCCTTCCAAGCGGGGCTCTTCAGGCTTGAGCCGGGTGAGCCCTTCCTCCCTTCATCGAAGAAGACAGGGCTCATGATCGATTCACTTGTCACGTTCGTCATCACCGTGTCCGGTGGGCATGCCGCGCTCGGCATCGTGCTCTTCACGCTGGCCGTACGACTCCTGCTGCTGCCGCTCAACGTGCGCCAGGCGCGCACCACCAGGATCAAGGAGAGGCTCGCGCCCAGCCTGCGCGCGCTGCAGAAGCGCCACCAGCGCAATCCCGAGCGGCTGGCGAAGGAGGTCTCCGCCCTCTACGCCAAGGAGGGCACCTCGCCGTTCGCCGGGATCATGCCGATGCTGGCACAACTTCCGTTCCTGTGGCTGATGTACCGGGTGGCCACGCATCCGACCGCGCTGGCCGGTCATGACCTGTTCGGGGCTCCGCTGGGGCAGCAGGTGGCGGGCGTGATCGCGCATTACGGTCTGGCCAGCACCCCGGTTTTGGTCTTCATCTTGGTCATCGTGCTGGTCGCGGCCGTTGCGTGGCTCTCGGCCCGGCAGATCAAGATCACGGAGGAGCAGCCCGAGCTGATGAGGAAGATCATGCCGCTGCTGCCGTACGGCTCCGTGCTCGCCGCGCTGGTGCTGCCACTGGCGGCCGGGATCTATCTGCTCGTCTCCACGGCGTGGGCCGTGAGCGAGCGGGCCGTGCTCGCTAGCCGGCCTCTCTGAGCGTCGCCACCTGCCCGTTCACCGAACCGGTGCCGTGGGGGGCGGGCAGGATGGCCCACACGGTCGTGGTGTCGCCCTCGTGCCGGACGCCCCAGCTTTCCGCCACATATTCGACGATGCCGAGCCCTCGGCCGCCGAGTGAGGACAGAGTCGGGCGGCCGGCGCGTGGCTCCGTCGCCGCCCCTCCGTCGCTCACCGCCACCTCGATGTGATCCTCGTTACGCAACCACGCGACCCGCACCATGCCGGAAGGAAGCGGATGCGCGTGCCGGAGCGCGTTGCTCAGCAGTTCGCTCACCACGAGCACCGCGTCGTCGATCGCCGCGGAGAAGACCCCACAGTCCCGCAGGTCAGTGCTCAGACGCTGGCGGGCGACGGCGACGCTGGACGGCGCGTACGGCAGCAGCACCACGCTTGACACACCCACCTCCCCGTTCCCTGTGCCCCCCGCGGGAACACTCCCCGGTACGACCGAAATGCCCCGTTACTCGACCCCAGAAACCGCATCTCGATCACAGCTTGTACACATTGGACGATAGATCAGCGCAACTGTGACTACCTCGTTACCGCATCGGTGTGTCGGATCCGATAGGGCAGAACGAGCCGCATGCGGGTGCCGCCTCCCGGTCTCGGATGGGCGCTCACGTCTCCCCCTTGTGCCCTCGCGAGGCTGCGGACGATGTAGAGCCCGAGCCCTACTCCACCAAACCTTCTCCGATCGCCGCTGTCCACCTGGACGAACCGCTCAAAGATCCGCTCCCGGTCAGTAGGGGCGATACCGACGCCCTCATCGTCGACGACCACGACCACGTTGCCGGACTCCGGCCAGGCCTCCACCGCGATCAACCCGCCTTTGGGCGAGTACTTGAAGGCGTTCTCCAGCAACTGCCCGAGGACGATGTCCGTCGCCAGCGCGTCGCCCAGCACGTTCGGCAGCTTGTCGGGGATTCTCACCTCGACCCGGTGCTTGTCGGACAGCACCGGCAGCCCGAGCGTGGCGGCCTGGATCCGCTCGGCCAGGTCGAACTCCTCGATGCGGACCTTGAGCTCGTCCGCCCCCGCCCTGGAGCCCAGCAGCAGGTGGTCCATGAGCTGCCCGAGCGACCTGGACCGCTCGGCGATCGTGTGCACGGCCGCGCGGCGCTCGGGATCGCCCAGCTTGTCCCAGCGCGAGTCAAGCGTGCTGGCGAACCCCCGCACGATCGTGATCGGCGTACGCAGCTCATGGCTGGTCGTGGCGAGGAACAGGTCCTTGGCCTCCTCCAGCTCCTTGGCCGCGGTCACGTCGCGGAAGTCGATGACCACCTCGCCGGTCTCCTCGATCCGCGCGCTCACCACGTCCAGCCAGCGGCCCGTCTCCATCTGGAACGTGACCTTCTCGCCCGGCTCGGGCAGTGGGAACGGCGGAGGCCCGCCGATGACGTCGTCGGCCGAGAATGCGGTCAGCGCGGCGGCGGCCGGGTTCCAGCGGACCACGCGGCCCGCCCCGTCGAGCACGGCGATGCCGTCGGCGCTCGCGTCGAAGACGGCCCGCTCGTGGGCCCGCTGCCGCACCGCGTCCTGGTAGGCGACGGCGTTGCCCACGGCGATGCCCGCGTGCCCGGCGAGCAGTTCCAGCAGCTCCAGTTCGAGATGCCCGGGGACACGCCCGGCGAAGAGCGCGTAGAGGGCACCGTACGGGCGCCCCCCGACGGCGGCCAGGCCCAAGGTGATCGTGTGCAGGCCGTCCAGCCGCGCCCACACCAGCTCGTCGAGCCCGTTCGTCTCCAGCATGACGGTCTTGCCGGTGCGTAACAGCTTGTCCACGAGGCTCGTACGCAGGTCGGTGGTGGTGCCCCTGATGGCCTCGGGCAGCTGGTACGTGCTGACCAGGCGCAGCCGGTCACCCTCGATCAGCACGAACCCGCCCGCGTCCGCGCCGGTCAGCTCGGTCAGGCTGGCCGAGATCCGGTCGAGCACGGCCGAGAGCTCCAGCTCGGAGTTGATGTCGCCGACGACGTCCGTCAGCCGGCGCACGAGACGTTCCCTGCGCGCCATGCGATGCCTGGCCAGCTCGTCGGCCCGCGCCGGATGGTGCACGCAGATGTATCCGGCCACGGCGTTGCCCAGGCGCAGCGCGCTGATGTCCACCCGGAGGTCGAGGAGGACGCCGTCCTTTCGCAGGCGTTTGGTACGCAACGACACCGACTCGCCCGTGCGTACGCGCTCCAGCACGGCGTTGAGCTCGGCGGTCAGCTCGCCCGGCACGATCGGCGCCCGCCGCCCGAGCAGGCCCTCGGCCGTCCACCCGAACAGCCGCTCGGCGGCCTCGTTCCAGACCAGCACGCTCTGGTCACGGTCGAGCGCCACGACGGCGTTGGGCGAACCGGCGAGCACCGCACGCGCGATCTCATCGTCACTACCGGCCCATTCGTCCCCCACACCTCCATAGTGCACGTGGCTAGGTAGGTGCGTCGGGCGATCCGTCCGATACGCTGCGGTCACGGCGATTCTCGGTGGGTGTGGAGGGTGAGGGCGAATGGCGAGCGGTGATCTCGATGCCCTGTTGCGGGTGACCTCCAGCACCTACCGCGGCGAGACGCCTCCCGACATCGCGTTCGGCACCTACGACGGCGCCGTGGGCAGGCTGGTGCTGGCCGTGACGGGCAAGGGCATCGCGGCCTGCAGCTTCGAGAGCGAGAACGACGTCTTCGAGTTGGTCAGCCGGCATGTGGGCACGTTCATCGGCAACGACGCCCGGCGGCTCGACCCGGTGCGCAGAGAGCTCGACGCCTACTTCTCCGGCCGACTGCGCGCGTTCGCCACGCCGGTCGACTGGGCGCTGGCCACCACGTTCGCCCGCTCGGTGCTGCAGAAGACCATGGCGGTCCCCTACGGCACGACCACGACGCTGGAGCAGATCGGCCAGAGCATCGGCAGGCCGCGCGCGTTGCGCGCGATCGGCAACGCGCTGGCCTCCAACCCCGTCTGCGTGATCGTGCCCTGCCACCGGGTGGTGCGCGAGGACGGCGCGCTCGGCGACTACGCGGGTGGCGCGAGCGCCAAGCAGCACCTGCTCAACGTCGAGCAGCGCGCCTCCGCGACACGCCGATGACGGCGGTCACGAGGGCCGCCACCACCGCCGCGCCGAGTGCGCCGTTCATCCACGGTTGCCGGGTGAAGCCGATGGCGTCGCGGGCGGAGGCCCAGACCCCGTCCCACGCGGCGATCGTGGGCGTCGAGGTGGTCAGCCAGTAGGCGGCGAAGCCGAGCGCCCACGGCACCAGCATCGACCAGCGCGAGGGGGCGTTCTCGCCCGTGTTCCAGCGGCCGCCGCCGCCGAAGGCGAAATAGTCGACGGCCAGCACCGCGAACATCGGGACGAACACCGCCCCGATCACCCCCAGGAACGCGCCGTACGAGGTGACGTCCACGACGAGGGCGATCACGACGGTGAACACGCCGATGGCGGTCGAGATGATCCGCCGGTCCACGCGCGGCATCAGGTTCTGCAGCGACATGGTGGTGGAGTAGACGTTCGCGAACGACTGGTCGGTCTCGCGCAGCACCAGGATGCCGAAGAACAGCGCGCCCAGCGGGGCGGCCACGAACGGGTCGAACACGGCCGTGTTGTCGGCGTTCACGGCGGCGGCGCCGGCGATGGCCACGGCGTAGACGCCGAGCCCGAGGCAGGCCACCTGGGCGATCGTGTAGCCGCCGACGATCCCGGTGAACGCCGCCCGCGCGGAGCGGGAGTGCCGGGCGAAGTCGGCGGCCAGCGGCACCCAGGACACCGACAGCGCGATCACGTAGTCGACGGCCGGGGCGAACCCGGTCCACGACCCGCCGGCGGGGGCGGGCGTCTCGGACAGGAAATGCCAGGTGAACCAGATCATCGACACGATCACGCCGACGGTGACGTAGCGCCGCAGCAGCCGGATCGCGCCCAGCGGCCAGATCGTGAGCGCGGTGGTCAGCACACCCGCCACCACCACCCACACGGGGTACGCCACCCCGTCGAAGATCGCGCTGGCGGCCTTGGCGATCACCCACAGCTCGAAGGCGCCCCAGCCGAGCATCTGCACGATGTTCAGCACCGTGGGCGCGTACGAGATCCTGGCCCCGAACAGGCCGCGCAGCAGCACCATCGCGGGCTGGCCCGTACGGGTGC
This sequence comes from Nonomuraea longispora, assembly GCF_004348345.1. GTDB lineage: Bacteria > Actinomycetota > Actinomycetes > Streptosporangiales > Streptosporangiaceae > Nonomuraea > Nonomuraea longispora. The sequence goes on from NZ_SMJZ01000001.1 coordinate 70,826, forward strand.
CGGGGATGGCGGAGAGACCGACCATGGCCGTGCCGACGAGGCTGCCGACCACCGTCGCCACCAGCGCGGCGGCCAGGCTGAGCGGCGCGTCGCCGGTCGGGTCGAGCAGGAGCAGCGCCCCTGAGAAGCCGAGGAGGCTGACACCGAGGTTGGCCCAGAGCGCGCCCTGGTCGAGCACGCCCAGGGTCTTGGGGGGCTGCCCGTCGAGGGTCAGCGGAACTTCGTCGGCCACATGCGACATCGCACACTCCCTACGCCGGCATTACCCGGACAGGTTCATGCGGTCGGCGACAGCCGTAGTCGCCCTCTCAGCCTGATTGCCTCAAGCTCCCGCGGATCGATTTGTTGTCTGCGGAGCAGGAATGTCCCAGTTCCGCGGGCCCCATGATGCCTCATCCCTCCGAGTTCGGCCAGCCCGGGAGCCGCAGGCAGGGCCACCCAGGGCACACGTGGGTGGCCCTTCTGCCTGCTCGGGAACGCCCGCAGGGTGTTCGGCTCAGGCCACGAAGGGCCGCTCCTCCGTCTCGCTGACCAGCGGACGCCCGGCCGCCTCCCACGACTGCATGCCGCCCCCGACGTTGACCGCGTCGCGCCCGAGCTGGTTGAGCCAGGCCGCCACCTGCAGCGACCGGCCGCCGACCCGGCAGACGACATAGATCGTCCGGTCGCCCGGCACCTCGTCGACCCGGCCCTGGATCTGGGTCATCGGGATGTGCACCGCCTCACGGGCGTGGCCCGCCCGCCATTCGTCCTGCTCGCGGACGTCGAGAAGGTAGGCGTCCGCGGGAATGTCGCTCGGCTCGATCTCTGGAACGGTCATGACCCCATCATCTCGCGGCGACGGCGGCCGGCGACCGGGCCCGCCTCACGGAGTGGGGCCATGAGCACGGGCGTCGTACGCGGCGCGTGCGCGGGCGATCTCCTCCTGGTGCGCCTCGGTCCAGGTGACCAGGGGCTTGATGGTCTCGTGCAGCGTACGGCCGAGCGGCGTCAGCGCGTAGTCGACCCTCGGCGGCACGACGGGGTGAACCGTGCGGCTGACCAGGCCGTCGCGTTCGAGCTGGCGCAGGGTGACGCTCAGCATGCGCTGGCTGACGCCGTCGATCTCGCGGCGGAGCTGGGTGAAACGCATGCTCTCGCAGTCGAGCATGGCGATGACCAGCAGCGACCACTTGTCGGCGATGCGGTCGAGGATCTGGCGCACCTCGCAGTCCTCACGGGTGTCCCACAGGCGGGCGTCATAGTCGTCGTCGGCCACGGTGCCCGCGGAGTAACCGAGTGATTCGGAAGTGCCTTCTTCCATGACATCCCATGATGGCCAATGATGTGGACGGTTACAACAAGGAACCGACATGCATTTGAGTAACCGGGGGTTGTCATGCCTGTCCCTGCTCGTAGGTGGGGCGTACTGATCGTTCTGTGCGGGGCCATCTTTCTCGAAGGCATCGACGTCGCCATGCTGAACGTCGCCCTCCCCGCCATCCGTGCCGACCTCGGGGTGTCCACGGGCATGCTCAGCGGCGTGGTGAGCGCCTACGTGCTCGGCTACGGCGGCTTCATGCTGCTCGGCGGCCGGGCGGCCGACCTGCTGGGCCGGCGGCGCATGTTCCTGCTCTGGCTGGGGGTGTTCCTGGCCTTCTCCGGCCTCGGCGGGGTGGCGAACGACGGCTGGGTGCTGCTGCTGGCGAGGTTCGTCACCGGGGTGGCCGCCGGGTTCATGACGCCCGCGGGGTTGTCGCTGATCACCACGAGCTTCCCCGAGGGCCGCGACCGCAACCGCGCCCTGATCATCTACGGGAGCACCGGCGCCGCCGGCTTCGCGCTCGGCCTGGTGTTCGGCGGAGTGCTCACCGAGTTCGGCTGGCGCTGGGTCTTCTTCGCGCCGGTCCTGATGTCACTGGCGATCCTGCTCGCCGCGATCGTACTGATCAAGGAGCCGCCCGCCGGCGAGCGCCCGGCGGGCGGGTTCGACCTCGCGGGCGCGGCGAGCGTGACGGGCGCGATGATGTTGCTGGTCTACGGCTTGGTACGCCTTGAGCACCCCGCCGAGGGCCTGCCGCTGACGCTCGCGGTCTTCGCCGTGGCCGCGGGGCTGCTGGCGGCGTTCGCGGCCATCGAGCGCCGCTCCCCGCACCCTCTGGTCCGCCTGCGCATCTTCAGGTCGGCCGCGCTGGTCCGCGCCAACGTGACGGCCGTGCTGCTCACGGCCTCGTTCTTCGGCTTCCAGTTCCTCGTCACCCTCTATCTGCAGGAACTGCGCGGCTGGTCACCCATGCAGACGGGGCTCGCCCTGCTGGTGGCCGCCGCCGACGTGGTGATCGCCCCGACGCTCACCCCCCGGCTGGTCAACCGGTACGGCAACGCCAAGGTCATCCTCGGCGGCCTGCTGGCGGGTCTGCTGGCGTACGCGCTCTTCCTCGGCGCCGGGCTGGACTGGACCTACGCCGCGATGGTGCCGTCGATGGCGCTGCTCGCCCTGATGTTCGCCTTCGCCTACGGCCCGCTCATGATCACGGCCACGGACGGGATCGCGTCCGCGGAACAGGGACTGGCCGGCGGGCTGATCAACTCGTCGTTCCAGTTCGGCGCCGCACTCGGCGTGTCGATGGTCACGGCCGTCAACGTGGCCGCCCTCGGCGACGCGACCACGCAGGAAGCCGGAATGGCCGCCCTCCGCACGGCCCTGACGGTCCCCGTGACGACCGCCCTCCTGGCAAGCGCCATCGCGGCAACGGCCCTCATGTCCAGACGGCCCGGCGGCACACCCGGAAACGCGGGCCAGGTGAAAACCACGGAACACGGCCAAGACGACGCTCGTCACGGCGAGCAGCCCGTGAGCCTTCACGACCGGCCATGACAGGCGCCAGCCGACATCGGCGCGTGCGGTGACGGCGGCTGTGCCGTAAGAACAAGAATCACTTCAGAAGACGAGAAAGCCTCCTGTCGGCGAGGGGCTTGCCGCCGGTCTGGCAGGTCGGGCAGTACTGCAGGGACGAGTCGGCGAACGACACCTCGCGGATCGTGTCGCCGCAGACGTCGCACGGCTGCCCCGCCCGGTTGTGCACGCGCAGCCCCGACTTCTTCTCCGCCTTGAGGTCCTTCGCGGCCAGCCCGTGCGCCCGCTCGACCGCCTCGCCGAGTGTGGTGACGATGGCTTCGTGCAGGTCGGCGATCTGTGTGTCCGTGAGCGTCGCGGCGATCTTGAACGGCGACATCCTGGCCGCGTGCAGCACCTCGTCGGAATAGGCGTTGCCGATGCCGGCGATGATCTTCTGGTCGCGCAACAGGCCCTTGATCTGGGTGCGGTTGCCGCCCACGATGCGTTTGAGCGCGGCGACCGTGAACGACGGGTCGAGGGGGTCGGGGCCGAGCGCGGCGATGCCGGGCACCTCGTCCGGATTTCTTGTGACATAGACGGCGAGCCGCTTCTGGGTGCCCGCCTCCGTCAGTTCGAAGCCGGGCGCCTGGCCCTCGTCGTCGGGCGTCAGCCGCACCCGCACCGCGAGCGGCCCCTTGCCCGGACGGACGGGCTTCGCACCCGACAGGTCGTCGCGCCAACGCAGCCATCCCGCCCTGGCCAGGTGGATGACCAGGTGCAGGCCGTCGCAGTCGAGGTCGAGGAACTTGCCGTGCCTCGCCACGCCGGTGATGGTCAACCCGCCGAGCGCCGTGGCCGGCGGGTCGAACGTCTTGAGCGCCTGGAAGCCGACCACGTCGACCCCCAGGATCGTGCGCCCCACCGCCCGCTCGCGCAGGAAGTGGGTGAGAGACTCCACTTCGGGAAGTTCCGGCATGTCACCAGGGTACGGTCCCGCGCCGCGCCGTCCACAGCCTGTGGACGCTACGGCACGCTCCAGAAGGCCAGCTCGTGCGCCATGCCCTCGGTGAACTTCGCCTCCGCCCGCGACGGGTCGGGATCGGCATCGTCGATCATCTCGGCGATGCGTACGGTGAGCGCGGCGAACCCGGGATCGGCGTACGTGTCCACCCAGGCCCGATATCTCGGCTCACTGGGCGGATTCTCGGCCAAGATCCGGCCGAGCGTCGAGTAGCCCCACATACACGGATAAAGCGCCGCCAGCCCTTCCCCGTACGACGCCGCCGACTCCAGCAGGAACCCCGTGTACGCCGCACACGCCGGCCCCTTCACCGCGCCCCCCAGATCGGCCCCGAACTCCGCCGACAACGACCTGTGCAGGTTCAGCTCGTCGTGGTACGTCGCGTGCGCCAGGTCCACCAGGTCGCCCAGATGCGCGTCGGGCGCCTGCCAGGCAAGCCGCGAGAACACCCGTACGTAGTCCAGCAGGAACAGGTAGTCCTGCTCCAGCCACGACCTGAACACCGGTTCCGCCAGGTCACCGCGGCCGATGCCGACCACGGTGGGATGGTCGAGCTGCGCCTGCAGCAAGGGACGGCCGATGGCGTGCAACTTCTCGGACAAGCTCATAAAGGGGAGGTTAGTGTCGAAACATGACTGTGACGATCGCCGAAGAGTTCCTCCTGCTGGCCTACCGGGACGACAAGGGCACCCCGCTCATCGACTCCACGCGACTCGACTCCGCGCTCGCCGGCGCGCTCCTCGCCGAACTGGCCGTGGCCGGGCGGCTGGAGCTGTCGGACAAGAAGGTGACCGTCACCGACCCGAGCCCCCTCGGCGACGCGGAGCTGGACGCCACGCTGAGCCGCATCGCCTCCGAGACCAAGGCCAGGAAGCCCGCCTGGTGGGTGCAGCGGCTGAAGACCAGCAAGCTGCGCAACCGCCTGCTGACCAACCTCGCCGGGTCGGGCGTACTGACCGAGGAGCGCAGCAGGGCCCTCGGCATCTTCCCCGTCACCCGCTGGCCGGAGGCGCACCCCGGCGTCGAGGCCGACGTACGCGAGCGGGCGGGTGCCGTGCTCAAGGGCGCCACCCCCGACGCGCGTACGGCGGTGCTGATCGCGATCACGCACGCGGCCAAGCTCGACCGCAAGGTCTTCCCCGAAGCGGACAAGCGGCGGATCAAGGAGATCTCGGAGGGCGCGTGGACGGCCGACGCCGTCGCCAAGACCATCGCCGCCATCAACGCGGCCACAATGGCCGCCATCAGCGCCGCGACCACCGCAGCCGCCAGCAGCAGCAGCGGCGGCGGCTGACCGGACTAGCGGGCGTCGATCACGCTCTTCGGCACGGGCTTGTCCTCCTTCAACGCGTTGAACAGCGCCAACGCCTTCTGCCTGTCCGACTTGACGGCCACGCCGCCGTTGGGGAGGGTCTCGTTGCCGCCGAACGGCACGACCGTCGTCACCGGGTTGTCGCCCATGGCGAGCCCCAGCGAGAGCAGGTCGAAAGCGCCGGTGCCCGAGTCGACCGTCACCGCGTCCGTGGCGCTCATCGCCAGCGGGATCGACGTGAACGGGTTGATGAGCACCCCCGGGCTGGCCGCCTTCTTGACGACCGCCGCGAGGAACTGACGCTGCCGCTTGGTGCGCTCGTAGTCGGGCAGCGCGCCGCCCTTGCGGGTGCGTACGTACCCCAGGGCCTGGGCGCCGTCGAGCACCTGCTTGCCCTTCTTGAGCTTGAGCCCCGCCTTGGGGTCGTTCACGGCGGCCGTCACGTTCATCTCGACCCCGCCCACAGCGTCCACGATGTCGACGAAGCCGGCGAACCCGATCTCCATGTAGTGGTCGACGCGCAGGTCCGTGACCGTCTCGATGGTGCGGGCCAGCAGCTGCGGCCCGCCGTTGTAGGCGGCGTTGAGCTTGTCGCGCTGCTTGCGGTAGATGGTGACCGCCAGGTCACGCGGCAGGCTGACCAGCGTCGGCCTGTCGCCGGTGTCGGGGATGTGCAGCAACATCATCGAGTCCGTACGCTGCCCGACCGCACGCCCGGTGGCCAGCTTCCTGCGCTGGGCCTTCGACAACCCCTTACGGCTGTCGGAGCCGACGAGCAGCCAGTTGGTGCCGGGACCGTCGGCGGGGCGCTCCTCGTAGTCGGTGAGCACGTCGTCGATGCCCGCCAACCGCGAGTCGATCCAGAAGAACAGGCCCACGGCCGCCACGAGCAGCACGGCCAGGAACCCGGCGATGATCTTCACGATCGTTCTGCCGGAGAGTTTCCTGCGAGGTCCCCGCGGCGGCTGCTCGCCCCTCGACCTCAGCGGCCTGATGGGACCGCCCCCGCCGCCGGAGCGCTGCCTGCCGTAGACGCGCCCGCCGGAGGGGCGGGGCCCGGCGCCGGGCGGGCCGGGCGGCGGCTCCGGGAACTGGGAGGCCGCGGGAAGCTTGTGCGTGGGCGCGCCCGACCCTCCCGCCGGGAACCGGTGCGCGGGGGCGCCGCCTGAGCGCGGGACGTCGTTGGGCCGCGGTGGCAGCGGGCGGCCGTCGCCCGGCGAGCGCATGGCCCGCGTACGGTCGTCCTCAGACACTTCGCCTTCCCTTCGCTTCGTACATAGACGCTACGTCCAACCCCCCGGCAGTGAAGGCGTTCGGTCAAGGATTTCCCACGGAAAAGTACACAGAACCAGCCGACCGTAACGGTGCGGCCGGGCAGTCGCCAAACTGGAGGCCCGTCCCGGCGCAGGCCCAGGAAACATCGAACCCATCGACGTCGTTACGGTTATGGACGACCTCTATCGAAGGGATGACCGTGTCCGCTCCGGACTCGTGGAGTCTTTGCCCGTGCTCGTGCACGGGTTCCTCTGAAGGCTCACTGCGGTGAGTACTTATCTCGGGCTGCTGGCCCTCTTCCTCCTCACGGCGGCGACCGGCTATTTCGTCGCCCAAGAGTTCGCTTTCGTCGCCGCCGACCGCGGCATTCTGCGCGAACAGGCCTCCGCCGGCGACGCCGCCGCCGAGCGGGCCCTCCAGGTGACCTCCCGCCTGTCCTTCATGCTCTCAGGCGCGCAGCTCGGCATCACGGTCACCGCGCTGCTGGTCGGATTCCTGGCCGAGCCCGCGATCGCCGTGATCGTACGCCCGTGGCTGGCCGGCTGGGGGCTTCCCGACGGCATGATCACCGGCGTCTCCGTGGCCACGGGCGTGTTCGTGGCGACCGTGGTGCAGATGGTGCTCGGCGAGCTGGCGCCGAAGAACCTCGGCATCGCCAGGCCGGAGGCGGTCGCCAAGTTCCTGGCCCGCTCGACGCTCGCCTATCTCGCGGTGGTGGGGCCGGTGGTCCGGTTGTTCGACTCGGCCGCCACCGGGCTGCTCCGGCGGCTCGGGATCGAACCCGTGGAGGAGGTCGAGCACGGCGTCACGCCGGAGGAGCTCTCGCGCATCATCGCCGAGTCCACCCAGGCGGGCGAGCTGCCTCCGAAGTTGTCGGAGCTGCTCGAACGGGCGCTGGAGTTCGGCGACCGCAACGCGGAGGAGATCATGGTCCCGCGGCCCCGCGTGGTCGTGCTGCGCGCCTCACAGCCCATCTCCGACATGCTCGACGCCATGCGCGCGTGCGGCCACTCCCGCTACCCGGTGCTGGCCGAGGACGGCGACGTCGTCGGCGTGACGGGCGTGCGCGAACTGCTCGCCTCAGGCCAGGAGGAGGGCCCGGTCTCCACGATCACCCGGCCCGCGCTGCTGGTGCCGGCCTCTGTGCCGTTGCCCGCCGTGCTGGAGCGGATGCGGGTGGCCAAGGACGACATCGCCTGCGTCATCGACGAGTACGGCGGCCTGGCCGGCGTCATCACCGTCGAGGACCTGGCCGAGGAGTTGGTCGGCGAGCTCGTCGACGAGAACGACCCCGAGCCCGTCGGTGCCCTCGAACACCCGGGCGGCATCTGGGAGGTGCCGGGCAGCCTCAGGCTCGACGAGGTCGAGCGGGCCACCGGCGTGGCCCTTCCGGAGAGTGACGACTACGACACGCTCGCCGGGCTCGTGCTCGCGAGACTGGGCAGGATGCCCAACCAGGGCGACTCCGTGACCGTACCGGTCAAACCTGACTCCGACCCGTTCGCCGAGGACGTCGAAAAGCACCTGGCGGAGCTCACGGTCATATCGCTCAACCGCCGGGTGCCTGAATGGGTGCGCCTGGCACCGGTGCGACACGCGGAGGCCGCCCGATGAGCCTGATCATTCTGAGCCTGGCGCTGCTGGCCTTCAACGCGCTGTTCGTGGCCGCCGAGTTCGCCTTCGTCTCCTCGCGCCGCCACCGCCTGGAGGAGATGGCCGCGGGCGGCAGCCGCCTGGTCAGGATCACCGCCAAGTCGGCGGTGCGCGGCGGCCGCCAGCTCTCCCTCATGCTGGCCGGCGCCCAGCTGGGCATCACCCTGTGCACGCTGGGCCTGGGCCAGGTGACCGAGCCGGCGATCGAGCACTATCTGGAGCCCGTCTTCGCCATCGCCGGCGTGCCCGAGGGCCTGCGCCTGCCGATCGCCCTGACGATCTCCCTGGCCCTGGTGACGTTCCTGCACATGGTCATCGGCGAGATGGCCCCCAAGTCGTGGGCGCTGACCCACCCGGAGCGCGCGGCGCTCCTGCTGACCCTGCCGTTTCGCGGCTTCACGTGGCTGATGCGCCCGCTGCTGTCGGCGCTCAACGGCCTGACGAACGTCATACTCCGCCTCTTCGGCGTCAAGCCGAGGGACGAGCTGGCGACGACCAGAACCCCGCGCCAGCTCGCCATGCTGGTGGGCGAGTCGGGCCGCATGGGCCTGCTCGACAGGGAGGAACACGACCTCCTGACCCGCGCCCTGCGCCTCGACGACGAGGGCATCGAACGCCTGATGACCCCGATCGCCCAGGCGGCGAAGGTGCCGCCCACGGCGGACAGCGCCCAGATCAAGCGAACGGCGACGGCCACGAACCACCTGCGCCTCCTGGTGGAGAACGAGTCAGGCGTCCAAGGCGCCCTGCACGCCAGGGACGCCCTGCTCAACCCGGAGAAGACCGCACGCGAGCTGGCCAGGGAGGTGCCCAGGCTCCGCTCGACCACCCAGATCCCCGAGGCGGTGACGGCGCTCCAGGAGGCCAGGGCCCATCTCGCCCTCGTCACGGACCAGCAGGACGCGGTCATCGGAATGGTGACCCTCACGGACCTGGTGGGCGAACTTCTGGACACCAGAACCAAAGCTGCGTAACTGTGAACTAAAACACACACCAACCGCAAGCCACCAGAAAGCGTCTTGCAACCACCAGGACGTACAGTCCGACAGGCGACCATCAGACAGTTTCTTGAAAAGGAAGACCCCGGCCCTTGCGATCCGCAACAAGCTTCGCCAATGTGGGTCTGCACAAAAGAACCCAGGAACCACCCCACACCAACTCCCGGCCTGCGGCCGGGAGGAACCACGACGTGAGGGCATGCACCCGGCAGGGTGAACCCGGCCACCACCATGACAAGAAAAAACTGGTCACCAGCCACAACATGGTTGTGAAGGGGGCTCGGGGGGAACCCCCGGGAGTGCCAGCGTCCTGCCTGGGGGTCCGGAGGGTTATCTCCCGGGAGACACGACAAGGGAACCCGAGGGAGCAACGCCTGAAAGGCTTGCGACCGAGGATCCCCTGTCAACGAGTGGGCGAGGAGGGATTTGAACCCTCACGTCCTTTCGGACACACGGACCTGAACCGTGCGCGTCTGCCGTTCCGCCACCCGCCCTTGTGGGTGCGGAAAGAACAGTAGCACGTAACAGCCACTGGTACTGAACCCGGATACGATCGCATAAGACACGGGAGCGGAGGAGCTGGGCGCGACAGCTGACGAGCGCCAGAGACGCCGTGAAGTGGAACGAGCGGGAACCGGGCGCCACGAGCGTCTGGGGGCCGCGATCATATGCACGGAGGAAGGGAGGTACCCGGTGGGAGTCCTTCAGCGCTTCGAGCGAAGGCTCGAAGGCTTGGTTGAGGGAGCCTTTGCGCGGGCGTTCAAATCTGACCTTCAGCCGGTCGAGGTCGCCAGCGCGGTTCAGCGGGAGATGGATGAGCGTGCGGCGATCGTCGCCCAAGGTCGCACGCTCGTGCCCAACGACTTCGTGGTTGAGCTGTCCACGACCGACAGCGAGCGGCTTGAGGTCTACGCCGACAGCATCAGTCACGAACTGGCCAACCTCGCCAGGGAGTACGCAAAGGAGCAGGGCTACTCCTTCGTGGGACCGGTCCGGGTGCGTTTCGAGACAGCGGGCGACCTGGCTGTCGGGCTGTTCCGCATCAGGTCGGGCGTCATCCGCGGCGCCACGGTCGAGCAGGACGAGATCCGCCAGCCGGCGAGCGACCTGCCTCCGTCGCGGCCGCACGCGTTCCAGGGGCGGCCCAGGCTGCTCGTCTCCACCCAGGACGACCCGCAGGGCGACCGTTCCTACGAGCTCACCACTCCGGTGACCTTGCTCGGCAGGGGCACCGACTGCGATCTTCGCCTGGTCGATCCGGGCGTTTCGCGTCATCACGCGGAGTTGCGTGTCGAGGGCCAGCTCGTGGCTCTCGTCGATCTCGGGTCGACGAACGGCACTTTTGTCAATGGCCAGCCGGTACGCAGGATCGAGCTCCAGAACGGCACGCGAGTGACGTTGGGGCGCACGACTCTGGTGTTCCGGCGCGATTAGGGGTAGACAGACGGTCCATGTCCGAGCTCACGCTGCTGCTGATCCGGCTCGCCTTCCTGGCGGTGCTGTGGTTTTTCGTCATTGCCGCAGTCGGCGTGATCCGGACTGACTTGTTCGGTTCACGCACGGCTCCCGCAGGCCCACGCAAAGGCGCGAAACCCGCCAAACCCGCGGCCAAACCCAAGAACAAGAAGGGTGAGCCACGCCAGCTCGTCGTTACCGGTGGCCCCCTGCAAGGCACCACCATTAACCTCACGGAGACGCCCATCACCATTGGCCGGGCGAATGACGCCACGCTGGTAGTCAGCGACGACTACGCATCCAGCCGGCATGCCCGGCTCTTCCCTCAGGACGGTCAGTGGATCGTGGAAGATCTCGGTTCGACGAACGGCACGTATCTCGACCGCTCGAAAGTCACCCGCCCGACCCCGGTGCCGCTCGGTGTTCCGATCCGCGTCGGCAAGACAGTCATTGAATTGCGCAAATGACCATCGCACTCCGCTACGCCGCCCGCTCGGACGTCGGCCTCCTCCGCGAAGGGAACGAGGACTCGGCGTACGCTAGCGGCCGCCTGCTCGCCGTCGCCGACGGCATGGGCGGGCACGCACACGGCGAGGTGGCGAGCTCAGTCGCCATCGACGCCATGGCCTCTCTGGAAGAGGCTCAACAGGGGGGTGACCTGCTCAACGCCATCGAGGCAGCCGTACGCGACGCCAACCGCAAGCTGCACGAGATGGTGGGGCGGGATCCCAGCCTCAAGGGCATGGGCACGACTCTCACGGCCATGCTCTGGCACGGCACCCAGGTCGCCCTGGTGCATGTCGGCGACTCGCGCGCTTACCTGCTCAGACGCGGGGAGCTCTACCAGATCACCCATGACCACACGCTGGTCCAGCAGCTCGTCGACGACGGGCGCATCACGCCGGAGGAGGCGGCCACGCACCCGCAGCGGTCGATCCTGCTGCGCGCGCTCGACGGCAGTGGCGAGGTCGATCCCGACCTCACGCTCCGCGAGGCGCAGGTGGGCGACCGCTACCTTCTGTGTTCCGACGGCCTGTCGGGAGTGGTGAGCGCGGAGACGCTGCACGCCACGCTCACCAACATCGACGACCCTGAAGAGGTCGTCCGCCAGCTCATCGACCTGGCGAACAGAGGTGGCGGGCCCGACAACATCACGTGCGTGCTGGCCGACGTGCTCGACATCACCGAAGGGCAGCAGGTGCCGGGTGACGCCGCCGTCGTGGGCGCCGCGGGCATGAACCGGCTGCGCGGAGGCTCAGAGGACGCCGAGCCGCCTGGGCGAGCCGGGGCGGTGACCGCACCCCAGCCGGTGATCGCTGATGACGACGGCTTCGACGAGCCGGTGGCGCAGGCGTCCCGGCGGTCGGGCCGTCGTCGTCTGTGGCCCGTGCTGGTCACCGTGCTCGGCATCGGCACGCTCGCCGTCGGCGTCGGCGGTTACTTTGGATATCAGTGGACCCAGGACCAGTTCTTCGTCGGTGCGAGGGGCGACGAGGTGGTCGTGTTCCAGGGGATCAAGGTCGAGGTGGGCCCGTTCCAGCTCTTCGAGGTCTCGCGGCCCACTGGCCGGCAGCTCTCCCAGCTGTCGGAGGCGGATCAGGCGCTCATCAAGAGCACCTTCCCCGTCACCACTGTCGACGAAGGCATCACGAGGATCAACGCGTTGAAGTTCTCCGAGGACCAGCAGAGCGAAACGTCCCCGTCCGCCAGCACGTCGCCCGCGCCGACCGCGAGCGCGACCAAGACGAAACAGCAGCAATAGATGAGCGACGTCGCCCCCGAACCGGTCCCGATGCCGGCCAAGCGCCGCGGGGCCCAGCTGATCATGCTCGCTCTCGCGGTGCTGGTCGTCATGGGCGCGTACGCCAACGTGGGCCTTGCGATGGACGACGCGATCCCGTCGGGGATGCTGACGTACGGCCTGAGCCTGGGCGGGCTGATGCTGGCCGCCTACCTGGTGCTGGCCAAGTTCGCACCCTGGGCCGATCCGCTGATCCTGCCGCTGGTGACGCTGATCAACGGGCTCGGCCTGGTCATGATCTTCCGGCTCTCCGAGTCCGACTCGAATCTGCCCTCCGCCACGCTCGCCTCGCCCAATTCCCAGCTGATGTGGACACTCGTCGGCATCGTGCTGTTCAGCCTCACTCTGATCTTCCTGCGTGACCACCGCGCCCTGCAGCGGCTGACCTACACGGCGGGCGCCTTGGGCCTGATCCTGCTGGTCTCGCCGTTGATCCCGTTCCTCGGCCAGGAGCTCAACGGCGCCAGGATCTGGATCGGCATCCCCGGTCTGGGCCAGCTCCAGCCTGCCGAGTTCGCCAAGCTGGCGCTGGTCATCTTCTTCGCCGGCTATCTGGTCGCCAAGCGCGACGTGCTCGCCCTCGCCGGGAGGCGGCTGCTCTTCATCGACCTGCCGCGCGCACGTGACCTGGGCCCGGTCCTCATCACGTGGGGCGTCAGCCTCGGCGTCCTGGTGATGCAGAAGGACCTGGGATCCTCACTGCTGTTGTTCGGCACGTTCATCGCCCTGCTCTACATCGCCACGCAGCGCGTCTCCTGGGTGATCATCGGCATCCTGCTCTTCGCGGGCGGCGCCATCCTGGCCGGCCTGGTCTTCGACCACGTCCAGCAACGGTTCGAGGTCTTCCTCAACCCGAGCGACCCCGCGCTCTTCGACCGGGTCGGCGGCAGCGCGCAGCTCATGCAGGGCCTGTTCGCCATGGGCTCGGGCGGCATCCTCGGCACGGGGCTCGGTCAGGGGCATCCCGAGCTGATCCCGCTGGCCTTCTCCGACTTCATCTTCGCCGCGATGGGCGAGGAGCTGGGCCTGACCGGCCTGATGGCGCTGCTCATGCTCTACGCCCTGGTGGTGCAGCGGGGCCTGCGCACCTCGCTGGCGGCCCGTGACCCGTTCTCCAAGCTGCTCGCGGGCGGCCTGTCGTTCATCCTCGCCTGGCAGGTGTTCATCATCGTGGGCGGCGTGACCAACCTGATTCCCCTGACCGGCCTGGTGACTCCCTTCATGTCGCAGGGTGGCTCGGCGCTGCTGGCTAACTGGATCCTTATCGCGCTATTGGTACGCATGTCGGATGCGGCGCGTAAGCCCCCGCCCCAGGCGATCCAGAACGAAGGAATGACGCAGGTGTTCCAGCGATGAACAGCACGCTCAAGCGCACGGCCGTCGCCTGCCTGGCCATGTTCGCGCTTCTGATGATCAATGTGAACCTCCTGCAGGCCGTACGGGCCGAAGACCTGCGCACCGATGCCCGTAACACCCGTAACTACTACGACCGTTACGCCATCGAGCGCGGCCGCATCACCGCCGGCGGCAAGGTGATCGCGCAGTCCGTCGAGACCGAGAGCAGCCAGTTCAGGTTCGTCAGGAAATACCCGGAGGCAGAGCTCTACGCGCACGTCACCGGCTTCTTCTCGCCGGAGAGCGCGAGCGCCATCGAGGGCACCCAGAACAAACTGCTCGACGGCTCCAGCGCCGACCTGCTGCTGAGGCGGAGCATCGACCTGTTCACCGGCGAGCCGACCAAGGGCGCCAACGTCGAGGTCACGATCAACCCCAGGGTGCAGAAGGCCGCCTACGACGCGCTGAGCCAGAGCGGCAAGCGCGGCGCCGTCGTCGCGCTCGACCCGAAGACCGGCGCGATCCTGGCGATGGTCTCGCTGCCGACCTACGACCCCGCCGAGCTGTCGGTGACCGACAAGAGCAAGGTGTTCCCGCGCTACGACGAACTGGCCAAAGAAAAGGGCCAGCCGTTGCTCAACCGCACCATCGACCGCACCTACCCGCCCGGCTCGACGTTCAAGGTCGTGACCATGGCGGCCTACCTGGAGGACGACTCCTCGCGGGGCCCCCAGACCACCGTGGAGGCGCCGCAGCGGCTCCCGCTGCCCAACACGAACATCAGCCTGCCCAACTACGGCGGCGCCGCCTGCGGCAGCGGACAGGTCACGCTGGTGTTCGCGCTGGAGCGCTCGTGCAACACGCCGTTCGGCAAGATGGGCATCGAGCTGGGCTACGACAAGGTGCAGGAACAGTCGGTCAAGTTCGGCATGGGCGAGCAGTTCGCGGTCCCGATGAGCGTGGCCAAGAGCGACTTCGGCCCGCGTGAGGACGCGGCCGCCGTCGCGATGGCCTCCATCGGGCAGCGCAGCAACCAGATGACGCCGCTGCAGATGGCCATGATCTCCGCGGGCATCGCCAACGAGGGCACGGTGATGAAGCCGTACCTCGTGAAAAAAGTCACCGACTCCAAGGGCGACTCGATCGAAGACGCCGAGCAGGAAGAGCTGAGCGAGGCGGTCAGCACCGAGACGGCGGCCAAGCTGCGCGACATGATGGTGAGCGTCGTCAGCAACGGCACCGCCAACCGGGCGCAGGTGCCCGGCGTCCAAGTGGCGGGCAAGACGGGCACCGCGGAGACGGCCGACGGCCAGCCTCCGCACGCCTGGTTCATCTCCTTCGCCCCGGCCGAGGACCCGAAGGTGGCCCTGGCGGTCATCGTCGAGTCGGGTGCGGCCAACGTCGGCGCGGAGGCGACGGGCGGCGGTACCGCCGCGCCGATCGGCAAGGCCGTGATGGAGGCGGTGCTGAACAAGTGAGTGACGGTAACCTGCTGGACCATGCGGCTCCGTAACCGCTACCTCCTGATCTCCCGCATCGCCACCGGCGGTATGGGAGAGGTCTGGCGTGCCCGTGACGAGTTGCTCGGGCGCGAGGTGGCGGTGAAGATCCTGCGCAGCCACATCCACGCGGACCCCACCTTCCGCGAGCGTTTCCGCAACGAGGCGAGGCTCACCGCGGCGCTGGCCGATCCCGGGGTGGCGCAGATCTTCGACTACGGCGAGGAGAACGACCTCGCCTATCTGGTGATGGAGCTGGTGCAGGGCGAGCCGCTGTCGGCCATCCTGGCGCGCAACGGCGCGCTCGGGGCCGAGGTGGCGCTCGACGTCGTGCACCAGACGGCCCGGGCCCTGCACGCCGCCCACTCCTCCGGGATCATCCACCGCGACATCAAGCCGGGCAACCTGCTGGTCACGCCCGAGGGCACCATCAAGGTGACCGACTTCGGCATCGCGCGGGCCCTGGAGGCGGCGCCGGTGACGCAGACGGGCACGGTGCTGGGCACGGCCCAGTACGTCAGCCCCGAGCAGGCGCAGGGTTTCCCGCTCACGCCCTCCACCGACCTCTACTCCCTCGGCGTGGTGGCCTACGAGTGCCTGGCGGGGCGCACGCCGTTCCGCGGCGACACCCAGGTGGCGATCGCCCTGCAGCACCTCAACGAGCCGCCGCCGCCGCTCGGCGTGGACGTCCCGTCGCAGGTGCGCGAGCTGGTCATGGCGCTGCTGGCGAAGGAGCCGGGGCAGCGCCCGGCCACGGCGCTCGAACTGGCCGACCGGGCCCACGTGCTGCGCGAGTCGCTGGCCGGCGCCCGGTCCGGCGCCGACCTCAGCATGCTCACCGACCCGGGCGGCTTCCGCGTACGCGAGTCGTCGCCGGAGTCGTCGCCGGAGGACCAGCAGGCGACCGACCGCATCGCCACGGCCACCGAGCCGCACGGCCCGCCGGCCCGCAGGCGCCGCAAGGGCGCGCGGACGCTGGCCGTGGTGGCCACGGCGGGCTGCGTGGCCGCGGTCGGGCTCAGCGCCGTCACCTTCGCCAACCGCCAGCCGCCCCCGCCGACGCCCGAGGTGGCCGAGCCGAGCGAGTCGCCGCCGCTGACGCCCCAGCGGACCCCACCCGCGAAGAAGAAGCGCACCAAGCGGCCTCCGGCGCTTCCGGTGAAGTCGCAACGGCCTATACCCTCTCGGTCGGCTACGGTAAGCAAGTCGGCAACACCCAGCAAGAAGCCGACGCCAAGACCGACACCCACACGGACGACGCGGACCCCTACGCCCACACCGACCCCTACGCCCACCACCACACCGACTACCCCGACACCCACCGCCTCGCCGGACCCGGGTGAGACAAACCCGCCCAAGGAGCAGACGTGACGCGCAATGGGGTCGATGATGGACACCGGCGGCCCCCCGAGCAGGCCGGTACCCAAGATGAACGGTAAGGGACAGTGCAGGAAATGACTCAGCCTCGGCTACTCGGAGGTCGTTACGAGCTCGACGGTGTCGTCGGGCGCGGCGGCATGGCCGAGGTGTATCGCGCCCGAGACATCCGGCTGGACCGCATAGTCGCGATCAAAACGCTCCGGTCCGACCTGGCTCGCGACCACACGTTCCAGGCCCGGTTCCGCCGCGAGGCGCAGTCTGCGGCCTCACTCAACCACCCTGCCGTGGTCGCCGTCTACGACACCGGCGAAGACGTCACCGACGGCACCCCCGTGCCGTACATCGTGATGGAGTACGTCGACGGCCGGACTCTGCGCGACCTGCTGCGCCAGGATCGGCGGTTGCTGCCCGAGCGCGCGGTCGAGCTGGTCGACGGCATCCTCAGGGCCCTCGACTACAGCCATCGCGGCGGCATCGTGCACCGCGACATCAAGCCGGCCAACGTGATGATCACGCGGGCCGGCGACGTCAAGGTGATGGACTTCGGCATCGCGCGGGCCATGGCCGACTCCGCCGCCACCATGACGCAGACGGCGCAGGTGATCGGCACCGCCCAATACCTGTCGCCCGAGCAGGCGCGGGGCGAGCGGGTCGACGCCCGCAGCGACATCTACTCCACCGGCTGCGTGCTCTACGAGCTGCTGACGGGCCAGCCGCCGTTCACCGGCGACTCGCCTGTCGCGATCGCCTACCAGCACGTGCGCGAGGAGCCGATCCCGCCCTCCCAGATCGACCGCGAGATCCCCCCGTGGGCCGACGCCATCGTGCTGAAGGCCATGGCGAAGGACCCGGCGCACCGCTACCAGAGCGCGGGCGAGATGCGGGCCGACATCCAGCGGGCGATGTCCGGCATGCCGGTCGACGCCCAGACGATGGCGATGACCGGCGACTACGGCCAGGGCACGCGCATGATGACCGCGCCCCAGACATCCGGCGGGCCGGCCACGCAGCGCAGCGGCGCGATCCCGCCCTACGAATATGACGAGGGCGACGGCGGCGGCCGGGGCGGCCGGCGCAGGGCTGCCGGCGGCGGTGGCGGCAACGCGGTCAAGACCGCGATGTGGATCGTGATCCCGCTGCTGATCATCGGTGGGTTCATCACGGCCGGCTACCTGGTGTTCGGCTCCAAGGACACACCGGCCGACACGCAGATCGCGATCCCCGAGCTGACCACGCAGAAGGGCACGTACGCCGAGCAACAGCTCAAGCGCCTGGGGCTCAGCGTCCAGGTGACGCAGGAGTTCAGCTCCGACGTCGAGAAGGGCACCGTCATCAAGACGGAGCCCCCCGCCGGCGCCAAGGTCGACAAGGGCGCCAGCGTCAAGCTGTTCGTGTCGAAGGGCACCGAGCGGGTCAAGGTGCCGGCCAACCTCATCGGCATGCCGCAGGCGGACGCCATGGCGGCCCTGGAGTCGGCGGGGCTGCGCGGCACGGTCAAGGCCAGAAACTCCGCCAAGGAGCAGGGCACGGTCATCGACACCAGGCCGAAGGCGGGCGAGTCGCTGGAGAAGGGCGGCACCGTCACCCTCTTCGTGCCGAAGGAACTGGCCGAGGTGCCCAGCGTGATCGGGCTCACCCAGGAGGACGCGAGTTCCCAGATCAAGAGCTCCGGGTTCAAGGTCAAGGTCTCCGAGCAGCCCAACGAGCAGCCCGCGGGCACGGTCATCCAGCAGAACCCCGGCGAGGGCACCAAGCTGCCGCAGGACACGACGATCACGATCGTGGTGTCCACCGGTCCCGGCGACACCGCCACGGAGCCGCCGCCGAGCGATGAGTTCCCCACGGACGAATTCCCGCCGGACGAGGAACCGACGGAAGATTTCCCGACGGAGGACGAGCCGCCGGCCGACGACAACCCGATCGGCGACGGCGGCCTCGGCTGAGGCTCGCACGTGACAGGGCCGTCCATCCCCTCGGGGTGGGCGGCCCTTCGTCATGTCGCGCGGACACAAAAGCGCCCCCGCCGCTCGGGGGCAACGGCGGGGACGCTCACTTGTCTGTCGTCCGGCAGGAGAGGTTTGTTACACGATCCGGCGCAGCCAATTGCCGAGCAGCCGGTGACCGTGCTCCGACAACACGGACTCGGGATGGAACTGGATGCCTTCGACGGGCGCCCGGCGGTGGCGCAGGCCCATGATGACGCCGTCGCGGGTGCGGGCGGTCACGTCGAGCACGTCGGGCACCGTGCCGGGCAGCACGGCGAGCGAGTGGTAGCGGGTCATCCGCACGGGGGAGGGCAGCGTCTCGAACACGCCCTCGCCGTCGTGGACGACGGCGCTGGTCTGCCCGTGGAAGAGGTCGGGAGCGCGGGCCACGGTGGCGCCGTGGGCGATGGCGATGGCCTGGTGGCCGAGGCAGACGCCGAGCAGCGGCAGCTTGCGCACGACCGCGTGGTGGACCAGAGGGACGCTCACACCAGCCGCCTCTGGCGTGCCGGGCCCGGGGCTGACGAGCACGCCGTCGAAGCCGTCGGCGTCTCGCACGGCCACGTCGTCACGCGACCGCACGTCGCAGTCGGCCCCCAGCTCGCGCAGGTACTGAACGATGGTGTGGACGAAGCTGTCGTGGTTGTCCACCACCAGCACACGGATCATTTCCTGACGGTCACCTCGTCCAGCGTCACCACGGGCTCGAAGAGCGGGAACACCACCCACCAGAGTACGGCCACGGCCGCGGCGACCAGCGCCAGGGCCGTCAGCACCCTGGTGCGCGTGGTGCCGGGCAGCTTGCGCCAGAGCCAGGCGTACATGTCACTCCTCTCGAGGTTCGCTCTCCTTGAGCACGCCGTACACGATGAGGCGCTCGGCGGCCGAGTACTCGGGGTGGCACGTGGTCAGGGTGATGAAGGCGCGTACGGGGCGGATGCCGGGTTTGCCGGGCACGGGGGCGAGCACGTCCACCTCGTCGGGTCGCACGATGTCCTGGGAGGTGACGCGGTAGGTGTAGCGGGCCTCGCGGGTCTCCACGACGATCTCGTCCTCGCGTTCGAGCTCGTCGATCTCGTTGAACGGGGCCGCGTACGTCGTGCGGTGTCCCGACAACACGAAGTTGCCGACCTGGCCGGGAAGGGCGCTGTCGGGGTAGTGGCCAGGGCCGCGTTTCAGGTGGGCGGTGCCGACGCCTTCGACGATGGCGTACTCGTAGTCGCGGCCCAGCGCGGGGATGCGCAGCACGGCGAGGGCCTCGCCGGGCCTGACCGCACTCAGGCGCTCCCGTGCCGCCCTGTCGGCCGCCAGCTCGCTCTGGAGCAGCAGTTGCTGCTGCTGGGTGTAGGCGCCGGTGCCCCAGAGGAGGTAGGCGCAGAACAGCATGAGGATGAGGCCCGCGGTGATGCTCGTCTCCCCCACGGCCCGGAGCATGGCCCGCATGCGATCAGGGTATTCCTGGACGATGCGGGCTCCGGGGATCGCCATGTCATGCGCGTGGCGACTATCCTTGGCACGCTCGCACTACCGCGCTTGAACTACGCTTACCGAAAGGCCTGTGGACGATCCGGAAGCCCAGGCCCTCAGCAGGAGTTACCCAGTGCCCAAGTCGAAGGCTCGCAAGAAGGCGGTTTACACCCCGCCGCAGAGGTCCCAGCAGGTCAAGGTCAGCCCCCGCTGGCTCGCGCCCACCATGGTCACGGCGTGGATCGTCGGCATCCTGTGGATCGCCGTTTATTACGTCGCGCCGCAGACCCCCTTCATCGGCGACCTCCAGAACTGGAATCTGCTGATCGGGTTTGTTTTCATCATCTTCGGTGTGGTGCTTTCCACCCGCTGGCGTTAGTTCTTTCCACAGTCTTTTCCACAGCCTGGGGAAGCTCAGCTCATGGCCAGGATGGCCGACACCCTGACCACTATGAGCACCGCCAGCAGGATCAGCGCTCCGCCGATCGCCAGCACCTGCCACAGGGTCCTGTTGTTCTTGGGGGCGTAGGCCAGCGCCCCCGCCAGCAGCGCGCCCGTGATCAGCCCGCCGATGTGTCCTGTCCAGCTGATGTTGGGGAAGACGAAGGTGATCACCAGGTTGATCACGATGAGCACGGCGATGCCGCGCACGTCCATGCTGAGCTTGCGGCCCACCACGAACACCGCTCCGAACAGGCCGAAGATGGCTCCGGACGCGCCGACCGTGGGCTGGTTGATCGGGTCGACCCAGAGGCCGAGCGCCGAGCCGCCGAACGCGCTGATCAGATAGATGGCGACGAAGCGTGCGTGCCCGAAGGCGCGCTCCAGGTAGGGGCCGATGACATAGAGCGCCCAGCAGTTGAACAGGATGTGGAACACGCCGCTGTGCACGAACGCGGCGGTGATCAGCCGGTGATATTCGTCGAGCAGGGCGACGCCTGCGGGCCACATGGCCAGTTCACCGGTGATCGCGCCGCCGGCGACATACTGCACGCCGAACACCACGACGTTGATGACCAGGATCGTGTACGTCACGATCGGCGTGCGTACGATGCCGCCGCCGAAGGTGGATCTGGCCTGGCGGATGCCCTTGTTGCCCTCGGCCACGCATTCGGGGCACTGGAAGCCGACCGCCGCGTCACGCATGCAGTCGGGGCAGATGGGACGCTCGCACCGCTGGCAGCGTACCCAGGTCTCCTTGTCGGGGTGCCGGTAGCAGGTGGGCACCGCCTCAGCGGGCTGCTCGGGCTGCGGGGGCGGGCTCGGCGGCTGGCTGGTCATGACCGAAGCCTAAGGCTTGCGCGGGGATGCCGCGTGACCGCGAGCGCCCGCGCTCCGGCGAGGCCGCCGCCGATCGGACGGCCTCGACGCGCCGGAGCGTGCTGGTGCGCGGAGGTCAGGCAGGAACGCGGTCGATGGTGACCGACTCCAGCACGACGTCCTCCACGGGGCGGTCGTTGCCGTCGGTGCGGGTCTTCGCGATGGCGTCGACCACCTCCCGGCCCTCGACGACCTCGCCGAAGATGGTGTGCTTGCCGTTGAGGTGCCGCAGCGGCGCCTGGACCGTGACGAAGAACTGCGAGCCGTTGGTGCCCTTGCCGAAGCGGATGCCCGCGTTGGCCATGGCCAGCAGATAGGGGCGGTCGAAGAGCAGCTCGGGGTGGATCTCGTCGTCGAAGTCGTAGCCGGGGCCGCCGACGCCCTGGCCCAGCGGGTCACCGCCCTGGATCATGAAGCCCGAGATCACCCGGTGGAAGATCGTGCCGTCGTAGAAGCGGCCGGTGCTCTTCTCGCCGGTGCCCGGGTGGGTCCACTCGCGCGTGCCCTCCGCGAGCTCGACGAAGTTTCGCACCGTCTTCGGGGCCTTGTTGGGAAAGAGCTCTATTTTGACGGTGCCGTGATTGGTGTTCAGGTTAGCGATCAGCTTCTCAGCCACGAGACAGCTGCCTCCCTCTATGTACAGGGTCGGTTTGTCATGTTCTCAGGGCTGAGGCCGTACGGCCCAGCCCGGGCCATCCTCCCACGGACGGCCATGATTGAGCCCTCTTGTCCAGGGAAGGTCAGGCTCGGGCACCCAACGACAGGGGAGGTTGTCGTGTCCCTGACAATGAGAAGACGCCGCGTGGTCATGGAGGTTCCCGCCACGTGGATGGGCCGGATGAAGGCCCAGGCCGTACGAACCGGCCACCGTATGGCGCCGATGGCGGACCAGGCCAAAGTGGTCACCGCCCGGCGCATCGAGGACGCCCGCTACTGGGCGGCGCCGCGGCTGGAGTCCGCGGCACACGGTGTCGAGGAACAACTCGCCCCCAAGGTCAGCCACATGCTGACCACGGCGGCCAGGAGGATCGATCCCAAGCCCGAACGGTCGCGGCGGTGGCCGATGCTCATGCTGCTGACCGGCCTTACGGTGGGGTCGATCGGCTACATGTTCTACCGCCGCAACGCCCAGCAGTGGACCGAGCACATGAAGGACTCCGCTAGCGATGCGTCACGCTGGGTCAATGAGAATGCGAGCACAGCCGCGGAGTCGGCGGACCGGATGGCCGCGAAGGCCTCCGACAAGGCGGACGAGGCATCTCGCGAGATGTCCTGAGTTCGCTGGGAAGCGCGCCCCCTGTCGACAGGGGGCGCGCTTCCGTTGTGCGAGGTTCCCCCGTCAGTGGTGTGACCTGGTCACTCGGCCTTCTTGCACTCGATCTTGACGGTCTTGTGCGGCCCCTCGCCGGCCCTGACCATGATCCCGTCGGCCGGTAGGGCGGGCTTCCACGTGTCGGCGTCGGCGCGCACGCCGCGGCGCGCCTCGCCCTCGGGCAGCTTCACGCCCTTCGCAGATGCCTGAATCTCCACCGTCTCCCTGTGCTCGGGCTTGACCGGGGCCGTCACCTCGGCAGGCTTGGCCCGCTCGACCCTGGCCGTCGCTCGGTCAGGAGCGGTCGGCTTGGCACCCTCGGCGGGCATGGCCCTGACCACCTCGATGGTCTTGCCGTCACTCGTCTTGCAGATCACCTTGGTGCCCGCGGTGAGATCCGCGAAGCTGGAGGGCTCGTCGGCCATGGCCGAGCCGGCCAGACCCGTGACGGCCAGGCCGGCGACCGCGGCGAGCACCGCGAGACGTCGCTTGATCATGGTTCTCCTCACTCGAGGTTCGATGGAACGCATCCGAGAGTGCTCGCGTGTACCTGAAGCGACGCTGAAGGGACCCGAAACGATCTTCAGGTTGGCTTTAGGTGCACTGCGGCACTCTGGTGCCTGTGCGAGTGTTACTGGTGGAGGACGAGGAGCGGCTGGCCGACCTGGTGAAGGGCGGCCTGGCCGGTGAGGGCTTCGCGGTGGACGTGGCGCACGACGGGCGCGACGGGCTCTGGATGGCCACCGAGAACACGTACGACGTGATCGTGCTCGACGTGATGCTGCCCAGGATGAACGGCTACGCCGTCTGCTCCAAGCTGCGCGAGGCGGGCGACTGGACGCCGATCATGATGCTCACCGCCAAGGACGGCATCTACGACGAGGCCGAGGCGCTCGACAACGGCGCCGACGACTACCTCGCCAAGCCGTTCTCCTACGTGGTGCTGCTGGCCAGGCTGCGCGCGCTGGTACGGCGGGGCGGGCGGGAGCGGCCCGTGTCGATCAGCGTGGGCGACCTGGTCATCGACCCGGCGGGGCTGCGCTGCCACCGGGGAGAGGCGGAGATCTCTTTGACGCCGAAGGAGTTCGCGGTGCTGCACGCGCTGGCGCGGCGGGCCGGCGAGGTGGTGTCCAAGAGCGAACTGCTGGCCCAGGCGTGGGACTTCACCTACGACGGCGACCCGAACATCGTCGAGGTCTACATCAGCGCTCTGCGCCGCAAGATCGACGTGCCGTTCGGCCGGACGACACTCATGACGGTACGCGGGGCCGGATACCGGTTGGAGGCGGCATGAGAAGGCTGAGGCTCCCGATCCCGGTGCCGTCGTTCCGAGGGTTGTCGTTCCCGGGACCGCCGTCCACAGGGCCGACGTCCACAGGGCGGCAGGGTTCGAGGCGGTCGGCTTCGGGGTTGTCGTCCGTACGGCTGCGGGCGACCGCGGCGGCGACGCTCGTGGTGGCGCTCGCGCTCGGCGCCGTCGCCCTGGGGCTGGTGGCGATGCTGCGGGGCAGCCTGGAGCGCAGTGCCGACGCCGCGGCGGTCCGGAAGGCCGTGGAGGCGGTGCCGTACGCGCAGACCTTGTCCGTCGTGCCGGCGGAGGAGGGCGGGTTCCGCCCCGCGCGGAAGGCGGAGCCGCTGGAGATTCAGCGGGCGCCCGCGAAGGGCACGAGGGAGCTGATCCACACCGACGACGGCGCGATGGCCGGGATCGCCGACCCTGACGTCCTGGTGACCAGGGCGAAGGTCGCTCCCGCCCCGACCGTCGACTGGGCCGAGCCCGGCCAGTACGCTGTCGCGGGCGTCGAGGTGCGCACCGAAGGCGGCCCTGCGATGTTGTGGTCCCGGGTCAGCCTGGCGAGCGCCGAGGACGCCCTGAACACGCTGTACGCCGCGCTGCTGCCCGGCGTGCCCGCCGTGCTGGTCGTGGTGGCGGGGATGACGTGGTTCTCGGTGGGCCGCGCGCTGGCCCCCGTGGCCGCGGTCAGGGCGAAGGTGGCCGACATCACGGCGCGAGATCTGCACCAGCGGGTGCCCGTCCCCGCTTCCAAGGACGAGATCGCCGCGCTGGCCACCACGGTGAACGCGACGCTCGACCGGCTGGAGACGGCGGTCGGCACGCACAAGAGGTTCGTCGCCGACGCGGCGCACGAGTTGCGCAGCCCGATCGCCACCCTGCGCGCCCGGCTGGAGCTGGCCGAGCGGAGCGAGCTCACCAAGGAGGCGCTGGCCGACGTGGAACGCCTGCAGTCGCTGGCCGCCGACCTGCTGATGCTGGCCAAGCTGGACGCGGGTGAGCCGCCGCGTACGGCGGAGCTGGATCTGGGGCAGGTGGCGGCGGAGGAGTCGCTGCGGGCGATGCGGCGGCCCGACGTGCGGGTGGAGCTCGACGTCGAGCCCGACGTGGTGATGAAGGGCTCACGCGCGCATCTCGACCGTCTGGTGACCAACCTGGTCGACAACGCCGTCCGGCACGCGGCCTCGACCGTGCGGGTGGGGGTCCGCGTGGAGGGCGAGCAGGCGGTGCTGGAGGTGGCCGACGATGGGCCCGGCATTCCGCCGGAGCACCGGGAGGCGGTTTTCGACCGGTTCACCCGGCTGGACGAGGCCCGCGCCCGTGACGCGGGCGGGGCTGGGCTGGGGCTTTCGATCGCTCGCGACATCGCCGCCCTGCACGACGGCACCCTGGTGTACGAAGATGCCGGATTTATCGCGAAATTTCCCCGGACTCCTGGCTAGCCGCGGGAAGAGAGCGGAGGTAACTGGTGCAGCGTCTCGTGACGGCGAAGCCCGACCCGGTGTAGACGCTGACCGCACCGGTGGGGTTGTGGGCGTCGACGCCGAGCCCGGTGCTGGTATAGCCCTGCTCGGCGAAGGCGGACAGGGCGTGGGCGATCAGCGTGCCGGCCACGCCCCTGCCGCGCCACTCCTTCAGCGTGGCGACGATCTGGATCCAGGCCTGGCGCTCACCGGTCAGCGCGTACTTCCGGTCGAAGAAGTGGGTGACCAGCCCGCCCACCGGCCGCTCACCCGCCAGGGCGACGAACGTGGCCTCGGGGACGAAGTTGCGGGAGCCGGTGATCGAGTGCCGCCAGCTCTCGGGGGTGTGCGGCACGCTGCCCCAGTGGTCGCGGAACGCCTCGTTGCGCACGTGGCGCACTCCGTCGTCGAGCTCGGGCGACCAGGTGGCGATCGAGACGCCCTCTGGCGGGCGCACCGGGGGCAGGTCGCCGGTCAGGGACCGCTCCATGCGGGCGAAATAGCGCGCGGCCGTGAATCCGGCGCCCTCCGCGAGCGCCCGGGTGCCCGGCAGGTCGTCGTAGACGTCGAACGTGATCTCCACGGGCAGCCCGGGGTAGGGCTTCGCGCTCACCCTGGGCGCCGCGCGCAGGCTCCAGTCGATGACCCGCCGGCCGAGCCCCCGCCTCCGGTGGGCCGGGTGCACGCCGCCCCACAGGTGCATCAGGTGCGTCTCCCCGGCGGACTGACGGGCCGGGAGGCAGCCGAAGGCGACGATCCGGTCGCCGTCCCTGGCCGCCAGCGTGCCCTCGGTCAGGTCGAGCAGGCGGGAGCCGAGCCGCTCCGCCACATCGTCGACGCCGTAGACGGCGCCGGTCATGTCCTCGGCCTCGATGGCGGCCCAGAGTTCGGCCAGGGGCCGGGCGTCCTCCCGTGTCAGCGGTTCCCATTGCATGCTGGAAGCCTAGGTGAGCCTCTTCACGGCTGCCGTACCCGGGTGTTCTGGAACGAGGCGAACCGCCGGCCCTCGGGCGTGCGCGTATGGGCGTCCAGACCGGCCAGGCCGCTCGACGGCGTGGTAGAGGCTGCGCGGCAGCCCGGTGGTGGTGACGACGCCGGCGTGTCGACCCCGGGCTCTCTCAGACCGCGTCGAGCTGCATGAAGGCGCGGTCGATCGCCTGCCTGGTCACGTCCTCCGGATAAGGGAAACGCCTGATCAAATCGCGCAGCCCCTCCACGTGGGCCTGCTCGGCCAGCTCGGCCACCAGGGCCAGCTCCTCGCGCTGCGCCAGCGCGTACGCCCGGTCGACCACCGCGCCGTGCCCCGGCACGATCACCGGCTCGGGCATCTCCTCCAGCATCTTCCCCAAGGTCACCGGCCAGTCGAGCGGGTACGAGTCGCTGAACGCCGGAGGTGCCCCCTCCTCCACCAGGTCACCGGCGAACACCACGCCCGCGTCGGGAACCTGTACGACGACGTCGTTGCTGCTGTGCCCGAGTCCGAAATGCCGCAGGTGCACCATGCGGCCGCCGATGTCGAGCCCGGCCGCCGTGCTGAACGTCTGGTCCGGGGGCACGATGGTGAGCTCCTCCAGTTCGTCCCGGAGCTCCGGCGAGCCCTTGATGACGCCGGCCCGCTGCTGATCGCCGTACAGCTCCAGTTCCTCCGCGCACCTGACGTGGCCCCAGATCTCGGCGGGGCGGAAGAGGGCGTTGCCGAAGCAGTGGTCGAAGTGGGAGTGGCTGTTGACCACCGTCCACGGGGCGGGGGTGATCCTCCTGATCGCGTCGATCAGGTCCGCCGCCTCCCGATAGGACGTACGGGTGTCCAGCACCAGGCAGTGCCCGTCACCCACGACCAGACCTACGTTCATGTCGTACGACCGGTGGCGCCGGACGTAGGCCCGGTCCCCCACCTCCTGCCACTGCTCGCTCATGCCCACGAACCCTACTTTTAGCATTGGACTCATGGCATATGACTTCCAAGTCGTCATCGACACGGTCGACCCGCATCCCCTCGCCGACTGGTGGGCCGACGCGCTCGGCTGGCAGGTGGAGCCCTCGAATGAGGCGTTCATCCGCGCCATGATCGAGAAGGGTCACGCCACCGAGGACGACACCACCACGCACAACGGCGCGCTGGTGTGGAAGGCGGGCGCGGCCATCAGGCACCCCGACGGGCTCGAACGTGCGCCGCGCGTGCTGTTCCAGCTCGTGCCCGCAGCCAAGACGGTCAAGAACCGCGTGCACCTCGACGTACGCGTGGGGGCCGACAACATCGAGCCGGTCGTCGAGCGGCTGACCGGCAAGGGGGCGAAGGTGCTGCACCGCGGCCGCCAGGGCCCCAACTGGTGGATCACCATCGCCGACCCCGAGGGCAACGAGCTCTGCATCACCTGATCAGCCCCGCAGGTACGCCAGCACCGCCAGCACCCTGCGGTGACCGTCGGCGGCCGGGGGCAGGTCGAGCTTGGCGAAGATGTTGGCGATGTGCTTGGCCACGGCCGCGTCGGTGACGACCAGTTCCTTCGCGATCGAGGCGTTGGAGCGCCCTTCGGCGATCAGGCCGAGCACTTCCTGCTCGCGCGGGGTGAGCCTGCCCAGCGGGTCGCGCCGCCGCCTCAGCAGCTGCCGCACCACCTCCGGGTCGACGACCGTGCCGCCCGCGGCCACCCGGTCCAGCGCGTCGACGAACTCGCGTACGTCGCCGATTCGGTCCTTCAGCAGGTAGCCCACGCCCGCGCCGCCGCCGGACTCGAGCAGTTCGGCGGCGTACGTCTGCTCGACGTACTGGCTGAGCACCAGCACCGCGAGGTCGGGGCGGAGGCGGCGCAGGCGCAGGGCCGCGCGCAGGCCCTCGTCGCTGAAGCCGGGCGGCATGCGCACGTCGGTGACCACGGCGTCGGGGCGGTGCTCGGCGACGGCGGACTCCAGGGCGGGCGCGTCGCCGACCCCCGCGACCACGGTGTGGCCGAACCGTTCGAGCAGCCCGACGAGGCCCTCCCTGAGCAGGACGGCGTCCTCGGCGATCACTATGCGCACGGGATCTCCACTCGTACCAGGGTCGGCCCTCCTGCCGGGCTGGACACCGACAGTCTTCCGTCCACGACGGCCAGCCGGTCGGCCAGGCCGGTCAGTCCCGTCCCCTGTGCCGGGTCGGCGCCGCCCACGCCGTCGTCGCGCACCTCGACGACCAGCGTGCCGCGTTCCGTCCGGCCGGTGACGGCGCCCCTGGTCGCGCGGGCGTGCCTGGCGAGGTTCGTGAGGGCCTCGCTGACGACGTAGTAGGCGGTGACCTCCACAGCGGTGGGCAGCCGTCCGAGCAGCTCGACGTCGACGTCCACCGGCACCGGCGAGCGTCCCGCGACGTCCCGTACGGCCGCGGCCAGGCCCCGGTCGGTGAGCACCTGCGAGTGCACGCCCCTGATCAGCTCGCGCAGCTCGGCGAGCGCCTGCTTGGCCTCGTCGTGGGCCTGTCCGATCAGCCGTCCGGTGGTCGAGTCCTCGGGCAGGTCCAGCCTCGCCAGGCCGAGTGCCATCGACAGGGACACCAGCCGCTGCTGAGCGCCGTCGTGCAAGTCCCGCTCGATCCTGCGGCGTTCCATCTCGAACGCGTCCACCAGCCGGGCGCGGGACCTCAGCACCTCGTTCAGCTCCGGCCCCTGCGGCACGAGGACCGCCCGTGCCATCGCCCCGCGCGCGCCGGCCCAGGCGGTGACCGTGTACGCGGCGACGGGCAGCAGCAGCACGCCCGCCACGCTGACCGCGACCCCGACGGCGGGCATCACGTTCGGCTGGACGGCCGGGGTGAGGATGAGCAGCACCGGGCCCACCACGGTGAACAGCACCATGAGCAGGTCGATCCACCACATCGCGAGCAACGTCAGGACGGCGAGCCCCACCTCACGCCCACGCCGGTCCCGTGTCTCGGGAAGGGGCACGTCGTCGACCAGCCGCAACCTCCGCGGCTCGAACCAGGCGACGGGCAGCACGGCCACCGCCACGACCGCCGCCCCCACGACGAAGCCCTGCGGCGGCTCGATGAGCGCCGCGGCGACGGCGGCCAGCGCGAAGGCCGCGCCGGGGACGGCGCCGCCCATCAGGTACGCCACACTCCGCCAGGGCCATGACGACCCGAGGAAGGGCAGCGGGCGCCTGGTCAGCGCCTCCAGCGCGGTCCTGTTGAGCACCTTACGACCGTAACCAGGGGCGGAGGGCAGGGCGATAGTCCAGGGTGTACCTTTCGCAGCTCCTACGCGCCGTTGCGGAATTCCAGCCCTTCGAACGTTCCGGACGTGCGCCACCGGTCGATGTAGCCGAAGTACGCCGTGGCCCCGTGCGGATAGCCGGCGTTGAGCCAGCTGCGCAGCCCGAGGTCCTGGCCCTCGTTGTTGTAGTAGCCCGGCGTGCAGTCGGGTGAGCCCAGAATCCCGCCGCCGCCCGACAGCAGCAGCTCGATCCAGGCGTCCTCGGCCTCCTTGGTGACCTCGATCTCGCCGTAGCCGTGGTCGAGGGCGTGCCGCACGATGATCGCGATGGTCCTGCCCGCCTCCGTGAGGTTGTGCGGGATGTTGGAGATGAGGTTCGCGCCCTGCGTCGGCTGGACGAGGAAAACGTTGGGGAAGCCGTGCGCGTGGATGCCGTGCAGCGTGCGCATGCCCTCCGCCCAGTGGTCCGACAACCTGACCCCGTCGCGTCCGGTCACCTCGTAGCCGGCGCGGCGGGTGTAGTCGGTGCCCACCTCGAAGCCGGAGGCGTAGATGACGCAGTCGACGTCGTACTCCCGGCCCGCGGCCACGACGCCCTTCTCCGTGATGCGTTCCACGCCCTTGCCGTCGGTGTCGACGAGGTGGGTGCCGGGAAGGTTGAAGGCCTGCAGGTATTCGTCGTGGAAGCACGGGCGCTTGCAGAGCTGGCGGTACCACGCCTTGAGCTTGCCCGCGGTCTCCTTGTCGGTGACGACGGCGTCGACGCGGGCGCGGATCTCCTCCATCTTCTCGAAGTCGGAGTCCTCGAAGGCGGCCAGCATGTTCTCGGTCGTACGCTCCTCGGGCGGGAGCGCCTGGATGCGCGAGCGCACGCGGCGGGCCAGATCGGTCCAGCCGTCCATGACCAGGTCCTCGTCGGCCAGCGCGCCGGTCTGGTTGGCGGTGAAGTTCTCCAGCCAACGCCGCTGCCAGCCGGGGGTCGCGACCTGGGCGAACCATTGCGGGTCGGTCGGCCGGTTGTCCCGTACGTCCACCGACGAGGGGGTGCGCTGGAAGACGTACAGCGCCTTGCAGGCCGGCGCGAGGTGCGGCACGCACTGTACGGCCGTCGCGCCGGTGCCGATGACGGCCACGCGCTTGCCGGCCAGCCGGTCCAGGGGCGCGCCCGACGGGTCGCCGCCGGTGTAGGCGTAGTCCCAGCGGCTCGTGTGGAACGCGTGCCCGCGGAACGTCTGGATGCCCGGGATGCCGGGGAGTTTGGGCACGTGCAGCGGGCCGATGCCCATGGTGACGAACTGGGCGGTGAAGTGGTCGCCCCGGTTCGTGCTGATGCGCCAGCGGGAGCGGGACTCGTCCCATTCGAGGTTCGTGACCTCGGTGTGCAGGAGGGCGTTGTCGTACAGGCCGAAGTGTTCGCCGATGCGGCGGCAGTGGTCGAGGATCTCGGGCGCGTGGGCGTACTTCTCCGTCGGCATGTGCCCGGTCTCCTCGAGCAGCGGCATGTAGACGTACGAGGCCGTGTCGCACTGCGCGCCCGGGTAGCGGTTCCAGTACCACGTGCCGCCGAAGTCGCCGCCCTTCTCGACGACGCGCACGTTCCCGACGCCGGCCTCCTTCAGCCGCGCGCCGGTGACGAGCCCGGCGAAGCCGCCGCCGATGACGGCGACCGTCACGTGGTCGGACTTCGGTGGGCGCTCGGTGAGCGGGGTGTAGGGGTCGTCGAGGTAGTGCGCGAAGCGGCCGGTGAGGCGGAGGTACTGGTCGTTGCCGTCAGGACGCAGCCGCTTGTCACGCTCTTCCCGATATTTCAGGCGAAGCGCTTCTTTGTCGATGATCGGGTGGTCGGTCATGCATCCTCCGCGACGACGAGTGGCCAGGACGCTCGGCACCAATTCCAGAATGACATTCGGGAAAACCGTCAGCAAGCCGAGTTCCCGCTCACCCGCGATCCAGGTCGGCGGCACCCGCCCGGTGACCGGAACACCCACTATTGTGGGGGCCCCGACTTCCGAGGATGCCCTTTCATGTCAGCTCATCGCGCACTGGTCATCGCCATGCTGCCCGCGATCGGGCTCCGCGTGCTCGCCGTACTCGGGTTCCCTCCCGCGCTGCTGTTCTACGGCGACTCTTTCGCATTCATGCGCGAGGAGCTGGCCCCCGGCACCACCCGGCCGTCCGGATATTCGCTGCTCCTCGCGCTGCTCCGCCCCGCACACAGCCTGACCCTCGTCACGGTGCTGCAGCACCTGCTGGTGCTGGGGCTCGCCGTGGCCGTCTACGCGCTGCTGCGACGGCGCGGTCTGCCCGGCTGGGGCTCCGCGCTGTTGGTCACGCCGCTGCTGTACGACGAGTTCATGCTGCTGCTCGAACACATGATCATGGCGGACGCGATCTTCATCGTGCTGGTCACCGCCGCGGTCGTGCTCGTCGTCTGGCGCGTCACCCCCACCACGGCCGCCGTCGGCGGGCTGCTCCTCGGCCTCGCCGGCATCACCAGGACCGTCGGGCTGCCGCTGCTCATCCTGGTCGCCGCCTACCTGCTGATCCGCCGGTACGGCTGGCGCCCGCTGGTGGCGCTGCTGGTCGCCGGCGCGATCCCGCTGGGCGCGTACGCGACGTGGACCAAGGTGGAGAAGGGCAAGTTCGGGCTGACCGAGGCCGACGGCAACTTCCTGTGGTCGCGGACCATGAGCTTCGCCGACTGCGACGTGATCAAGCCTCCCGAACGGCTGGCCGTGCTCTGCCCCAACATGCCGGTGGAGCAGCGGCCCTACCCGCCGCACTGGCTCTGGGAGGACTTCTCGCCGCTGCTCAAGGTGCCGGGCACGGCCAACCGCAACCAGCTCGCCGGCGAGTTCGGCAGGATGGCGATCCTGGCCCAGCCCGGCGACTATCTCGCCGCGGTCGCGACCGACCTGACGGAACTGCTGCGCTGGGAGCGTACGGACGTCGACGAGAAGACGCCCTACAAGCTGCCGACGTCGGAGCGGCCGATCAACGAGTCGGTGCGGGACGTGGCCGAGTCGTACGAAGCGGGGCCGGCCGCGACACGGGTGGTGGAGCCGGTCGCCGGGTGGCTGCGGGCGTACCAGCGGTTCGGGTACGCGCCCTTCCCGCTGCTCGTGCTGGCCCTCGGCGGGGCGCTGGTCGCGGCGCTGGTGCGGCGGCGGTGGGACGCGCTGCTGCCCGGGGTCGCGGCGCTCGCGCTGATCGCCTCGCCGCCCTTCCTGGCCGCCTATGACATCAGGTACGTCATCCCCGCGATCCCGCTGGTGTGCCTGGCCGTGGGGCTCACCCTCGGCGCCCGCTCACCGTCGCGCCCGGAGCCGGCCACCGCCGAACCGGAGCCCGCCGGCCGCGCCGGGGCCTGAGGCGATCAGGGAGCGGCCGAACCACTCCGCATCGGACAGTTCAGGGCGACGGGCCCCGTTGAGGACATGTCCTCTAGGCCGAGGGGAAGCCGCGGACGAAGCGGCGCTGCCACGGGGTCTCGACGGCGCCCTTGGCGTAGTGCTCGCGTACGTACGCGACCGCCTGGTTGCCGGGCACGCCGTCGAGCACGGCCAGGCAGGCCAGCGCCGTGCCGGTGCGGCCCCGGCCGCCGCCGCACGCGATCTCGACCCGTTCGTACGCGGCACGGCGCAGCGCCTCTCTCAGGGCCTCCGCGGTCGCGTGCCGATCGGACGGCAACCAGAAGTCGGGCCAGCGCAGCCACAGGTGCCGCCACTCCACCGCGGCCGGGCGGCGGCCGAGCAGATAGAGGCCGAACACGGGCAGCGGGCCTTCGGGCAGCGCGTGCCTGAGCCCCCGGCCGCGCACGAGGCGCCCCGACGGCAGTCGCATGACCCCCTCCGCGGCAGGATCCCAGGTCTCGGTCACGCGGCGAGCGTAGCCGAACCGGCGGGCGCGGTGACAACGTTCAGCTTCCGGCTGATCGAATGCCGTCTCACGCGTTGAGGGGAGAGCCCTCTGAACGTGCCCAGCCCCAGCGGTTGGAGGTCGGCTTCGCCGGCGTCCAGCGGCACCCTGGAGAAGGCCGCGTGGAGCACGACGGACTCATCCGGTACAGCGGCACCTGGTCCCCCGGCGCGTTCTTGGTCGTCACCTCGTGGTGCGCGAGGGCGTCCGGATCACGCGGCGGGTCAGGCTTTCCGGCAGGAGCCGCTTCGTGGACCCCGGACGGGAGCCGCTCGCCCGGGACGCCGGCTCTCCCCGCCGGACCGCCCGAGCGCCGGATCGGAGACGCCAGGCGAACCGCCGGACGCCGGAGCGGCGTCTGAAGTCGGCGTCGGCGCCCAGGCCTGGATGGAGCGTCTTGACGGCGACCAGGTCTGAGCCGACCAGAGCATGGGACCGAAATGCCCGAGATGCCCTATTTACGAAGAAGCTACATATTGTCGGTGGGCAGCAAATTCGGAGCACCAGATTATCAAATTAGACCGTGCCATCATCAGGATGATCTTGCCGATCACAACGGCCCTGACCTGCACAAATACCGCCATTTCGCACCCTGTTACCGAATCGCATTCCATACGAACACGATCTGACACAGCAACATCACGATCAGCCGTACACATGGTCAAATATCTAGCATCCTCTGTTATGGTCCCTTCCTGCCCGAAAATATGGGACACCCTTTACCCGAGGAGGATCATGCGGAGCGCCCGAAGGATCATCGCCATCAGCACCGCTCTGGCGGCGGCCACCGCTCCCCTGCTGGCAGTCGCGTCTCCTGCAGCCGCCGCGCAGCCCGCGACGACCGTCCAGCAGGCCCTGCCGCTGGACGACGTGCTCCCCATCCAGGGGCTCAACCCGCTGCAGCAGCTCAAGCGCGTCAAGCAGTTGCTGAAGTCCGGCTACGTGCCGCAGGCGTTGAGCGTGACGAACGCGGCCAACCCCCAGTACGCGTCCGTCTGGGTCAAGGACACCACCCGCAAGGTCAACGTACTGCAGGGCCTTTCGGCCCTCGACCTGCAGAAGCGCATCACCGAGCAGCTGAGGCTGGGCTTTGTGCCGAGCATCATCAGCGGCACCGGCTCGGGCCCCGGCGCCATCTTCGCGGCGGTCTTCGAGAAGAAGGCCTCCGGCAAGGCCGAGGCCAAGGTCGACCTGACCAAGGACGCCTTCCAGAAGCTCAACACCCAGCTCAGCGGCTCCGGTCTCAGCCTCGCCTCGGTCGACGTCTACGGCACCGTCGAGAAGCCGCTCTACGCGGCCGTCTGGGTCGCCGGCGCCGCCACCGGTGCCGTCAAGGTGAGCCTCGGCCAGACCGTGGAGCAGCGCGGCAAGGAACTCCTGGCGATGGCCAAGCAGGGTCTGCGCCCGGTTCTCATGGCCATCGAGCCCGGCCAGCTCTACACCACCGTGTGGAGCAAGGGCAGCACGACCGGTCTGAAGGAACACCTGAACCTCAACCGCGTGACCTACACCGTGCAGAACACCAAGATGAAGGCCCTGGGCTACACGCCTGTCGTCCTGGACACCGCGGGCAACACCTTCGCCGCCATCTGGAGCAAGGGCTGACCGCTCCCTCAGACACGGGATCCCGGTGAGGCCGCGGCCACCGGGATCCCGTGCGCGCCGGACACCACCTCGCCGACGCCCTGCCTGCCGCCTGCGCGTGACCGGCAGCGTACGGGACGAGCGGGGTGCGGCGCGCCGACCCCCCGACGCCGCGGCGGCCATCCCCCTCTCCCGGCGATCAGGGACGTACGTTCCTTGGTCGCCGGGCGGGCCGCACCTCGGCCACCGACGCCACGCGGCAGCGTCCGATGCCGGAGAACGAGCCGCCTCGCCGTCGCCGTACCCGTCGCGGAGTTCGCGCAGGTGCCCGGCCTGGTCGGCGATCAGGCGGTACATCACGGTCGTCACCGTGAGCGACGGCGAGATCGTGCACTGCCGCGACTACTGGAACCCGCTCGCCGCCGCCGAGACGATGGGCGGGCTCGGCGCCATGGTTGAACGTGCCGGCCGAAATGTCGTTGGTGGGCCGTAGGCTTCGCGTCGTTCGGCCAAGCAGGAGGGAAGCCGCGTGGGGGATTGGTTCCAGACGATCGTGGACGTCGAGGCGTCGCCCGAGGAGGCGGGCGCGCTGGCGGACGGCGTCCTGAGCTGGCTGGTCTCGTCCGGCGTGGTCGCCGCCGAGCGCACCGACTGCGTCATCGGCGCCGCCCTCGGCCATCCGTCGGGCCCGCGCGCCGGCGAGGTGGTGGACGCCTCCGGCTGGAGCGGGCCGTGGCAGGGCGGCCTGGAGGTCAGGGTCGGCCGCACTGTCTTCGACGGAGGGCAGGGCGACCCGACGGCCGTGACCTGCCCGCACTGCGCGGCGACGGTCGAGCTGATGAACGACGACTTCGAGCTCGACCGCGAGGCGTGGGAGCCCTTCCGCGACGTCGTGCACGAGTGGGACGAAGGGTACGACGTCGTCATCGACTGCCCGTCCTGCGGCAGGCCGGTCGAGCCGGCCGGCTGGCGGTGGGCCGACGACTATTTCGCGTTCGGCCACCTCGGCTTCAGGTTCTGGGGGTGGCCGCCGCTGCGCACCGGCTTCGTCGACGGCATCACCGTCCGCCTGGCCGGCCACCGCGTGGTGCTGCTCGACGGCAAGCTGTGAACGCCGGTATTCAGCCGAGTTCGGCCATGACCCGCCGCATGTCCGAGACGGCCTGCAGGGTGCCGCGCACTGTTCCCGTCACCTTCGAACGTCCTTCCCTGGGCAGGTAGGCGACCTCCGACTCGGCGATCCGCCAGCCGGCCGCGGCTGCCCGCAGCACCATCTCGCACGGATAGCCGAAGCGCCGGTCGGTGAGCCCGAGGTCCAGCAGCCGGTTCCGCCGGGCGGCCCGCATCGGCCCGAGGTCGTGCAGCAGGGCCCCGGTGCGGCGGCGCAGGATGCGGGCGAGCACGGCGTTGCCGATCCGGGCGTGCCAGGGCCACACGCCGCGGGCCTGCGGCCGGCGGGCACCGAGCACCAGGTCGGCCCGGCCGCCGGTGACGGGCGCGACCACCGCGGGCAGCTCGCGGGGGTCGAGTGAGGCGTCGGCGTCCATGAAGCAGACGACGTCGGCGGTCGAGGCGAGCAGGCCGGCGTGGCAGGCGGCGCCGAAGCCGCGCCGCGGCTCGTGGACGACCTGGGCGCCGAGCTCGTGGGCGACCTCGGCCGTGCGGTCGGTCGAGCCGTTGTCGACCACGATGGGCCGATGGCCGTCGGGCATGCGCCCGAGCACCCAGCCGAGCGCGGCCTCCTCGTTCAGGCAGGGGAGGATCACATCCACCGTCATGATCGGGCGAACTCCTTCATCCCGGCGTCGAAACCGATCCCGGCGTGGAACCCGAGGTCCCTGCCGGCCCGTTCGGGTGAGGCCACGATGTGGCGCACGTCGCCCAGCCGGTAGCCCCCTGTGGTCCGCGGGTCAGGCCCGCCCCGCTCGGCGGCCAGCGTCGCCGCCATCTCGCCCACGGTGTGCGGGGCGCCGCTCGCGATGTTGTACGCCCTCAGCTCCCCCGGCCGCGACGGAGCCTGCATGGCCGCCAGGTTCGCACGGGCGACGTCGCGCACGTGCACGAAATCGCGGAGCTGGCGGCCGTCCTCGAACACCTTCGGCGCCCGGCCCGCCGCCAGCTCGGAACGGAAGACCGCGGCCACTCCCGCGTAGGGCGTGTCGCGGGGCATGCGCGGGCCGTAGACGTTGTGGTACCTGAGCGCGACGGCGCTCCCGCCGGTCTCCCTGGCCCAGTTGGCGCTCAGGTGTTCCTGGGCGAGCTTGCTGGTGGCGTAGGCGTTGCGCGGATCGGGTGCGGCGTCCTCGCCGATGGAGGCGCAGCGCACCGGCTCGCCGCACCGCGGACAGTTCGGCTCGAACCGGCCCTGCTCCAGGTCCGTCACGGTACGCGGCCCCGGCCGGACCCGGCCATGCCGTACGCACTCGTAGTCGCCCTCGCCGTAGACGACCATGGAGGAGGCCAGCACCAGGCGTCCGATGCGGTGCCTGGCCATGGCGGCCAGCAGCACGGCGGTGCCGTACACGTTGACCGAGGCGTAGTCCGGCAGGTCGGACACGTCCACGCCGAGCCCGACCTTGGCGGCCTGGTGCACGACGACGTCGACGCCCGGCAGCAGCGCGTCCAGGGCCTGCGCGTCGCGTACGTCGGCGCCGTGGCGCAGATCCAGGCCGGCGACGTCGTGACCCGCCGCCTCCAGGGTCTCGGCCACGTGCCCGCCGATGAAACCGGCCGAGCCGGTGACCATCACTCTCACCCCGCCGACGCTAGCCCGTCGCTACGGCCGCGCCGAAGGGACGTAAGGGGTTCGTAAGGGCTCTTACGGACGGCGAACGGACGTCGCCGCCGCGGTCCTGGAACGGCCGCGGGATGCGAGGCTGCCGCTCGTGAACCGAAGTCTGCTCCTCGCCGGCGGCGCCCTCGCCGCCCTGGCGGCCGTCCTGCTCAGGATGGCCGCCGGGCCGCCGGGCCTGGGCTGGACGCTGGCCGCCTGGGCACTGTTCGCGGCCGCGCTGTGGCTGGTCAGGAAGGTACCGGAGCGGCGGCTCGGCACGCTGGTCGTCGCCGGCGGGATCGTGCTGGCCGCGACCGGGCTGGCGGCCCCGCCGAGCAGCAGCACCGACTCCTTCCGGTACGCCTGGGACGGCCGGGTGCAGGCCGCCGGCATCTCCCCCTACGACTTCCCGCCGGCCGACCCGGCGCTCGAACGGCTGCGCGACGACTGGCTGTTCCCCGCCGCCTGCGGCGCCCCTGCCCTGTGGTCCCTGCCCGGCGGCGGCTGCACCAGGATCAACCGCCCCGCCGAACCCACGATCTACCCGCCGGTCGCGCAGGGCTACTTCCTGCTGGTCCACTGGCTGTCGCCGGAGGGCTCCCGGCACAAGGCCCTCCAGGTCGGCGGCTGGGCGATGGCCGTGCTGACGCTGGCGGCGCTGTGCCGGTTCGCGGGCGCCCGGCGGGCGGCGTACTGGGCGTGGTGCCCCGCGGTGCCGATCGAGGCGGTGAACAACGCGCACGTCGACATGCTGGGCGTGCTGCTGGTGGTGGCGGCCTTCGCCGCCGTCCGCGCCGGTCGCGCCCGGGGCGCCCTGCTCGGCGCGGCCGTGGCGGCCAAGCTGCTGCCCGCGACGGCGCTGCCCGGCGCCCTGTCCGGCGTGCTGGCGCACGGCGTGGCGTGGCGGCGCGTCCTCGTGACCGTGGTGCCGGCCGTGCTCGTGGCGGCGCTGTCGTACGTGCCGTACGTGCTGGCCTCGGGCGCCGCCGTCGTGGGATACCTGCCGGGCTACATCGCCGAGGAGCGCTACGACGGCGCGGGCCACGGCAACCGTTACGGGGTCCTGCGGCTGCTCCTCCCCGACTCGTGGGCCCCTTATGCCGCGATCGCGCTGCTCGGCCTGGTCGTCCTCCTCGTCCTGCGCCACGGCGACGCCGACCGGCCCTGGCAGGGCGCGCTGCTGGTCAGCGGCTCGCTGCTGCTGCTGTTCACCCCCGGCTACTCCTGGTACGCGCTGCTGGTCGTCGCGTTGACCGCCCTGGACGGACGGGTGGAATGGCTGGGCGTCGCCTTGGCCGCCGCGGTCGCCTACACCGCGGGCCCGGCCGCCCCCGGCAGCCTCGGCACCCCCTTCTACGCCGCGGCCGCGCTGGCCGTGCTGATCGGCTGGGCCGTACGCCGGTCCCATGCGGTGGAGGTACGCCCGTGAACCTCAGCAGCGTCGCCGCCAGGTTCACCGGCACCCTGCGTTCCGAGCAGGTGGCCGCCAAGCTGGGCGTCTGGCTGGGCGTGAGCTTCACCGTCGCGTTCGTCACCGGGCTGTTCAGCCATTTCACGCAGCATCCGCCCGCCTGGCTGTGGTGGCCGTGCCGGCGCTGGGCCGCGCGGGCCGACAACCCGTCGATCCTGCCGCTGTCGTACGGCGTCAACCTCCTCGTCGTCCTCGCAGCGATCGCCCTGCTCGCGGTTGGGGATCACCTGCTGTCGGCATTCCGGAAGGACTGAGCACGCTGAGCCATCATCCGTTCCAGATCGTGATCATCGCCAAGGAACCGCTGCCCGGCAAGGTCAAGACCCGTCTCACCCCGCCGTACAGCCCGGCCGAGGCCGCCGCCCTCGCCGAGGCCGCGCTCCGCGACAGCGTGCGCGCCGCCGCCAAGGCGCCGGCCACCCAGCGGGTGCTCGCCCTCGACGGGCTGCCCGGCCGCTGGCTGCCCGCGGAATTCGTGGTCATCCCGCAGCACGGGGCCGGCCTGGACGAGCGCCTGGCGGCCGCGTTCGCCGACGTCCACCGGCTGCGGCCCGGACCTGTCGTACTGATCGGCATGGACACCCCCCAGGTCACCCCCGCGCTCCTGCGCGAGGCCGGCGAGGCGCTCGAACGGCACGACGCGGTGTACGGCCCGGCCGCCGACGGCGGATTCTGGCTGCTCGGCCTGCGGCGACCGGACCCGGGGCTGCTGCTCGGGGTGCCCATGTCCCAT
Organism: Nonomuraea longispora; assembly: GCF_004348345.1. GTDB lineage: Bacteria > Actinomycetota > Actinomycetes > Streptosporangiales > Streptosporangiaceae > Nonomuraea > Nonomuraea longispora. The sequence goes on from NZ_SMJZ01000001.1 coordinate 110,880, forward strand.
CCGGAGACCGGCAAGCACCAACTCGACCGGCTCGGACGCGCCGGGCTGGCCGTGCACCACCTGCCCGAGCTGACCGACGTCGACACCGCGGCGGACGCCGCCGCCGTCGCCGCCGAGGCGCCCGCGTCCTGCTTCGCCGCCGCCCTGCGGGAGCTGGGCCGATGATCGGGGAACTCTACGCCGACGCCCTCGCGGGAGAGAGCGCCGAGCTCGAACACGTGGACGGCACCCGCACCACGCTGGAGACCGCCCGCTGGTTCGAGCCGATCGACGGGGACGAGGAGCTTCTGAGCCACTGCTCCAGCCCCACGCTGGACGTCGGCTCCGGCCCCGGGCGTCTCACCGCGGCGTTGACCCGGCGCGGGGTGCGGGCTCTCGGCATCGACATCACGCCGCGCGCCGTCGCCCTGACCCGCCGCGCCGGGGGTTTCGCCCTGCTGCGGGACGTCTTCGACGACATTCCGGGCAGCGGCCGCTGGGCGACGGCGCTGCTCGCCGACGGCAACATCGGCATCGGCGGCAACCCCGAGGCGCTGCTCCACAGGCTCAGGCAGCTCCTGCGGCCGGGCGGCACGATCCTGGCCGAGGTCGCTCCGCCCGGGACGCGCAGCCGCGTCGACCGGCTCCGGCTGCGCCGGGGGCCGCTGACCGGTGAGTGGTTCGGCTGGGCGACCGTCTCGGCGACCGACATCCGGCGCATCGGGCTCGCCGCCGGCTTCGCGGAAGCCGACTGCTGGACCGCGTACGGCCGCTGCCTGGCCCGCCTGCGCTAGGCACGAGCCGGGCGTGTTTCCCCTGGACCCGGTGCCCCGCCTACCGGCGCATCGTGGAGACCGGAACGTTCTCTCAGGACGTGTGCATGATCCGACCCGACCGCCCCGCAGCGGCGGACGACCGGCTCCAGGTAGTCGACCAGGGGCCCGCCCAGCTCTGACGCCGAGCGTACGAAGGCGATCCGGTCGAACTCCGGGTGCTCCTCCGCGGCCGCCAGGTCCGCGAACCGCTCGCGCAGGAATGACGCCGGCCGGCTGGGCGCGCTGAACAGCACGCCGACGTTCCCGGTCGCGCCGCGCGTGACGAGCCAGAGGCTCAGGTCTTCCGGTGGCGTGTCGAGGCCGGTCTCCTCGACCAGCTCGCGGGCGGCGTGCCCGCGCAGCGCGGCCTCGTCGAGGGGGCCATCGCCCTCGGGCGGTTCCACGGAGCCGCCGGGCAGTTGCCAGCGGCCGGGCGCGACCGTGACCGGTGACATGCGCCCGACCATCAGGCGCCCGTCGTCGGCCGGCTGGACGACGGCGACGAAGAGGGACGGCAGCCAGGCGGCGGAGCCCATGACCCGGCGCAGGACGTGATGCCGGAACGTCGTGCGCACCCAGGAGACGGCCAGGTGGTGCGGCGCCTCCCACGCGAGGCTCGCGCACGCCACCACCGGGCCGTCGAACAGGTTCGGGTTGGCTCGGACCGACTCCTCCCACAGGCGGTCCATCGCCGTCCGCTCGTCCGGCGACAGCGGGGGCGCGGCGGTCTCGGCCAGGGAGAGCCGGTGGACGTCCAGGAGTTCGACGCCGTGGGTGCGCGGCAGCGGTTCGGTCACCGGCCCATGCTCACCCTTCGTGATCTACCGGTCACCGGAATTGACCTTACCTTTGTCCCCGGAGCGTCGGCCGGCACGGCCCCGCCCGATTAGACGTAGGCTCCAGATCGGCAACCATTCCCGGCCGCACCAGGCGGCGGCCCTCGCGAGGACGGAAACCGGCATGACCGTCACTCCCGCACACCTGCGCGACCTCGCGGGTCGCGCCGAGGCGCTCACCGCCGAGGTCCTGGCGCTCTGCGACCGCGCCCTCCGGCCCGAGCTCGAGCCCATCACCACCGCGCGAGACACCGCGAGCCGGTTCGCCAGAGGCGCGGAAGAGCTCCACCGCGCGGCCGACGACCTGGCCAAGCTCCAGGCGCAGCCGTGCGGGCTGCCGTGGGGCGTCTGCCCCGAGCACGGCAACACCCTCTCCTCCCGTGCCGGCGTCACGGAGTGCCGCGTGTGCCGGCGCACGTGGGACCACGACCGGCTCGGCCGGCCGTGCGAGGAGCCGGTGACGTGGAAGGTGATCGACCGGGCCGGCACGGAGACGCGGATGTGCGACGGGCACCTGCTCGGCGCCCGCGCCGCCGCCGAGAGCGCGACCTTCGTCCGCGTCGAGGAGAGCGGCTTCTGATCCGCGACACGCCGCTGATTTGTATGGTTCGTTCTCTTGTATCGTTCGTGTTTATGGGGATACGGTTGCGGCCATGACCGCACCCAGTACGCCGACGACCGCCGATGAGCTGCGCGGGGCAGGGCTTCGGGTGACGGCAGCCCGCGTCGCGCTGCTAGAGACCGTCAGGAACGGCGACCACCTCGGCGTCGAGGCGATCGCCTCCGGGGTGCGCGAGCGGGTCGGCCACATCTCCCTGCAAGCCGTGTACGAAGCCCTGCACGCGCTCACCGCCGCGCGTCTCGTACGCCGCATCGAGCCGGCCGGCAGCGCGGCCCTGTTCGAGGGGCGGGTCGGGGACAACCACCACCACGTCGTGTGCCGGTCGTGCGGTGCCGTCGCCGACGTCGACTGCGCGGTCGGGCACGCACCCTGCCTGTCCGCGTCGGACGACCACGGTTTCTCGATCGACGAGGCCGAGGTCATCTACTGGGGCCTGTGCCCCGGCTGTACCACCAGTCGCAGTTCCTGAGCGCCAGGAAGTCCCGATATCGGAAGGAATCCATGTCCGAGAACCACGAAGCAATCGTCACTGACCCCAAAACCGAGGGCGAGGGCGGCTGCCCGGTGGCGCATGAGCGCGCACTGCACCCGACTCAGGGCGGCGGAAACCGCCAGTGGTGGCCGGAGCGGCTCAACCTGAAGATCCTCGCCAAGAACCCCGTCGTGGCCGACCCCTTCGGTGGGGCGTTCGACTACGCCGAGGCGTTCAAGAGCCTCGACCTCGCGGCCGTGAAGCGCGACATCGCCGAGGCCCTGACCACCTCGCAGGACTGGTGGCCGGCCGACTTCGGCCACTACGGCCCGTTCATCATCCGGATGGCCTGGCACAGCGCCGGCACCTACCGGGTCAGCGACGGCCGCGGCGGCGCCGGCTCCGGCCAGCAGCGTTTCGCCCCGCTCAACAGCTGGCCGGACAACGCCAACCTCGACAAGGCCCGCCGCCTGCTGTGGCCGGTCAAGAAGAAGTACGGCAAGAAGCTCTCGTGGGCCGACCTGCTCATCCTGTCCGGCAACGTGGCCCTGGAGTCGATGGGCTTCAAGACCTTCGGCTTCGCCGGCGGCCGTGAGGACGTGTGGGAGCCGGAGGAGGACGTCTACTGGGGTCCCGAGTCCACGTGGCTCGGCGACGCGCGATACACCGGCGACCGCGAGCTGGAGAACCCGCTCGGCGCGGTGCAGATGGGCCTCATCTACGTCAACCCGGAGGGCCCGAACGGCAACCCCGACCCGCTCGCCGCGGCCAGGGACATCCGCGAGACGTTCCGCCGGATGGCGATGAACGACGAGGAGACGGTCGCCCTCATCGCGGGCGGTCACACCTTCGGCAAGACGCACGGCGCGGGCCCGTCCGACCACGTCGGCCCCGACCCCGAGGCCGCCTCGTTCGAGCAGCAGGGCCTCGGCTGGCGCAACACCTTCGGCACCGGCAAGGGCGCCGACACCATCACCAGCGGCCTCGAAGGCATCTGGACCAACACCCCGACCACGTGGGACAACAGCTTCTTCGAGATCCTCTTCGGCTACGAGTGGGAGCTGTTCCAGAGCCCCGCGGGCGCCCACCAGTGGCGGCCGAAGGACGGCGCCGGCGCCGGCACCGTGCCCGACGCCCACGACCCGTCGAAGCGGCACGCGCCGACGATGCTGACGACCGACCTGTCGCTGCGCTACGATCCGGTCTACGAGCCGATCTCGCGGCGTTTCCTGGAGAACCCCGACGAGTTCGCGGACGCGTTCGCCAGGGCGTGGTTCAAGCTGACGCACCGCGACATGGGCCCGGTCGAGCGTTACCTCGGCCCGGAGATCCCGTCCGAGACGCTGCTGTGGCAGGACCCGCTGCCGGCGAGGACGTACGAGCTGATCGACGCGGCCGACGTCGCCGAGCTGAAGAGCAAGATCCTGGCGTCGGGCCTGACGGTGTCGCAGCTCGTGTCGACCGCGTGGGCGTCGGCGTCGTCGTTCCGCGGCAGCGACAAGCGCGGCGGCGCCAACGGCGCCCGCATCCGCCTGGAGCCGCAGAACGGGTGGGAGGTCAACGACCCCGACCAGCTGGCGCTCGTGCTGCGCTCCCTGGAGGGGGTCCAGCAGGCCTTCAACGCCGCCCGGACCGGCAAGCAGGTCTCGCTGGCCGACGTGATCGTGCTCGGCGGATGCGCCGCCGTCGAGAAGGCCGCCAAGGACGCCGGCTTCGACGTCCAGGTGCCCTTCACGCCCGGCCGCGTGGACGCCACGCAGGAGCAGACCGACGCGGAGTCGTTCGCGGCGATGGAGATCACCGCCGACGGCTTCCGCAACTACGTCGGGAAGGGCCACCGGCTGGCCGCCGAGTTCCTGCTGCTCGACCGGGCCAACCTGCTGACCCTGAGCGCCCCCGAGATGACCGTGCTCGTCGGCGGCCTGCGCGTCCTGGGCGCGAACCACCGGCAGTCGGCGCACGGGGTCCTCACCGAGACCCCCGGGAAGCTCACCAACGACTTCTTCGTCAACCTGCTCGACCTGGGCACGACGTGGACGTCGACCTCCCCTGACCAGAACACGTTCGAGGGCCGCGACAGCGCCACGGGCGAGGTCAGGTGGACCGGCACCCGGGCCGACCTCGTCTTCGGCTCGAACTCCGAACTCCGCGCGCTCGCGGAGGTCTACGCGAGCGACGACGCGAAGGAGAAGTTCGTGGCCGACTTCGTCGCGGCGTGGGACAAGGTCATGAACCTCGACCGGTTCGACCTGCGCTGATCAGACGGGTGTCCAGGCCGGCCGGCGCGGGCCGGCCTGGACGTCCTCAGGCGTTCAGCACCGCCTGGAGGAAGTCCCGCGTACGCTGCTGCTCCGGCTCGTTGAAGATCTGCTCGGGCGGCCCGTCCTCGACGATCTGCCCCTGGTCGAACATGAGCACCCGGTGCGAGATGTCCCGGGCGAAGTTCATCTCGTGAGTGACGCACAGCAGGGTCAGGTTGCTCGACCGCGCGATGTCACGCAGCAGGGACTGCACGCCGGAGACGAGCTCGGGGTCCAGCGCCGAGGTGACCTCGTCCAGCAGCAGCACCTCCGGCTCCATCGCGAGCGCCCGCGCGATGGCGACCCGCTGCTGCTGCCCGCCCGACAACTGCGACGGATGCGCGAGCGCCTTGTCGGACAGCTCGACCATCTCCAGCAGGTCGCGCGCCTTCTCCTCCGCCTGCTCCCGCGGGACGCCGAGCGCCCGCACCGGAGCCTCGGTGATGTTGCGCAGCACGTTCATGTTCGGGAACAGGTTGAACTGCTGGAACACCATGCCGATCTTCTTGCGGACCTGGCGCAGGTGCTTCTCGTCGGCCGGTACCATCCGGTCGCCGCGCTTCATGTGCGACAGGCACTGGCCGTCGACCTCGATGGTGCCGGACGTGACCCGTTCGAGGGTCATCAGCAGGCGCAGGATCGTCGTCTTCCCCGAACCGCTCGGCCCGATGAGGGTGACGCGCTCCGCGGGCTTGACGTGGAAGTCCAGCTCGCGCAGGACCGTCACGTCGCCGAACCGCTTGACGACCTTGTCGAACTGGATCATCCACTGCTGATCGTCGCCGGCACGGGGATCTTTTTCGGACTGCGTATCAGGTATCAAGACGGCGCTCCATACGACGGACGAGCATCGACGCCGGAATCGCGATGAGCAGGAAGAACAGCCCGGCGATGGTCATCGGCTCCAGGTAGCGGAAACTCTCGGAACCGACCCCGCGGGCGAGCCCGACGACGTCGACAACGGTGATCACGGAAAGCTGCGGCGACTCCTTGAAGATCGCCACCACGTAGTTGCCCAGAGCGGGCAGGGCCCGGCGTACGGCCTGCGGCAGAACGATGCTGATCCAGGTGTAGGGGCGGGGCATGTTGAGGGCGATCGCCGCCTCCCACTGGCCCTTCGGCACACCGTCGATGCCCGCGCGGTAGACCTCCGAGGTGTAGGCGGCGTAGTGCACGCCCAGCCCGATGATCCCCGTCGTCAGCGCGGTCATCTTGAATCCGAAGTCGGGCAGCACGTAGTAGAGCACGAACAACTGCACCAGCAGCGGCGTGCTGCGGATGAACTCCATGATCGCGCCCACCGGCCGGCTGATGTACGCCCGGCGCGAGCGGCGCAGCAGTGCCACGAACAGCCCCAGCACGAACGCGAGCACCGCGCCGCCGAGAGTGGCCTGCACGGTGACCAGCAGTCCCTGCGTCAGCAGCTGGGGCAGGATCTCCAGTGTCCAGTTCCAGTCCCAGATCATCGGGCCGCCTCCACTGCCGCCGTGGCCCGCCGCCGCCGCGGCTTACCCCGGCCCACCATGCGCGCGGCCCGCCGCTCGACGAACCGCATCACCAACGTGATCGCGTACGAGAACACGAAGTAGATCACCAGCATCAGCGCGAACACGATCAGCTGGTCGCTGCCGGAGTTGACCAGCAGCCGGCCCTCGTAGGCGAGGTCGGCCACGGTGATGACGGACAGCAGCGACGTCGCCTTGAGCAGTTCGATGAGCAGGTTGTTCATCGGGGGGATCATCTCGACGAACGCCTGCGGCAGGATGACGTAGCGCATCCGTTGCAACGGCGAGAAGTTCAGCGCGATCGCGGCCTCACGCTGGCTGGGGGGCACGGCCTGCAGCGCGCCGCGCACCACCTCCGAGCCGTACGCGCCCAGGTTGAGACCGAGCGCCAGCACGCCCGCGAACACCTTGTCCATCTGGTAGCCCGTGAGGATGGGCATCGCGTAGAACAGCCAGAACAGCTGGACGAGCACCGACGTGCCGCGGAAGAACTCCATGTAGACGCGGGCGACGCCCCGGACGGTCCGCAGGGGCGACGACGCCATCAGCCCCACGACCAGGGCGATGACGATGGCGAGCGCGGCGCCGCCCGCCGCGCTCTGCAACGTGACCGCGGCCCCCTGGCACAGGAAGGGCATCGTCTCGCCGAAGACGCCGGGCAGGTCCCCGCTGCACGGGTTGACAGTCATCATGCTCGCGTCAGGAGCCCGCGCAGAGCTGCTGGGCGGTGAGCTTGGCGGCGTTGTCGACCTCGGTCTTCGTGAAGCCGAACTTCTCGATGAGCGGCAGCACGCCGTTGGAGTCCTGCAGCTTCTTCAGCTCGGCGTTGAACGCCTCGATGAGCCCGGTGTCCTCCTTGCGGAAGCCGAACCCCCCGGCGCCGAGCTGCTCCTTCCCGTCGACGACCGGCACGAACGACTCCGTGACCTCCAGCGGCTCGTCCGCGTACTGCTGCTGGAGCGTCCAGCGCAGCGAGACGGCGGTCAGCGCGATCGCGTCCACCCGGCCGGCGAGGATGCCCTTGAAGGCCGCGTTCTGGTTGGGGAAGACCTGGATCTGGCCGTCCTTCACGCCACCGGACTCCGCGTAGCCCTTCTCGACGGCGCCTTCGAGCACGCCGAGCTTGGCTCCGCTCTTCGCGATCTCCTCGAAGCTGGTGAGCTTCTTCGGGTTGCCCTTGGCCACCAGGAACGCGGTCGTGCCGGCGTAGTCGGGGTTCGAGAAGGCGATCTGCGAGCACCGCTCCGGGATGATGAACATGCCGGCGGCGATGAAGTCGTACTGCTTCGACTGCAACCCGGGGATCAGTGAGCCGAAGGAGTCGACGATCTGCGCCTCCAAAGTGTCCACGCCGAGCGCCTTGAAGATCGCGCGGGCCACTTCGGGGGCCTCGCCGGTCAGGTTTCCGTCCTTGTCGCGGTAGCCGTACGGCTGCTCGTTGGCGATGCCGACCTTGATCGTGCCCGTCTGCTTGAAGCGGGCGAGGGGGTCGGCGCCCTGCGAGGCGCCCGTGGTGCCCCCGCCCTCGTCGACGCGGCTGCAACCGGCGATGAGTGCGGGGCCGCCGACGAGAGCCGCCGCAGTGAGTCCCGAGCTTCTGAAGAAATCCCGACGCGTCCAACGGTTGGCCGTCACGCTTCACTCCCGTTCGTGCCGATATCGTAACTATGCTCATCCGAACGGATCGTCAAAGACTGGTGTCCCCGCCGTTCGGTTCCCTATGCAGGATGGGTAGGCCCGGAGATACCGTGGCCTCGCGATGCGCTCCGCCGCTTCGGCGCCGCTCGGAGACACCCGGCCCCGCGCATGCGGGCGGGCCCTCCGCCATGCGTACGTCGAACCGGCGATGCGTTTCGCCAACATGGGCCCCGAACCTAGCGGACGGACCTGTGTGCTCCTCCGAACCGTCTTCGGCCCGCGATGTTTGAGAGCCGGGCCCAGGCGGGTAGGGAAAAAGGCTTGTCCGTTTTCTGGGTGCTCCAGTGGATCGGCCTTCCCGCCCTGCTTGCCCACTAGCATATCTGACCTGGGGAAACATCGGCGGTGACGCAATCTCGTCATCTTACAGGAACGCTTTCGGAGCCGTCACGGAAAGATCTCGAACGGGGAACAGGGCGCGTGTCCAGAGGAAAAATATGTGATTCGCGTTACCTGACATTGATGTCAACCTGTGACCTGGGTAAACCCACCAGCCCCACTGACACCCGAGAGCGGACACGACCGATCCTGCCGCCGACCTGCCAGGTCAGACGCCTACGCCCATACCACTGGCTGCGGGGCTCAGCAGAATCAGATGATCTGATTGCGTGAAGGTGGAGACCGCTACTGAAGCCCGAAGTGCGGGAACACTCGACGAGGATTTCGAGGCTGATGTGGCGGCGGCTCGTGAGGCGGTCGATGACGAGATGAGACAGACGTGGCCCGACGCCTGATGTTGGACACGGGTGTACTCATCGCGGCAGAGCATCTGTGGACTCGGTGATCGAACATGTCGCGATTGCAGCCGTCACGGTGACCGAACCACCGGTCGGCGTGGAGTTGGCAGATACAGCCCGCCGACCCGGCCGGCAGACCTTCGTGGACGACGTTCTGGCGCTGATTCCCGTCGAGGAGTACACGGCAGACGTCGCCGAAGTTCACGCACGTCTCATGGCCCACGTCCGACGGGGAGGCAAGCCTCGTGGCGCGTACGATCTGCTGATCGCCGCGACAGCCGCCGGCGGTCCGCGTACGGCAGGAGGTAGGTGTTGTGGAACAGCCGGACAGGGCGCCCCTCGACCGGGCGTGCGTCCGGTTCGCGCCAGCGATCGACGTACGGACTGATCAGCTGGGTGATGGCCTGTCCGAGGTGTTCGGCCTCTTCCGGCGTCAGCCAGAGGGTGGCGCCGACGTTCGGCAGCTTGCCTCTCCACGCCTCCGGCACCTCGGCGAGTGTTGCGGCCTTCATCCGCGAATGCTCCCGGTCCAGGAAGGCGTGGCTCAGCGTGGACGCCGCCGACCGGCTCTCCTCGTCCGGTTGCTCGGAGTTCCAGGACTGCTCGATGTCGACCAGCTGCCACGGCCGGTCACGACCGGTCTGGCCGGGGACGCGTTCGATGTAGCCGTACTTGGCCAGCACCCGCAGGTGGAATTCTTTCGGATTGGGGCCCCGGCCCTGAGCGATATCCTCCCTGCATGGGACGTGATGAACGTGGTGTGACGCCTCAGCAGGAGGACTTCTCGGCCTGGTACAACGAGCTGGTCACCAAGGCGCAGCTCGTCGACCGGGGCCCGGCCAAGGGCACCATGGTCATCCGACCGTACGGCTATCGCCTGTGGGAGCTGCTCCAGGACGAGCTCGATCGCCGGATCAAGGACACCGGTCACGAGAACGCCTACTTCCCACTCCTGATCCCCGAGAGCTACCTCCGGCGCGAGGCCGATCACGTCGAGGGGTTCTCGCCCGAGCTGGCCGTCGTCACGCACGCCGGCGGCAAGGAGCTCGAAGAGCCGCTGATCGTCCGGCCCACCTCGGAGACGATCATCGGCGAGATGATGGCCAAGTGGATCTCGTCGCACCGGGACCTTCCGCTGCTGCTCAACCAGTGGGCCAACGTGGTGCGCTGGGAGCTGCGGCCGCGCATGTTCCTGCGCACGACGGAGTTCCTCTGGCAGGAGGGGCACACGGCGCACACCGACGAGGCCGACGCGATGCGGGAGACGATGCTGGCGCTCGATCTCTACGCGGAGGTCGCGCGGGACGTCGCGGCGATCCCGGTGGTGACGGGCGAGAAGACCGCGGGTGAGCGGTTCGCCGGCGCGGTGCGCACGTACACCATCGAGGGCATGATGCGGGACGGCAAGGCGCTGCAGGCCGGCACCTCCCACTACATGGGCAGCAACTTCGCCAAGGCCTTCGACATCCGCTACACCTCGGAAGCCGGTCAGCTCGAGCTGTGTCACACCACCTCGTGGGGCATGTCGACGCGGATGATCGGCGGGGTCATCATGACCCACGGCGACGACAAAGGGCTGGTGCTGCCTCCCAGGATGGCCCCCTACCAGGTGATCATCGTGCCGATCGGGCGCGGCGAGCAGGGCGTGCAGACCTCGGCCGCGGCGCGGGAGCTGGCGGGGCGGCTCAAGGCGGCGGGTGTGCGCACCCACGTCGACGATCGTGCGCAGCTCTCGCCCGGCTTCCGGTTCAACGACTGGGAGCTGCGCGGTGCGCCCCTCCGGCTCGAACTCGGCCCGCGCGATCTCGAGTCCGGCACCGTGGTGATGGCGAGGAGGCTCGGCGACGAGGGCAAGCAGAGCATCCCGCTGTCGTCCGCGCCGGAGCTCATCCCTGGCGTGCTGGAGGAGTTCCAGGCCTTCCTGCTGCGCAGGGCCACCGAGTTCCGCGACGGTCACACCGTGACGGTCGACACCTGGGACTCCTTCACGGAGGCGGTCGCCTCGGGATGGGCGCTGGCGCTGCACTGCGGCGACCCCGCGTGCGAGGCCGACATCAAGGCGAAGGTGGCGGCGACTCCGCGCTGCATTCCGCTCGACGGCGCTCCGGAGAGCGGGCGTTGCGTGCTGTGCGGTGAGGCCTCCGCCTACGGCAAGCGGGTCGTCTTCGGCCGGGCCTACTGATTCTCACGAGCGTCGATCAGCGCGTCCATGTGCGCCTCCGCCCAGGCGCGCGCCGCGTCCAGCGGTTCGAGCAGGCTGCGGCCGAGCGGGGTCAGCGCGTACTCGACGTGCCTGGCGGGGCCGGCGTGGACCGTACGCACGACGAAGCCGTCACGTTCCAAGGCCCGCAGTGACTTCGTGAGCACCTTGGGGGTGATGGTCCGCAGCGGTACGAGAAGTTCGGAGAACCGCCGGGGGCCCTCTTCGAGGCACTGAATGATCATCCCCGCCCATTTGTCCCCGATCCTGATCGGCATCAGGCCGGAGGGACAGACGGGGTCGAACATCTCCGGATCCAGCGGCTTGGTCACGGAACCACCGTAACCGCGGTATCCACGCGGTAACCACGACCCCCGCTACCTTGTGCGGCACCGCAAGGAAGAGGTGGGAGCATGGGAAAGATCGTTGTGTTCGGTGCGGGCGGGCGCGTCGGACGGGCGGCCGTCGGCGAGGCCCTTCGCCGCGGCCATCAGGTCACCGCGGTCGTGCGCGCACCGGACAGACACCAGCGCCTCACGGGGGCCACAGTCCGCGCCGGCGACGTCACCGACGCCGACGCGATCACCGACCTCGCGACCGGGCACGACGCCGCCATCATGGCCGCGTACGACGCCGGCGCGCGGCCCGACGTCTTCTTCCCTGCCGCCGCCCGCGCCCTTGTCGACGGGCTGACCCGGGCCGGGGTGGGCAGGCTGGTCACCGTCGGCCTCGCGGCCACGCTGAAGACCCCCGATGGCACACCGTTGATGGACACCCCGGGTTTCCCGCAGGAGTTCCGCCCCATCTGCCTGGGGCACGCGGCGGCGTCGGCCCTGCTGCGCTCCTCGGGCGCCAGGACGGACTGGCTGATCGTCAGCCCGGCCGGCGACTTCGACCACGCCGGCGCACGTTCCGGCCGCTACACCATCGCAGAGATCGACATGGCCGGCCGCATCTCCTACGCCGACCTGGCGGTCGCCCTGCTCGACGAGATCGACACCCCTCGCCACCACCGTACGCACATCGGCGTCACCGCGGCGGGCGGTGTCGGCGACGCGGACGACACCCGAGGTTGACGCGCCCGCCGGTCAGGGGCACTTCCGCGGGGCCGTGTCGCATGCCGCGTCCCCCCCGCGAGCGCCCGGATCCGTGACGGCAACGGAAAGCCGCTCAACCCGTTGTCCGCCCTTCACTGATCACGTTTTAATGAAGACGCGTTTAGGCGCCCGCCGACCCAGGGAGGGGAACGTACGACCGGCTTTCGGGGAGTGCGCCGTCAAGGGATCAGTGACGGGTTGGAGTCCACATGTATGACGAACCGGCACCGCCTCCCTCCCTCGCCGCGCGCGTGTGGGGACTGTTACGGCAGGCGGGGACGCTTTTCCGTCGCCGCCTCGTGGTGATCGTGGTTGTCGTCGCCGTCCTGATCTCCACCGTCGTCCTCGTGAACTACACCCAGGGCTGGTGGCCATGGGGCGGTTGTGAGACGCAGAGCGAGGATGTCGTCGCCGTCGAAGGCGAGTGCGTCGGGCTGATGGACCCGGCCGAGGGGACGATGGTTCTCGGCAAGGAATACCAGCAGCTTCTCGAGGTCATCGCGGCGGAGAACCGCGAGGTCACCGCGGAGGGCGACTACAGCACGATCGCCCTCCTCGCCCCGATGGGGGCGGGCCCGCGCGGGCTGGTCGGCGATCGCGCTCTGCACCAGCTCGAAGGGGCGTTCATCGGCCAGTACCGCGCCAACCGTTCCGAGACATTCCCCAAGATCCGGCTGGTCCTGGCCAACACCGGCCACGACGGCTCGAAGTGGCGCACGGCGGTGGAGGCCGTACGCAAGAACGCCGCGACGGGAGCGACGGGCATCCCCGGCCAGATCGTCGCGGTCACCGGGATGGGCCCGAGCCAGCAGGAGAGCATCGACGCCGCTCGCGCCCTGGCGAAGGACCCCGGGATTCCGATGGTGGCCGACTTCATCACGGCGGCCGGGTTCAACACCACGGGGGAGATCGACGACGGCGGACCCATTCCGGGGCTCACCCGCACGGCCGTCAGCACCTCGGCGCAGCTGGAAGCCATCGCGAAAGAGCTCAAGGACAAGAAGGTCAAGGGAAGCGCGGCCCTGATGTGGGCTGACGTGACCCCGCAGGGCACCAAGGACCTGTACGCCGGCTCGCTGAAGGACGCCTTCCTCGATCCGGAGCTCGGGCTGAAGGAGTATGTCGACAAGTCCGGACTCAGTTTCCCGTTCGACCCGCGTGGCGGCCCTTCGCTCCTGCGCACCATCAGCGACACGATCTGCGGCACGAAAACCGACATGATCTTCTACGCCGGCCGCCAGACGTTCATGCCCACGTTCCTCAAGCTGCTGCGCAACCGGCCCTGCCGGTCGACGCCGATCACCGTGGTCACCGGCGACGACGCCCAGAACCAGGATCCGAACGACCCGTCGCTGCACGACCCGGACGCGCCCATCAAGGTGATGTTCGTGCCGCTGGCGGAGCCGAAGCGGCTCGACCACGAGGACAACGAGCACCGTCAGCTCTACCAGCAGTTCAGGAACGAGTTCGTGGCGCCCCACCATGGCGTGAGCTTCTCCGCGGCGCACCTGGGCAGCGGGCTGGCGATCATGTCGTACGACGCGGTGACCGCCGCCGCCACCGCGGTGCAGAAGGCCGCGATCGGCGCCGACCCGTCCCAGCTCAACCTGCCCTCCACCGCGGCGGTGCGCGGGCAGCTCTATCTGTTCACTGGGACCAACGCCATCCGCGGCGCCAGCGGCGCCTTCACGCTCGACTCCAGGACCGGGGAACGGGTGAACCTCACCGCCCCCACACCCGTGACTATCCCGTGATCACGACGACGACCACCAGCGCAGCCGCCGCGACGAGGAGGAGCAGCAGCCAGCGCCGGCCGGGCATACGAGGCCCCCGTACGCGCTCCAGCTTCCCCGCCTCGGTGAGGCGGAGCACCACCGTACCGATCGTGAACCGGTCCCCCGGCCGCAGGGTCGCGTAGAGGACGGGGCTGCCGTCGATGTACGTGCCCAGGCCGCCGCTGTGGTCGTGCAGCCGGTAGCCGCCGCTCACCTTGCGCACGGTGGCGTGCGCGGGGGCGACGCCCTCCCCGTGGACGACGATGTCGGCCGCAGACCCGCTGCCCAGCGTGGTGGTCTCCTTCAGCGTTCCGAGCACGGCCGACAGGACCCGTGTACGCGGCACCGTCGCCTGCGCGTTGTCCGACTGGTGCCCGACGAGGCGGCCGAGCAGCTCCATGGTCGTGGGCCGTCGCGCCGGGTCCTTGGCCAGGCAGTCGGCGACCAGTGACCGCAGCGGCTCGGAGATCACCGTCACGTCGGGGGTCTCGGTCAGGACGCGGTTGATGATGACGGCCACGTTGCTGCCCGCGAACGGCATCCGGCCGGTGGCGGCGAAGTACATGGTGGCCGCCCATGCGTGCACGTCGGCGGGGAACCCCACCTCGGTGTCCCCCAGCACCTGCTCCGGTGCGAGATAGCCGGGGGTGCCCACGGGCGTGGTGATCACGGCGGTCGCCTCCAGGGCCCGCGCGACCCCGAAGTCCACGACCCGCGGCCCGTCGGGACCGATGATGACGTTGGCGGGTTTGAGGTCCCGGTGGACGACTCCCACGCCGTGGATCGCCGCCAGGGCGGTCGCCGTGTAGGTCGCCAGCCGTTCGAGCGCGGGCCCCGACAGCGGCCCGTGGTTGTCGACGAGCCTCTGCAGGGACGGGCCTTCCACGTACTCGCTGACGATGTACGGCTGGTCACGGTCGATGGCCGCGTCGATGATCATGGCCGTGTACGCCCTGGGCACCCGCGAGGCGATGGCCACCTCGTCGGCGAACCGCCTGCGCGCCCTCGGGTCCGCCGCCCCCTGCGCGTGGATCACCTTCACCGCGACCCGGCCGGCCTCGCTCTGCGCGAGGTAGACCGTGCCCTGACCGCCGACACCCAGGCGGCCGAGCACCTCGTAGGGCCCGATGCGCCGTGGTTCGCCGGTGTTCATTCAGGCTCCCAACGTCAGCGCGAGGACGACGGCGAACGCCGCCAGGACGACGAGCAGCACCACGACGGCGCCGCGCCGGCCCCGCGAGCCGTCGCCGGCGGCGGATCTCCCCCGCCGCCACACCTCGCGCAGGTTGGTGTCGGTTTCGACGTAGACGCGTTCAGGGGTGACGAGCCACTGCCACGACTCGCCGGCCGCCCGCCATCGCGCGATGTCCACTGACTTCGGCGAACCGTCCAGAGACTGCCGTATCAGACGGCGATGCCGCAAGGGCAGAACCCTGGCGAGCACGGCCTCGTCCACCGACCACGCCTCGGCGCTCTCCTGGAGGCACCGTACGACGGCCCACGCGAACTTGTAGTAGTCCGACTCCTGGGTGAACGCCCCTTCGCGAGGGAGTTTCCACTGCTCCGGATCGACCTCCGCCAACGCCGCACGACCTCCGGCCGGCAGGCAGGAGTCGCAGTCCAGCAGGTACACCGCGGGCGCCGGGTCGACGGTGAAGACGGCGTTGCGCAGTTGCAGATCGCCCACCACGTACCCGTGCTCGTGCAACCACTGCACCGTCGCGAGCAGCCGGCCGAGCACGGCCAGCTTGTAGGGCGGCTCGTAGTACCGCGTACCGTAGTGATCGCGCAGGGCGCTCACCCGCTCGGGCGACCGGGTGAGTTCGTCGAGGTGCCGCGGCGTCAGCCGGTCGCGCAGCTCGACGAACATCTGCCGGGGGGCGGGCCTGATCAGGATGCCGGTGATCCGGTCGTCCCGGACCGCCGCGACCGGCCACGCGCAGCGCTGGTCGAGGGTCGCGCGGTCGTGCCGGGGAAGCCCACGCCGCCAGCGCACCATGGCGAGCAGGGCGTCCTCGTCCAGCCCCGCCAGCGTCTCCTCGTCGTAGCGTTTGAACAGGAACCGGCCGGGAATTCCGGCGACCCCGCACGGCGTCAGGCTGCGCGCCTGACCTCCCGGGCGCAGGGAGTAGGCGTCGGCGTCCGTGGGGGGCGTCAGATCCGCTTCGTCGACCACATCTGGGGGGTTCATGCTGCTGCCGCCGCACTCCTGTCACATGACCGCCGTGTCGTGGCGGCCCGCCCACAACGCCAGAACGGTCCGGTCGTCGTCGTAAGTCGACAGCTGGAAATCCACGTCGTGCAGGAAGCTGCGCAGCTCGGGCGGAGAGCACCACAAGGTGGCGAGCTGCTGGGCCAGCAGGCTGCCTCCGCCGCCCATGGCCGTTCCGAACCCGTCACTGCACAGGACCAGTACGTCGCCCGGCTGCCAGTCGATCTGCCGTTCGCGCAGCTCACCGAGGTCGTCCGGCAGGGCCGACGTGAAATTGCCCGGTCGCCGCCCGTCGGGCGGGAAGAGCTCGGTCCACGTCCCGCCGTGCAGCCACAACGCCGGCGAGTCGCCGATGGCGGCGCAGGCGGCGATCCCCCGCCCGCCGTCCGCGGGGACCACCGCGATCGTCAGCGTCGTGGCGGGCGGATCCGACGCCGCGCCGGTGGCGTGGAACCTGGCGGTGGCGCGCATGACCTCCCCGGCGATGGTGGCGAAGGCCGCGTGCCAGCCGTGGTCGGGCGTCAGGGCAAGGTTCGTGGCGGCGCGTACGGCCACCGCGGCGGCGTGTTCGGCATGCGACGTGCTGCCCAGCCCGTCGGCCACGGCCGCGATGACCCAGCGTCCGTCGGCGCTCAGGCGTACCGCGTAGGCGTCCTGCAGGGGTTCGCCGCGGTAGCGGTGGCGCCGCCCGCGGATGCTGACCGCACGGACCGTGGTCTGCGCGAGCATGCCGCCGTCGAGCGCGACGCCGGGAGCGCGCGAATCCGCGCCGCCCGCCAGCAGGACGGGCAGCGGCTGGGGAGGCGGCCCGAGCGGCGCCCTCCCGCCGGCCGCGGCCGTGCGCGTCCTGCGCGACAGGACGAACCACCCGAGCAGTACGGCGCCCGCACCCACGACTCCGGACAGGATCCACCACGGCAGGCCCGCAGACCACCCGCCGCCCTGCACGGTCACCGTCACCGTGGGCTGCGGCGACGGAGTGGCAGGCGCACCCACCGGGCCGATCCCGGCGGCCAGGACCAGCCCCGCCAGCGCCGCCCTGATCATCTGAGCTGCCGCATCCCGGCAGGACCGCGCAGAACGGCCGTGTTCCTGTTGACGGAGGCGCTGATGCTGTCGGAGACGGCCTGCGCGATGCCGTGCAGCACCGTGGCCGCGCCCGTCGCGACCTCGCCCGTGAAGGCCAGCACCTCGCCCCTGAGGGTGGTGGCGACCCGCCGCAGGGTGTCCTCCTGCACCGTCCCGAAGCCGAGCGCCACGATGTACGGGGCCGGGTCGAGGCCCGCCAGCCGGTCGCGCGCCGGGCCCCAGACCTGCACGTCCTGGTGGGTCGCGCCGACGTACGGCTCGCCGTCGGTGATGAAGAAGACCACCGGCGCCCGTACGTCGAACTGCTTGGACAACTTCCTGTAGTCCTTCTCGACGATCTTCACGAGCCCCCGGAAGGCCGCCAGGTAGTCCGTCTGCATGCCCGGTTTCAGCGCGGGCACCCTGAGGGCGTCGCACGGCCTGGTCAGCGGGAGCACCACCTCGACCTTGTCGGCGAAGGACACCACGGCGACGTGCGCCGCCTCGCTGACGCCGGGGTCGCCCGCCTCCAGCTCGAACAGCAGCTCGCCCACGCAGTCGGAGAGCACCTCGAAGGGGGTGGGCCGTCCGTCCTCGCGGGCGGTGTGCATCGAGTGCGACACGTCGCAGACGATGTAAAAGGGGAAGGCGCGCGGGCGCCCGTTAGCCGATGCCATCGGCTTTTCATCCTGATAGCGATTTCCAATCTTGGCAAGACTCGCAAATTCGGTCGACAGGCCAAGCCGCCGTGCACTGTGATGGTCCGACCGCCCGCCGTACGACCATCACAGGAGCCCTCACTTGGCGACGACCGTCGATCCTCGCCCCACGATCACTGCCGCACTCGTCAGAAGGCTGGTCGACACGCAGTTCCCGGAGTGGGCCGGGTTGCCGCTGACGCTGCTCGAACCGGGCGGCTCCGATCACGTGATCTACCGGCTGGGCGAGCAGTTGACCGTGCGGCTGCCCCGCCACGCAGGCGCCATCGGACAGGCCGCGAAAGAACTCAGGTGGCTGCCCCGGCTGGCTCCCCACCTGCCCCTCGCCATCCCCTCGCCGGTGGCGGTGGGCGAGCCCGGCTTCGGCTATCCGTGGCGGTGGGCGGTGTCGCGCTGGCTGGAGGGGGAGGTGGCGACCGTCGAGGCGCTGGCCGACTCGTCCGCGGCCGCCGTGCAACTCGCCGAGTTCCTGGTGGCCCTTCAGCGGTACACGCCTGACGGCGTACGCGCCCTGCGGAGCCGCGACGGCCTCACGGGCCAGTCCTTGGAGAGCCGCGACCGTTCGACCCGGGACGCCATCGCCAAGGTCGGCGACGTCTTCGACATCACCGCCATGACCGACCTGTGGGACACCGCCTTGAAGACGCCCGGATGGGACCACCCGCCCGTCTGGTTCCACGGCGACTTCCACACCGGCAACCTGCTGACCCTCGACGGCCGCCTCCACGCGGTCATCGACTTCGGCGGGCTCGGCATCGGCGACCCGGCCTGCGACCTCACCATCGCCTACACCCTGATGTCGGCCGGCAGCCGGGCCGCCTTCCGCGCGGCGCTCGGCGTGGACGACGCCACCTGGATGCGGGGCCGCGGCTGGGCCCTCACGACCGGCCTGAACGCCTACACCTCCTACGCCGCCGTCAACCCGGTCATCGCCACGCAGACCTCCCGCCAGATCAACGAGGCCCTCATCGGCTGAGGCCGTACGACTCAGGTCGGCAGCGGGCTGATCCCGCCGTCGTCGCGCGAGGCCCTGGCCCCCGTGGCCGACTGGCGAGGCGGGCGGCCCTCATCTCAGGGGCGTTCCCACCACGGTTGTACGCCTTCCATGGCGACGAACTCGAAGAAGTCCATGTTGCCGATTTCCAGGTTGTCCGCGAGCGACCCGACCGCGTGGCAGGGAAGGACGGCGGGTAGCCCCGGGGTGTCGTACAGGTCGACCGCGGTCAGCGGCCGGCCGGGCTCGGCGAAGGTGCGGGAGTCGGCCAGCGCGACCAGCGTGGTGTGCTCGCCGGGCGGCACCAGCGCCGGCACCTCGCCCGGGTGGAGGCCCTCGAAGGCCCGGTCGTCGACGACCAGCGCCGTCAACGGGGCGTGCTCCTCGTCGTCATCGTCCATGCCGACACAGCCGTCCTCGTCAACCCCGCCCAGCTCGTCCAGCAGGGCGTGCCAGCCGTCCTCGTCGTCGAAGGAGGTGCGGACGAGCAGGGCCGTGTCGGTGGAGGGCAGTGCCGGGAACGACCGGCCCGGCGGCGCCAAGGGCACGGGGAAGGCAGGTCGGCCGGCGTCCCCCATGTACATGCCGGACCGGTCCATGCCGCGTACCAGATCGTCGAACGTGAGCGCCCCGCCCAGCAGGCCGTTCAGGATCTCGCCGAGCCGGGCCGGTGGAACGCGGACCCCACGCCCGGGAACCGCCGCCAGGTCCACCAGCAGCGGACCGTCCTCGCCGAACACCACCGGAATGTCCACCAGCACGGCGACCGGCGGCACGGGGCCGCCGTCCGGAACGAGCGCCGGGATGTCGCCGCCGTGCACGTAGTCCCATCCGGGGTTCTCGACCGGGCGCAGCCGCACCCCGCCGTCCGCGAGGTCCCGGTCTTTCCCGATCTTCGTGAGCAGGCCACCCCACTGGGCCTTGCCGTCCTCGTAACAGGTGCTGACCAGCAGCACGTCACCGGGCGCGGGCCGGGGAAGCAAAGGACGGGACATGGTTCCTCCCAGGTTCACGGGCGGGTGGCGGCGGCCCGGCGCCGCTGCGGCTCGCTGGAGGTCACCGCTCCGAGGAGGGCACGGACCCGGCCGGGCGTGTGGCCCGGCTCGCCGCGCATCACCCGGGTCAGGTGGGCCTGGTCGCTGAAGCCGAGGCCGGCCGCGAGCGCCGCCAGGTCCGTCTCGCCCTGGTCGAGGCGGGTCAGCGCGCGACTCACGCGCACGCGGTTGCGGTAGCGGCCCAGGGGCATGCCGACGTGGTGCCGGAACGTGTGGCTCAGGTGGGACGGGGAGGTTCCGAGCCGGCGGGACAGGGCCACCAGGTTGCCGCAGCCGGGCTCGTCGGCGAGAACCGCCTCCCTGGCGCGGTCGGCCGGCTCCGACCGCCCCCGCCGCACCAGCACGATCTGCGCGCCGGGAGCCGTCTCGGGAGCCGACCAGCCGCCGTGGTCGTCGGTGCACTCGACCGCGCGGAGCACGAAGTGCGGGCTCTGGATCAGCCGTCTTTCTGTACGCACCGGACAACCGTACGCAACGGCACCGACAGGACAGGCGCCGCATATTCGTTCAAGACCGGGCAGCCACCGGCGGCCGATGCTGATCGTATGCTCACTCTCGCTCCCCCGTCGGTGACGGCTGCGTGCCGGGGCCGGATGCTGGCCGTCCTGCTCACCGGGCGCGGGCTGGCCCCCGACGCGACCGTGCTGGTCCTCGCCCGCATCGCCCAGGCCATGGGGGCGGCGCTGCTCACGCCGCAGATCTTCTCCCTCGTCCACCTGCACTGGGACGGGGCGGCACGTGGAACCCGTGGGGCGCCGTGCCGCTGCTGCTGCTCGCCGGAGCCGGCCACGCCTCCCTGCGGGTGGCGTTGCTGACCCGGCCCACCACAAGCGAGAGCCGAACCGACACGCTGCCCTGAATCACCACTCCGCGCGGCGGCGCAACGGCTACGAACCATGCCCGTCCTGAATAGCTCACCATCACGCCGCCCAGGACCCTATAGCTATAAGGAGATTCAGCCGCCGTTTCTGAGAAGGGAAACGTCCCATGGCCAGAGCACGCCAGAACAGGCGTGCCAAGCCCAGGCGGGCCGCTCCCACCCCACGGGCCGAGCAGGCCGGGCCGGCCGGGCGGTGGACGGCCATGAGGACATGGCTGGCGGGAGTCCTCAGCGCTGTGATCATCACGGCGATCGGTGTCGTGTTCACCTCCTGGTTCAACGCACGCGGCCCCGACACGGTCGACCGGATCAGCGGAGAGCCCCCGATCAAGGTCGGCCACGTGGCCGTCGACCATTCGGCTCAGGACACCGCTCTGAGAGAGCCGGTGACCGATCCCGGAGAGCGCGCCATTCTGCTCGGCAACGCGTCCGGCGCGCGGGCCGACGCCGTCATGGCACGCCATGACCGGGCCCCTCTGGAAAGGGCGGACGCCACCGTCGTCCTTGTCGGGAACCGCAGCAGCGTACGCGTCATCGACATCAAGCCCCGCGTTCTCACCCGCGCACCGGTTTCCGACGGCGCCGTGCTGATCAGCACTCCCGCCGGAGAGGTCGACACGGTCGAACTCTCCGCCGACCTCGACGAGCCCGCCCCGCGTTTCACCGCCGCCGAGGACCCCGGCACGTCCTACTTCAGGACAAAGCAGATAGACCTGAAACGGGGCGAGAAGATCACGCTCTCCCTGTCGGTCAAAGGCACCGCGGCTTACTACGAGTTCGATCTCCAGGTCACCGCGCTCGCGGAGGACCGCACCGAGCAGCTGACGATCGAAGGGCCGGGCGGGAGCCCGTTCCGGGTCACCGGCACGGCCGAGGCCTACCGCGCCTACTACACCGTCTCCCCGCTGCGCGGCTGGCAGCCGATCTCTCGCGGTGAAGCGTGTGTGATCGAGCGGAAGATCCAGCAGATCAAGGGGTGCTGATCGTGCGCGGGCGGCGCGCGGTCGCCGTCCTGCTCGCGGCGGTCCTGGTGGCCTGCTCGGCCGCGTCCGCTCCTCGGCTGCCGCTCGTGCCCGTCGAGTGGCGTACGGCGTGGTCAGTGCCCACGGACGCCGGCGCCGGCGAGTCGCCCTTCGACACTCCCCGGACCGCCGTGTCCGAGCACGCGGTCGCCGTCGCGACGCGCCACGGCGCCGTACGCATCCACGACCCGCGCACGGGCAGGCTCCTGCGTTCCGTCCCCGCCGGGCCGTCGCTCACCGGCGTGTGGATCGCGGCGGACACGCTGGTGGTGTCGCGAGGTACGCCGGACGTCGCCGAGCACACCCTGCACGCCCATGATCTGACCACGGGAGCCGCGCTGTGGCGGCGCACGGTCACCGTCTCCCACCGCCGGCCCTGGGCAGACGGTCCCGGCACGTACCGGGGCTCGCGGATCATGGTTACCGAGCGCGGCATCGTGGTGTTCGAACGACCGGCCGAGCCCTTCGACCTCCAGGCCCTGGAGCTCCGTACCGGGGCGGCCACGGCACGGATGAGTTATCCGCTGGGCTGCCACCTTCGCGGCGCGGCCACCGCCCGGTCGGTGACGTTGCTCAGCTTGTGCGCGGGAGACGACCCGCGGCTCGCCTCGATGGACCCGCGCACACTGCGGCAGGAATGGACACGCCCGCTGCCGTCCTCGTCGCCGCCGGCCGAGGACACGGCGATGGACGTCACGGCCAATGCGGCAGGACACGTCCACGCCTCGGTGGGGGACGACCACTTCTACGCCGGGGCGGACGGCCGGCTGCTGCCCACCGCCCCCGAAGCCGCGCCGGTCACGACCCCCGGCCGCTGGGTCCCGCCCTTGTTCGCGGGCTCGTACTCCGCGGCGGCCGACCATGCCAGGGCCCTCCCGGGCGGTCAATGGCCGTTGGCCGCGTACCTGTTCTCCGTCGACTCCGGCACCGGGCAACTCGCCGGGTTGCCGCTCGACCTGCCGTACGACCGGGTGTCCCTGGTCGGGTCGATCCCGGGGATGGCCTTCGTGCTCAGCGGTGACGGCCGAATCACCGCGTACAAACTGGTCCACGGGCTTTCGCGCGGGCCCACGCCCTTCGGCGGTGTCCCGGCGAGCGCCTGGCCTGACGCCTGCGCGCTGCTCACCGGCCGGGACCTGTCCGTCCTCGCCGACGGCTACCGTCCGGTTCCCCGGGCGGACGGCTCTACGGCGGGAACGGCACGGACGAAACCGGCGAAATGCGACTGGATACCGCCCACGGACGACGGCGTCGTCGTCTCGCTCTCCGTGGAATGGGTGTCCTCGTCGTACGCGGGCGCACGGCAGCTGTTCACCGCCGAGGTCGGCGCCGTCAAAGAGGCCAACGCCTTCGATCCCACCACCGAGAGTCCGGGTTTCCTCTCCTACACCGTGGCCGAGACGAACGGGTTCTACGGCACGACCCTCATCAACGTGGGCCCCGTCATCGTCCGGCTGAGCTCGCTCTCGCGCGAGGCGGTGCGGCTCGTCTCCCCCACGTTGCAGCGCAGGCTGCTCGCACGATACCGGCCAGGCGTCCGCGCCCCCGGGCCCGCGCACGCGAGCGGCTGGAACCATCCGACCGACGCGGTGGTGCATGCCGAGCCGGTCGTGGTCGACGGCGTCGTCTACGCGACGAGCGGCGACGGCACGGTGTCCGCCCTCGACGCCGCCACCGGCACGCTGCGCTGGCGTTTCCGTACGGGGGGTTCGCTGCTGTTCGATCACGTGGTGGCGGACGGCACGGTGTTCGCGGCGAACACCTCCGGCAGGCTGGTCGCGCTGGACGCCGCCACCGGCCGCATGAGGTGGAGCCGCAGGATCGATGCGATCAGCGACCTCGTCTCCGAGGCCGGCCGCCTGTATGTCTGGACCAGGAAGACCCCCTTGTCCATGAGAGCCGAGGTCGTCGCGCTGAACGCCGCCTCCGGCACGAGGTTGTGGAGCTTCCGGCCGGAGGGCGACGTTCTGAACCCCGATCCCGTGCTGGCCGGTGATGTCGTCCATGTCGGCAGCGACCATGGCACCGTGTATGCGCTGGACGCCGCCTCGGGAGTCGGTAAGTGGCGCTTCCAAGCAGGCGGAAAGCGCGACCACACGCACCTGGCGAAGGCGCGCGGGTTCGTCCATGCCGCGACCACCGACGGCAGGGTACACGCGCTGCGGGGTTCCTCCGGGAAGGTCCGATGGAGCTCAAGGATCGGCGCCCCCGTCGGCTTCCGTCCGGTGGTGGCCGGCGGGACCGTGTACCTCGGCGACAAGAAGGGCACGACGTACGCGCTGGACGCCGGCTCCGGCACGCGGCTGTGGACCTTCCCCACCGAAGGCGACAAAGCCGGCTACAAGTGGACGGCCGCGGTGGCCTCCGGACTGGTGTACATCAGCGGCGTCGACAGCAGGTTGTACGCGCTCGACGCCGCCACCGGCACGGTGCGATGGAGCTTCCCGCTGGGCAAAGGCCCCGTCTCGGGTCCGGTGGTGGCGGGCGGGACCGTGCACGTGGGGCACAGCGAGGGAACTCTGCACGCGCTCGACGCCGCCACCGGCACGGTGCGATGGAGCGTACGGACCGGCGGCACGATCGAACCCCGGCCTGTCGTGGCGGGCGGCTTCGTCTACGTCGGCAGCGCGAACGGCAACCTGTACGCATTACCCGCAGCGAAGGGCTGACCGTCCTACTCAGTGATACTATGTAGCAGTACTCGGTGCCACTGAGTAGATCGGAGGGTCGGCATGGACGACCTGACGGAGATGCTGAAGGGCACGCTCGAAGGCTGCGTGCTGGAGATCATCCGCAGCGAGGAGACCTACGGGTACGCCATCACGCGCCGGCTGAACGACCTCGGCTTCACCGACGTCGTCGAAGGGACTGTTTACGCCATCCTGCTGCGGCTGGAGAGAAACGGGCTCGTCCAGGTGACGAAACGCCCCTCCGAGCTCGGCCCGCCGCGCAAGTTCTACGCGCTCAACGACGCGGGCCGCGAAGAGCTCACGAAGTTCCGGACGAAATGGGAGTACGTCTCATCACGGATCGACAAGCTCAGGGAGGGCGGGGAATGAACATCTGGGAGAATGCCGCCCGCGCCGGGCCGTGTCGCGCGCCGAGTTCGCCGCCGTGTCGCGTGGAATGCCACGACTGGACGACCGTGAATATCGCGAGGCCATGGACCGTCACGTCAATGACGATCTCTACAACCCCTACGACCGCGCATATGGCAGAGGCGAATTCGCCGAGGACGAGGGATGACCCACTCCCTGGGGCTACTCGACACCAACATCCGCGTCCTGCGTGCCGGCATAGATCCCGACGAGCTCCCCGACGAGATGATGATCAGCGCCGTCACCACCGCGGAGCTCTCGGCCGGCGTCCTGGTGGCGGCAGGAACGCGGGAACTCGCCCAGCGCATGAAGATCCTCCAGACCGCCGAAGCCGAATTCGACCCACTCCCCTTCGACGACACCGCAGCCCGCGAGTACGGCCAGTTGTGGACCGCCGTCACCGCCTCAGGGCGCGAACCATGCCCTCGCACCGCAGATCTGATGATCGCCTCTGTGGCGATCGCGAACGGGCTACCTCTGTACACCTGCAATCCCAAGGACTTCAAAGGTCCTGATCAGCTTCTTGCCGTCGTCCCGGTGACCCGTCCGCACTAGCCTCAGTCAACAACATCTTCATCGCCCGTCACGTCGTCCGGCGCCGGCGTTTCTCGGGATCGCGTACGACCCAGATGTGCTTGATCCGGTCGCCCGCGACGTCGAACGCGAACACCG
The DNA here is from genome assembly GCF_004348345.1 of Nonomuraea longispora. Taxonomy (GTDB): domain Bacteria; phylum Actinomycetota; class Actinomycetes; order Streptosporangiales; family Streptosporangiaceae; genus Nonomuraea; species Nonomuraea longispora. The sequence continues at coordinate 136,636 of NZ_SMJZ01000001.1, forward strand.
TCACAATGACGCCGTGTTGCTGAGACACCAGACCCGGCTGACCGTTGACCATACGTTCCACGCGACGGGACCCGTCTCCTACAGGACCTGGCCGCGGCCATCGCTCCCATGACGCGAGAGCTCTTCACCGACCTCGACCTCGCCGATCTCCTTCCGTCTGTGCTCGACCGGCCCGCCGTCCCGCTCTCACTCCTCCTCGGTCTCGCGCTTTTCCGCCAGCGCGTACGAGAGGGCGACACCGAGACACATGGACATCGAGATGCCGAGAGAGACGTTGTGCAGCGCGACGCCCAGTCCCATACCCAGTGCGATGCCCGACCCCATGCCGACTGTCCAGTTCGGGGTGTTCTTACCGTTCGTCATGGTCCGATCTTCGTACAGGACCGTGTAGCGGTGTAGACATCGCCATCATGAGTACGACATGACAGCTGTCACACGGGCGGGTCCTCCGGGGCTCGGTCCGGCTGCGGCAGAGACCCCCTATCCGCGTGCCAGGGGTCGGCTGGATTAACACCTACGCCTGGGCGGCGTCAGTAGTCCCGAGCGGACCGTCGCCGCGGTCGCCACCGCGGCGCTGCGGGAGGACGGCCACGCCGGGCAGATCTACGACCTGACCGGCCCCGCCACGGTGACACCCCGGGAGCAGGCCGAGGCGATCGGCGCCGCGCTGGGCGAACCGATCCGGTTCGTGGACCAGACCCCGGACCAGGCACGAACACAGATGCTGACCTTCATGCCGGCGAACGCGGTGGAGACGACCCTGGCCATCCTGGGCGCGCGCCCACGCCGGCTGAGCGGAGGGCCAGCCCAGATGTCGAGAAGGTGCTGGGCCGGGCGCCCCGTACGTACGCCGACACGAGGGGAGGTCGTGACCTGGCTCGCGGCCCTACCATTGAACGGCCCTGATCCGGGCTGTCGCGAAGCCCATCCAGGTACGCAGGTGTCCTACGAGCCGCAGCAGCGGCCCCGCCAGCAGATAGACACCCACAGCGAGACCATAGGTGAGATAGATCCACTGACCAGCGCTCAAGGGCTTGCCTCCAGCCACGAACGGATACCACAACGCGCTGAACTCCGGCGTGTAGAAGCAGATCGGAGCCTCGTACTGGCCGGCTCCGTCGGGCCAGCACACCTTGGGAACGTCGACGTCTCCGAACACCGCGCCGTTGAGGCCGACCCAGATCGACAGCCCGAGTGCCAGCACGGTGACGAGGTCGGCCCCAGCCGAGTCCCCCGGCCGGTGGCACCGTACGGCAAGCGCGAACGCCGCAGGTACCGCCGCGAACAGCAAATATCGTGGCCCCCAGAACGAGGAACCGCTCCATGACCAGTACATCGCGTACAGCAGCAGCAAACCGAGCACGAACGCCAGCCACAGATCGTAGAGCTGTCGACCGGCGGCCAGGTCGCGCAGGCGCTGCCGCACGGGCAGGAACAGGCCGGGCGCGAAGAAGAGCAGGCCCTTGCCGAAGGAGAGGACCAGCGACAGCACCCCGAAAAAGATCGGATAGCTGAAACCTGGCAGGCCTGAATACGGCATGATCGTGCGGTTGCCCCGGTCATCCCCCTCATAGCCCGTAGCGAGTGGACTGCCACGACGCAGCCACGCCTCCGCCATCACCAGCCCGACCGCCGTGAGCACCACCAGCACCCAGCGCAGTCGCGGGACGTCCCAAACCCACTTGGCGACCATCATGATCAGCGCGGGCAGGGTGGCGGGCGTGTTGGCCACCCCGATGGCGACCGCCAGCCATCCCGGCCACGTTCTGCCTCCGATCAGCGCAACAGAGCCGACGAGAACGAGGATCGCGGTGAACATCTCGCCGTTGTATCCGAGCTGATGGTGGGCGAACATCGACGCGAAGATCAGCAGCAGGATGAACCTTCTCAGAAGCGGCCGGGGCAGCAGGTCACGTAGAGTGAACCAGACGAACGCCACCCCGCCGACAAGCAGAAAAAGGTTGTAGCGCAACGTCCACCAGTCCGGCGACCCCCCGATCTTCCCGATCAGCCAGAGCGGCGCCGAGAACAGCGGCCCGACCATCGAGTACTTTCCTTCCGGCAACGCCCCCTGTTCGAGCAGAGCCGTCAGTTGGTGGTAGCGGACCGAGCCGTCGCCCCAATCCAACCGAGGCAGAAGAAAGAGCATGCCGGCGAACCCGATGATGATCAGAACTGTTTCGACCGTGGCGGCCAGGCGGTTGTCGGCCTCGCGAGGCACATGGTTCGTTGGGCGCTCTGCGGCTCTGATACTCACGTTTCAAGACCATGACGGGTTGTCGATCAAGAGAGAACCAAAGACACGGCCCGGCATCATCACAAGCGACTGGCCTTGTCCAGGGGAATCTCTACCTCTATTCGCCAGCGGCGATGCGCGGGGGGGAGTGCGCGCGAGCCCGTCCTGAGCGACGCCGGCACCTAATCAGTCGTAGCGGGTTGCCCGGTAGGGCAGACTCGCTGGTTGGTAGCCGTCCGGCGGGTGAGCACTTGCGGCTCCTGGACTTCGAGTCCGGCCGAAAGACAGTGCCCCTGCCGGGTGGCCGGGAGAGTTGATCGCTTCTGGGATGTCGTTGCCCACTGACGGTGTCGGTGTGAGCACTGCTTGATTAGGTCGCTGATGGTTCTCCCGCTGGCTGCTGCAGGTGATCGTGTACTGGTTGGGGAGAGCTGTTGCGACTGTTCGTGGGGGATGACTGGGCCGAGGCGCATCACGATGTGGAGGTGATGGACGCCACGGGACGCCGGCTGGCCAAGGCCCGCCTGCCCGAGGGCGTGGCCGGGATGGCCCGGCTGCACGCGATGATCGCCGAGCGGACCGGCGAAGCCCCGGATGAGGACGTGGAGGTGCTGGTCGGGATCGAGACCGACCGGGGCCCGTGGGTGCTGGCGCTGGTCGCGGCCGGATACACGGTGTTCGCGGTCAACCCGTTGCAGGCCGCCCGCTACCGCGAGCGGCTGGCCGTCTCGGGCGCCAAGAGCGACGCGGCCGACGCGCACATGCTGGCCGACATGGTCCGCACCGACGCCCACCAGCTGCGCCCGATCGCCGGCGACAGCCCGCAGGCCGAAGCGATCAAGGTCGTCGCCCGCACCCACAAGACACTGATCTGGGAGCGGACCCGGGCCGGACAGCGGCTGCGGCACGCGCTGCGGGAGTACTTCCCCGCCGCCCTGACCGCGTTCGAGGACCTGGACGCGGCCGAAGCCCTTGATCTGCTGGCCAAGGCCCCCGACCCGGCCTCGGCCGCCAAACTGACGGTCGGCCAGATCAGTGCGGCGCTCAAACGCGCCCGCCGCCGCGGCGACCTTGCCGCACGCGCCACCGACATTCAGGCAGCGCTGCGCACCGAACACCTCGGTCAGCCCGAGGTGGTCACCACGGCCTACGCCATGTCGGTTCGGGCGCTGGTCGCGGTCCTGGCCGTGCTCGGTGAGCAGGTCAAGACCCTGCAGGGGCAGGTGGAGGAGTGTTTTGGCCAGCACCCGGCCGCTGAGGTCATCGTCTCCCAGCCCGGACTGGGACCGATCCTCGGCGCCCGGGTGCTCGCAGAGTTCGGCGACGACCGCGACCGCTACGCCAGCGCCAAGGCTCGCAAGAACTACGCCGGAACCAGCCCCATCACCCGGGCCTCGGGCAGGAAGAAGAGCGTCCTGGCCCGCTTCGTGCACAACGACCGGCTGGTCGATGCCCTGATGACCCAGGCCTCGGTGGCGCTGCGCGCCTCGCCCGGCGCCCGCGCCTACTACGACAAGCAACGCGCCCGCGGAGTCGGCTACAACACCGCGCTGCGCCAACTCGCCAACCGGCTCGTCGGCATCCTGCACGGCTGCCTGAAAACCGGCACGCTCTACAGCGAAGCGACCGCTTGGTCGCATCACGCTCAGAGTGCTACGGCTTGACATTCAAACTCCTGGGATGTCTTTCGGGTACGCCCACTACAGCGGTTGAAAGTCTGAGGTGACACGGCGTGGTTGCGTGCTCGCGGCGGGGTTCGGGAGTATGCCGGTGGGATGCGTTATCCGGATGGTGGTGGTCTGACCCCGGCGGCGCGAGCCAAGCGTGAACAGGTCCGCTTGGAGGCTGCCGGGCTGTTCGCGGCGGGCATGTCGCCGCCTGTGGTGGCCAAGAAGCTGCGGGTCTCACGCAAGTCGGCCTATGTCTGGCACCAGG
>NZ_SMJZ01000200.1 GCF_004348345.1 Nonomuraea longispora
CGCCCGTCATGCGCGCTCCCCTGGCCCCGCCCTTGACCGCCGCCTCCACGGCGACGTCGAGCTCCGGCGACGACACCTCGTACTGGTCCCTGAGCGACAGGTGTGAGGCGTTCAGCAGCGCGCCGATCTCCGTGACCGCGCCCGCGCGCAGCAGGCCGATGAGGGCTTCCACGCGGTGGTTCTCCGTGACGACGTGCATGGTGCGCTTGCGCTCGTCGCCCTGGAGGCGCTCCAGCGCCGCCGACAGGTCGGTGATGTCGCGCAGCGCGGGGACACCGAGCTTGCGGGCCGCCGACTCGCACTCGGCGCGGCGCTTGGCGTATTCGCCGTCCGCGTGCGCGTGGTGCGCCTGGGTGTCGATGATGAGCATGCCGAGGCCGTGGGAGGCCAGGTCGAGCGGGATGTTCCTGGAGGCGAGCGAGCGGCAGTCGAGGAACAGCGCGTGCCCCTCCTCGCACAGCGCCGAGGCCGCCTGGTCCATGATGCCGCAGGGCATGCCCACGAAGTCGTTCTCGGCCTTCTGCCCGAGCAGGGCGATCTCCATGGGGGTCATGCCGAGGTCGTGCAGGTCGTTGAGCGCGGAGGCGACGGCCACCTCCAGGGCGGCGCTGGAGCTGAGGCCCGCCCCCCGGGGGACGTCGCCGTCGATCGCGATGTCGGCGCCCGAGACGCGGTCGCCGAGCATGGCGAGCACGCCCACGACGTAGCGGGTCCAGCCCGTCGACTCGTCGTGGCTCGCCATGGTGACCGGGTCGCCGGTGGCCTGGAGGGACAGCAGGCGGATGGTCCCGTCGGAGCGCGGGGTGACCGCCGCGGTGACGCCCCACGGCACCGCGAAGGGGAGGACGAAGCCGTCGTTGTAGTCGGTGTGCTCACCGATCAGGTTGACCCGGCCGGGCGCGTGCCAGACGGTTCCGGGGGACGCGCCATAGGCGGCACGAAAAGCTTCAACAACGCGCATAACCGAACACTCCTCAACATAGGCCCGACCGTAGACTAGCGCCATGGAGGAACTCCTGGACTCGAAGCTCGGCCAGATCCGGGTGTTCCTGGTGCACGACGACAACAAACCGCGCAAGCTGAGGCACAACCTGGGCCATCGTCGGCTGCTGACGTTCGGGGGCGCCTACTCCAACCACATCAGGGCCGTCGCCGAGGCCGGCCGGCGGCACGGCATCGAGACGATCGGCGTCATCAGGGGTGAGGAGCACCGGCCGCTCAACCCGGTGCTGGCGTACGCGGCCGCCTGCGGCATGACGCTCACCTACCTCGACCGGGCGACCTACCGGCGCAAGCACACCGGCGAGGTGCAGGCCGGACTGCGGGAGCGGTGGGGCGGCGACGTGGTGATCCTTCCGGAGGGCGGGAGCAACGCCGCGGCGGTGCGCGGGTGCGCCGAGCTCCCGGGGGAGATCGCCGGGCACTACGACGTCATCTGCTGCCCTGTCGGCACCGGGGGCACGCTGGCCGGGATCTCGGCCGGGCTGCCCGAGGGGAGGCGGGCGATCGGGTTCGCGGTGCTGAAGGGCGCGGGGTTCCTCGCGGACGAGGTGGCCAGGTTGCAGCGGGAGGCGTACCGCCGTACGTGGTCGAACTGGGAGATCAACCTGGACTACCACTTCGGCGGATACGCCAAGTCAACGCCGGATCTTGAGCGATTCATCGCGAAATATCGTGTCGAACGGGTCTACGTGGCGAAAATGCTGTACGGCATCCTCGACCTCGCCCGGCAGGGCGCCTTCGCCCCCGGCACCCGCGTCGTCGCCGTCGTCACGGGTCAGCCCTCCACCCCGGTGGACGCGTGCGGCGCCCCGACCGGCTTCGACTCGGGCGAGCCGCGTTGTCTCAAATAGATCGAGAGCACCACCATCGACAACACGGCGAGCAACTCCGACTGCCAGTTCTGCAGACTGCGGTTCCAGAACTCGGGCGAGGTGACGTACGCGCCCCACGAGACCGCATCACGCAGGTCGGTGAGCCGCTGGGCGTTGTACGCCGCCTGCCCCGCCACCGACTGGGCCAGCCACGACAGCACGAAGACGGCGCCCATCACCAACCCCAGAGAGTTGCTGAACAGCCAGAGTCGCAGCCCCTTGGCCCGCGACCAGGCGGGCGAGTCGTCCTCGGAGTACCGGCCGATCCGCTGCTGCTCGCCGGACTCCGCGCCCTCCTCGCCCGGCTCCTTCGACTCGGGCGAGCCGCGCTGCACGAGCCAGACGGTCATCATGATGAACAGGAAGAACTGCAGGTACTCCGACTGCCAGTTCTCGGCCACGTCGACCGCGAAGGACGACGAGGCCACGTAGTCGAGCAGCGACACCGGCTCCGAGCCCGCGGCCGCCTGCTGGTCGTTGTAGTCGAGCAGCCCCGCCACGGCCTGCCCGCACACCGACGCCACGAACAGGATGAGGAACGTCAGGGAGAGGGCGTTGTCCTTGATCCGTCTCACAGCCGCGACCATCCGATCGCGAAGAACCACGCGAGCCCCACGACGATGATGAGCGCCGTCAGCGTGAACATCACCCGCATCAGTCCTCCACCTCGCACTCGTAGGGAAGGTCGCGCACCGGCCGGCAGCCCGCCGCCCTGATCCGCCAGCCGTCGCTGAAGCGGTGCAGGAAGAGCGTGTCACCGGTCAGGCGCACCTGGGCCTCCTCACCCCACACGCTCACCGCGGTGGACCGGCCGCCCGGCCCCAGCTTCACCTCGCGCAGCGCGTCGGCGCACGTCTGGCCCGGCCCCGGCAGCTTCTCGGCCGTCCTGCGGGCGAGCATGGCGCACGCGCTGTCCTCCTGCCGCCCGGCGATCGCGGCGTGGAAACGCTCGGCGGCGCGCGCGGGCGACGTGGTGTCCACCGCGCAGCCGGCGACGGTGAGCACGGCCAGCATCGGCACGGCGAACGGCATTCTCATGCGCCTCCCGCTACCCAGGCGTGCGCCGGGCATGCTGGAGTTGATCGCCTGGTCAGCCCAGCTGGTCGAGCACCGGCGACACCAGGGCGTTCAGCTCGCGGGCCAGCACCGCCACCGCGCGGTGGGCGCGCTGCTCGACCTCGTCGTGGGGGCCCTCGGGCTCCGGCGGCAGGTCGTCGAGCGGCACCGGCGCCTCGACGAGCAGCGTGGCCCGCAGGAACGGGATCCTGGCGAGGTCCTGCTGGGCCGGCTCGACGTACTGGCCGAAGGTCTCCTGCCAGCCCAGCCATCCGCGGTCGCGCCACCAGGCCCGCGACCGGGTCAGCTCCTCCGGCAGCGGCGAGACGACCTTGACGCGGGCGTAGAGGGTGCCGTCCCAGGTGTTGCGGTGGCAGGTCGCCTCGAGGACGCGGCGGTCCCAGCGTACGTAGCCGGGGGTCAGCGACGGCGGCGTGGCCAGCCGCCAGGCCGCGCAGGCGAACCTGACGGGCGCGATGTCACCCCACTCGAACTCCTCGAGGTTCTTGCGCACGTGTACGGCATAGCGCCCGTCACGGTCCCTGTCGAACTCCTGGTCGATCCAGAACGCCTTGCCCATGGGCACCACGCTACGGCGCTGACCCACTTCTCGGTGCACGGACTGCGAGATCCCGGAATGGCTGTGACCATGGGTGGTGCATGTGTAGCTTTTTCACATTATTGGATGACCTTGGAGAGATGATGGCGTCAGAACAGCTCGACGCGGCCATGAACCACTGGAGAGCGGGAGATCTCGACGAGGCCGCCGCGCTGTTCAGGCAGATCGCGGCCACGGGCGACCCGGAGGCGTCCCACCTGCTGGCGGGGGTGTTGCAGGAGCAGGGAGACCTGGACGGCGCCGAGGCGGCCCACCGCTCGGTGATCCAGTCGGGTGACCCCGTGTTCGGGCAGCGCTCGGCCATGGCCATGGGCATGATGCTGGTCGACGCCAAGGAGTGGCCGGCGGCCCACCGGGTGCTGACGATCGCCTCAGACGGCGCCGACTTCGAGGTGGCCGCGCTCGCCGAGACGGCCATGGTGCTGGTGTGCACCCACCTCGGCGACGCGCAGGGCGCCCAGGAGGCGCTCGAACGCGCCCGCAAGTGCGACAGTCCCGCCGTGGCCGAGCTGGCCGCGCGGCTCGAACTGCCGGAGTTCCGCCAGGACCCCGCCTCCGCCCGCGACCTGTACGAGGCGGCCGAGAACGAGGACGACTACAAGACGCTGTTGACCTGTGGCGACCCCGAGGTGGTGTCGCTGTCGGCGTTCCGGCTCTACCAGGTGTACGCCGAGGACGAGAACTTCGACGCCGCCCGTGAGGTGTGCGAGCACGCCATCGCCGTCGGGCACCCCGATCACCTGGCCATGGCCCACAAGCTGCTCGGCGCCGTCCTGGTGGACCTCGGCGAGTACGCCGAGTCCGCGGCCGCCTACCGCGTGGCCGCCGAGGACCCGCGGCCCGATCTGCGGCTGCCGTCGCTGATCGAGCTGGCCAAGGTGACCGCGCGGCTCGGCGACGTGGAGGAGACCAAGGCGATCTTCCGCAGGGTGATCGCCAGCGGGCAGCGCGAGCACGCCGTGGAGGCCCAGGCGTGCCTGGCCCAGATGCACACCGAGGCGGGGGAGGTTGCCGAGGCGCTGGTCGCGCTGCGCGCGGTGCTGGAGGCAGGCGAGAGCGAGTGGGCCTCGGTCGGCGTCACCCTGCTCGGCATCCTGCTGGAGCAGCATCCCGGCTCCCACGACGAGATCATGGAGCTGACGGCGTACGCGGCCGGGCACGCCGACGCCGACGCCGCGTTCAAGGCCGGGCTGCTGCTCGAACACGACGCCATGCGGCAGCCGCTGCCCGATCCCGTCGAGGAGCAGGCGCTCCAGGACACCGACGAGGGCCTGGCCCGTCTGCGCGACGGCGACCTCGCCGAGGCCAGGCGGCTGCTGCGCAGGGCCGCCGACGCGCTGGCGCCGGCGCAGTCGCTGCGCGCCATGGTGGCGCTCGCCGAGCTGGAGCTCGGCGAAGGCGACCGGGAGCAGGCCGACGAACTGCTGACGTACGTGGCCGAGAGCGACGACCTGCTCCAGGGGTTCAGCGCGACGTTCCTGCTGCACCTGCTGCACGAGTCGGGCGACGAGCTGCACCCGGTGCTCGTGGCGATGCTCGGCCACCAGCGGCTGGGCAGGGAGGAGGGGCTGGCCCGCTACCGCGCGATCCTGGATCACCCGGACCCCGCCGTGGCCGCGATCGGGACCGCCGTGTTCGCGCAGGTGCTGGTGTCCATCGGCATCGACTTGTCCGACACGGCCGAACTGTTCGATCAGGCGGCCGGGTCCGGCGATCCGCTGGCGTTGTCGTACACCGCGCTGATCCGCAAGGACGTGCTGCCGGACACCGACGAGACGACCGCGCTGCTGCGCCGAGCCTGGGAGGACGGCCATCCCGCGCTGGCGGCCTGGGTGGCGTACGCGCTGGGCGGGCTCGTCGCGGAGGAGGACCCGCTGCTGGCGCGGGCCGCGTACGAGCGGGCGACGGGGGCCGGGCACCGGGGCCTGCGCGCGGAGGCCGCCGCCGACCTGGCCACCCTGTACGAGGCACAGGGCGACCTGCTCGCCTCCTGCCGCCTGCACGAGCGGCTGATCGCCGAGGGGCAGGGGGAGCGCAGCGCGCTGCCGCTCGGGTACGCCAGGGTCAGGCTGGACGACCTCGACGCCGCCCGCGCGGCCTTCGCCCTGGGCTCCGACGAGGTGAGCACGTTCGGGCACGCGCTGCTTGGCGAGGACTTCGAGGCCGCCGCGGCGGCGTTCCCCGAGGGGGACGCGCACGCGGTGGCCGGCTCGCTGGCGGTGGAGTGCGCACACGTCTGGCAGCGCGCCGGCCGGACCGGGGCCGCAGACCGCGCGTTGTCGCTGGTGGTCGCGGCCGGGCGGCAGGACCTGCGCCGGCAGGCCGCCTGCTATCTCGGCGCCCTGCGCAACGACTCCGGCGACAAGCACGGCGGCGTCGACGCCTGGCGGCAGGCGGCGGGCGGCGAGGAGGACCACCTGACCGCGGTGGCGCTGCGCGCCGCGGGACGGGTGCTGATGGAGCTGGGGCAGCACGCCGAGGCCGCCGAGGCGTTCGCCGGCGTGCCGGACTCCGCCGACGAGCAGCTCCGGACCCAGGCGGCCCTGGGGCTCGGCGAGGCGCTGGTGGCCTGCGGCCGCGTGGACGAGGCCGGCGAACGGCTGGCCGCGGCGCTGGGCGAGAACGCGTCGTTGCACCTCGCCCGGTTCCTGCTCGACCGCGGCGACGCCGAAGGCGCGCTGGCGGCCGTCACGGCCGCTTCCCCCGAGCCGACCGGGGAGTCGGAACGGCTGCGCGGCACCCTGCTGGCCAGGACCGGCGACCTGGAGCCCGCGCGGGCGGCGTTCGAGCGGGCGGCGGCCATCGACCCGGACTCCGAACCGCGGACCATGCTGGAGGCCGGCCGCTGTCTCATGGCCGCGGGCGACACCGAGTCCGCGCATTTCGCCCTGGAGCGGGCCGCCGCACAGGAGGACGACACGTACGCCGCCGCCGTCTCCCGCCACCTGCTCGGCCGGGCCGCCCCCGAGGAACTGCCCTGGGTGCTGGCGGCGGAGGGCGACCGGCCGGGCGCGCTGGCGGCGCTGACCGAGCTGACCGGTTCCGAGGTGATGGCCGGGGTGCTGCTCGCACTCGAGGACGAGGACCTGCCGCGGGTCCGCGACCTGCTGACCGGCGCGGCCCCCGCCGACCTGGAAGAGGCCCTGCGCGAGGTCCTGTCCTGGGCCCAGGACATGGACGACGCCGTGGCGAGCCCGTTCTTCGAGCTGGTCGCCGAGCTGGGCGGGCCCGCGCTCGCGGCGCAGGCCCGGATCGATCTCGGCGCGGCCCTCACCGCCAAGGGTCACCACTGCCGGGCCGAGCTCGCCTTCCTGCCGGCCACCGAGCGGGCGGAGACGGCCGAGACGGCCTGGCGCAACATCGCGGTCGTACGCCGGCGCCGCGGCGACCTCGACGGTGCCGTCGAGGCGGCCAGGGCGGCGCTGCCCGCCACCGCCCTGGCCCTCGCCGACCTGCTGCGCGAGCGCGGCGACACCGCCGGTGCGCGCGCCGCGCTGGCCGAGGGGGTCGCGGCCGGCGACCTCGAATGCCGCCGCCACCTGCTCGTCCACCTGCTCCAGGAGGAGGACCACGACGCGCTGGAACGGGAGGCCGAGTCGGCCTTGGCCACCGGCGACCCCGAGACCGTCGCCATGGCCTACTGGATGCGGGGCGACGCCCATAAGGCCAGGGGCGACATGGAGGCCGCGGCGCGCGCGTACGGCCAGGGCATCGACGTCGGCTTCCCGGGCACCACGCCCAGCATGCGGGTGGACCTGGGCAAGGCCCTGCGCGAGCTGGGCGACACGGAAAGGGCGGCCCGCGAGGTCCGGCTGGCCATGGAGTCGGGCGACCCGGGCGCGATGGGCAGGGCCGGCGTGCAGCTCGGCATCTGGCTGCACGAGGAGGGCGACGATCTCGCTGCGGCCAGGGCGTTCGAGGTGGCCACCGGCACCGGCACGGACCTGGCGAGCACCGCGCTGAAGAACATCGAGGTCCTCGCCCACCTGGCCTGCCGGCGCGGCGACCACGCGGTGGCCATGCAGGTGCTCGCGCTCATGGGCGAGAGCGCGGCCGAGGCGGCCGGCACGCTGGGCGACCTGTGCGAGGACCCGGAGGCCGTACGCGACTACTACGAGCTGAGGTGGGCCGGGCCCGCCGCGGACCTGCGGGTGGCCGGGCGGCTGACCGAGCTCGGGCGTACGGGCGAGGCCCGCGCGATCTACGAGCGGTTGCACGAGGACGACGACCCCGACGTGCGTTTCGTGGCCGGTGGCAGGCTGCTCGAACTGCTCGACGCGGAGGGCGACTCGGAGGCCTTCTACGACCTGACCGAGCGCCAGGCGGGCGACGCCGACAGTCCCGCGAGGGGCGTGTTCGCCAGCCTGCTCGGGATGCTCCAGAGCGACCAGGGCGACACCGAGCAGTCGCTGCGCACGCTGCGGGAGGCGGCGGAGGACGGCGATCCGACCGTGCTCACCGCGTTCGCCCAGGCGCTGGTCGAGGCGGGCGAGGTCGAAGAGGGCCGGGAGGTCTACCGGCGGGTGCTCGACGCCGGTGACGCGGACCGGGCCGTACGCGCGATGATCGCGATCGGGCAGACGTACCACGAGGAGGACGGGGAGCGGGCGCGCGAGTGGTACCTCCGGGCCGCCGGCGAGGGGGACGGGCACAACGGGGCGCTGGCGGCCATGTACCTCGGCTCGCTGGCCAAGCGCGAACGGGACTTCGGTGAGGCGCTCACCTGGTATCAGCGGGTCATCGACGCGGGAGACCCGGAGTCGGGACTGGCCGCCGCGCACCTCGGCGAGCTCTGCCACTGGCTGGGGGACCGCGACGGCGCGCTGCGGTACTACGAGCAGACGCTGGGCCTGACCGAGCAGTCCGACCTGGTCGCCGAGGCCGCCTTCCGGCTGGGCGAGATCCGGTACGAGCGTGGCGACCTGGAGCAGGCCAGGCGCATGTTGCGCAGGGCGGTGGACACCGGCGACGCGTCGTTCGCCGCGGAGGCGGAGACGCTGCTCGCGAAGATCGGCTGACCGGCGCCCGCACTTGCGCATAATTAAATGACAGCTTAATCTCATCTAGTCAAACAAATGGGGTGAGATGAATGGTCAGGCCAGGACGACCACCGCAGGATCCGGCGCGGCTTCAGGAGCGGGCGCACCGGATCCTCGACGCCGCCGCCGAGCTGGTCCTGCGGTGGGGCTACGACAAGACCACGATCGACGACGTCGCCAAACGCGCCGGCGTCGCCAAGGGCACCATCTACCTGCACTGGAAGACCCGCGACGCGCTGTTCACGGCGCTGCTGCGCCGCGAGCGGGTCCTCATGCTGGGCGACGTGCGCCGCAGCGAGCCCGCCACGCTGAGCGCGCTCTACGGCGCGTTCGCCCGCGAGCTGCTGCGCCGGCCCCTGCTCCACGCGCTGCTGGGCGAAGACTCCGAGGTGCTCGGCAAGCTGACCCGCCACAAGCGGAGAGGCGCCGGCTCGCCGGAGCCGCTGCCGGCCCTGGGCTCCTACATGACCGAGCTGATCAAGCGCGGTGCCGTGCGCGAGGAGTTGGGCGACCACGCCATAGTGGCCGGCTCCATCCTTTACGGGTTCCTGTTCCTGCCCGACGGCATGCAGGGCATCACCCGCCCCTCCGACGACCGGGTCGCGGACCTCGTGGCCGACACCATCGAGCGCGCCATGAGCACCGGCGGGCCGCCGCCCGGCGACGACGCCGACGCCGTGGCGCGGGCCACGCTCGACTTTCTCGACGCCGTCACAGAGGTCGCCGAGGCGAAGCTCACGGCCTCGATGAACGGCGACTCCGGCGCCGCGGGAGGCACACGATGAAGGCCGTGATCCCCCTCGACGACGCCGCCGCCGACCTCGCGACCGCGGGCGGCAAGGGCGCCTCGCTGGCGAGGCTGGCCAGGGCCGGGCTGCCCGTCCCCGGCGGGTTCCACGTCACCACCGACGCCTATCGCGCTTTCGTGGCCGGGTTCCGTGACGAGATCCTCGGAGCGTCCTCCGCCGACCCCGACGGGATCGCGCGGATGTTCGCCGAGCGCGACATTCCCGCGGGGATCGCCGAGGAGATCCTCCGTGCGTACGCGGCGCTCGGCGGCGACGTGCCCGTCGCCGTCAGGTCCTCCGCCACGGCCGAGGACCTGCCCGGCATGTCGTTCGCCGGGCAGCAGGACACCTACCTCAACATCAGGGGCGACGCCCTGCTCGACGCGGTCAGGCGCTGCTGGGCCTCGCTGTGGAACCCCAGGGCCATCGCCTACCGCGACCGGAACGGCGTCCCCCACGACGAGGTGGCGCTGGCCGTGGTGGTGCAGGAACTGGTCGACGCGGAGGCGGCCGGCGTCATGTTCACCGCCGACCCGGTCACGGGCGCCCGCGACGAGACCGTGATCAACGCCTCGTGGGGGCTGGGCGAGGCGGTCGTCGGCGGGCAGGTCACCCCCGACACGGTGGTGGTGTCCGGCGGCGCGGTCGTCCGGTCGCGCACCGGCGACAAGACGGTCATGACCGTCCGCACCGCCACGGGCACGCAGGACCGGCCCGTGCCCGCCGACCTGCGCGGGAAGGCCGTGCTCGACGCCGCGCAGGCCGTGGAGCTGGCCGGGATCGGGGCGCGGATCCAAGAGCTCCACGGCACGCCGATGGACGTCGAATGGGTCATGCGGGACGGCGCGTTCGCCGTCGTGCAGGCCCGCCCGATCACCGGCCTCGCCCCCGAGGTCGAGGAGTGGAACGACAGCCTCAAGGGCGACCACCTGTGGACCGGCGGCAACCTGGGAGAAGCCATCCCCGACGTGATGACGCCGCTGACGTGGTCGTTCGTGCGGCTGTTCATCGCCGAGGCGATGTCCGCCTCGACCCTGCCCGGCTTCGACCTGGTGGGCAACATCGGCGGCCGCTTCTACATGAACCTGAGCGTCGTGCACTCGATCGCCACGGCCCTGGGCATGAGGGGCCGGCTCGGCGCGACCGAGCAGGTCCTCGGCAAGGTGCCGCCCGGCCTCGACGTGCCGCTGCTGAACGTCTCCCGGTGGAGGATGCTCAAGCGCGTGCTGCCCATGGCCGTGCGCATCCGCCGCCGCGTGCGTACGAACCTCAAGGGCATGCCCGCCTTCCTGGCCACCTCCCGGCAGCGCTGCGAGGAACTGCGGGAGAGGATCGCCGCCACCGGCTCGGCCGCCGAGCTGGCCACGCTGTGGGACACGGAGGTCCGGCCGCACACGGTCACAGCCTGCGGCATGCTGGAGGCGGCCGGCCGTCAGGGCGGCACGACCCTGGTCTACACCCGCGACCGCCTGCGCAAGCTGATGGGCGAGGTCGACGCCGAGGCCATGCTGACCGGCGTCAGCACAGGCGGCGAGCTGGCCAGCCTGGGGCCGGTGACGGGCCTGTCCAGGCTGGCCAGGGGAGAGATCACCAGAGACGAGTTCGCCCGAACCTACGGGCACCGCGGCGCCCACGAGTTCGAGGTGTCGAAGCCGCGCCCCGGCGAGGACCCCGCCTGGATCGACGCCCAGCTCGCGGGAGTGAACGACCTGCGGGACGGCACGGAAACGCTGCTCGCCCGGCAGGCCGAGGCCAGGGAGGCGGCGTGGAAGCGCTTCGCCGAACGCCATCCCGGGAAGGAGGCCAGGATGCGCGCCCGGGTCCAGCGGTGGGCCGCCGTGGTACGCGACCGCGAGACGGCACGCTCGGAGAACATCAGGGCCTTCTGGGTGCTGCGGGCGTTCGCCGTACGCGCGGGGGAGCTTACCGGCAGGGGCGACGACGTGTTCTTCCTGTCCCTGGAGGAGCTGCTCGCCCTGCTGCGCGGCGACCCGTCGGCGCTGGAGCGGGTGCCGGTGCGGCGGGCCACCTACGAGCGGTACGCCGCGCTGCCGCCCTACCCGGCGCTGATCGTCGGCCGCTTCGACCCGGTGCGCTGGGCCGCCGACCCCGGCCGCCGGGCCGACCTGCACGACGCGCGCGGAGCCTCCGTCTCCGTGAGCGACACCGTGACCGGCTTCCCCGGCGCTCCCGGCGTGGTCGAGGGGGTCGCCCGCGTGCTCTCGGGTCCCGAGGAGGGCGAGCGGCTCAAGCCGGGCGAGATCCTGGTCACGACGCTGACGAACGTGGGGTGGACGCCGATGTTCCCGCGGGCCGCGGCCGTGGTGACCGACCTGGGGGCGCCGCTGTCGCACGCCTCGATCGTCGCCCGTGAGCTGGGCATCCCGGCCGTGGTCGGCACCGGCAACGCCACCATGCGGCTGCGCGACGGCGACCGCATCAGGGTCGACGGCGAGCGGGGCACGGTCGAGTCGCTGGAGTCACAAGTCTCCGCCAAGGCGGTCGCGACCGCGGGCGAGGTGTGATCACGTCGTTCGACATGATCGACCAACCGAACCCAGACGACGAACGCGAGCTGGAAGCGCGCTGCGCCCGCTTCAGGATCGCCAAGCAGGAGCTCGACCGGGCCGCACGGCGGCAAGGAGAAACGGAGGAGGACGAGGCCGACTCCGCGGCGTGACGTGAGGGGCCGCCGGTGTGGTGGTCAGTCCTCGCGCATGCATCGAGGACGTGCGCGCGGCCGTTGACGAGGTGGTGGCCGCCCGGGCTGAGCGAGTTGACGAACAGGCGGTCGGCTCCCGGCAGGGCGGTCAGCCGGAGCATCACGTCGCTCGCGGCGATCCGCCACCGGTGCGACGGGGCCGTCCACGCGATGAACCGCCGCCCGAACTCCTGGACCTCGGCGATGCCCGGCGCCATGCGCTCCTGGGAAAAATCGATTGCCGCGCCGCTCGCGGTTCTGGTGTGCTGACCCCACCCGAACGAACAGAGGAGCACCACCATGCGAGCACCGGTCATGTCCCCCCAGGAAGGAAGTTCTCTCTCGATGAAGGACATGACGTTCGGTGCGTACGCTCAATCTCGGAATCCTCGCGCATGTAGACGCCGGTAAGACCAGCCTGACCGAGCGGCTGCTGCACGCCGCCGGTGTCATCGACGAGCCCGGCCGCGTCGATCAGGGCAACACCCAGACCGACTCCCTGGCCCTGGAACGGCAGCGCGGCATCACGATCAAGTCCGCGGTCGTGTCGTTCGCCGTCGGCGGCACCACGGTCAACCTCATCGACACGCCCGGCCACCCCGACTTCATCGCCGAGGTGGAGCGCGTGCTGAGCGTGCTCGACGGCGCGGTCCTGGTCGTCTCGGCCGTCGAGGGCGTGCAGCCGCAGACCCGCGTGCTCATGCGCACGCTGCGCCGGCTGGGCATCCCCACGCTGATCTTCATCAACAAGATCGACCGCCGGGGCGCCGACCCTGGCCGCGTTCTCGGCGATCTCGCCGAGAAGCTCTCCCCGGCCGTCGTCTCCATGGGGTCGGCTCCCGGTCACGGCACGGCCGAAGCGTCCTTCACGCCGTTCGGCGACGAGCCCGGCTTCGCGGGCCGCCTGCTCGACGTGCTCGTGGAGCACAACGAGGCGCTGCTGGCCGCGTACGTGCACGACGAGGGCTCCGTCTCGTACGCCAGGCTCCGTGCCGAGCTCGCCGCCCAGACGGGGCAGGCGCGGGCGCACCCGGTGTTCTCGGGCTCGGCGATCACCGGCGCGGGCGTCGACGCGCTGATCGCCGGCATCGAGGAGCTGCTCCCGGCCGCCGGCGGCGACCCCGAGGGCCCGCTGTCCGGCACGGTCTTCAAGGTCGAGCGCGGCCCCGCGGGAGAGAAGATCGCTTACGTGCGCATGTTCTCCGGCACGATCCGCACCCGCGACCGGCTGAGCTTCGCCCGCGAAGGAGAGCACGGGCAGGCCCGCGAGGGGAAGGTCACCGCGATCGGCGTCTTCGACGGCGGCACGGCGGAGCCGCGCCCCGAGGTGGGCGCGGGCCGCATCGCCCGGCTGTGGGGGCTGGCCGACGTCCGGATCGGCGACACGATCGGCCTGCCGCGCAAGACCGAGGTGCAGGGCCACTTCGCGCCGCCGACGCTGGAGACGGTCGTGTCGCCGCTCAGGCCCGGCGACAGGGGCGCGCTGCACCTGGCCCTCGCCCAGCTCGCCGAGCAGGACCCGCTGATCGCCCTGCGCCAGGACGACGTACGCCAGGAGGTGTCGGTCTCCCTCTATGGCGAGGTGCAGAAAGAGGTCATCCAGGCCACGCTGCTCGACGACTACGGCATCGACGTCACCTTCCGCGAGACGACCACCATCTGCGTCGAGCGGCCGGTCGGCACCGGAACCGCGGTGGAGCTGATCGGCAAGGACCCCAACCCGTTCCTCGCCACCGTCGGGCTGCGTGTCGAGCGGGGCCCGCGCGACAGCGGGGTGGAGTTCCGGCGGGAGGTGGAGCTGGGTTCCCTGCCGTACGCGTTCATGAGGACGATCGAGGAGACCGTGCACGAGACGCTCCGGGAGGGCCTGCACGGCTGGCAGGTCGTCGACTGCGTGGTGACCCTGACCCACACCGGCTACTACGCCAGGCAGAGCCACATGGGAGGCGGGTTCGACAAGAGCATGTCGAGCACCGCCGGCGACTTCCGCAACCTGACGCCGCTGGTCCTGATGAGCGCGCTGGCGCAGGCCGGCACCACGGTGGAGGAGCCGATACACGGCTTCCGCATCGACCTGCCCCCGGACACCGCCGGTCAGGTGCTGCCCGTGCTGGCCCGGCTGGGCGGGATGCCGCGCGCCCAGTTCCCCGGCCTGCTGGCGGGTGACATCCCCTCTGCGGGGGTGCACGCGCTGGAGCAGCAGCTGCCGGGGCTGACGCGGGGCGAGGGCGTGCTGGAGTGCGACTTCCTGGGCCACCGGCCCGTACGCGGTCCCGCCCCCGACCGGCCGCGTACCGACCACAACCCGCTCAACAGGAAGGAGTACCTCCTGCGCGTCGTCCGGCGGGTCTAGCGGCGGTCGGGGTCGGCGGACAACACGATCGCGCCGAGGTAGCCGTCGCCGTCCTCCATGACCGTCATGAGCATGCCGTCGCGGAAGTCCTCGTCCTTGTCGTTGGACGTGTCGCGCCCCGGGTGCGCGGAGTACGGCGGCCTGGCCAGGACCGCGGTGTTGACCGACTCGTCGAACATCAGCTGGGTGCACAGGACGCGTCTGTCGCTGACGTGGACCATGGCGTGGATGTGCACGGTGCGGCCCGGGTACCAGCCCGGCCAGATGGTGGTGAACTGCACGGTGCCGTCGGGGTTCGTGACCTGCGCACCCCGAAGGTAACGCTTGTCGTCCGAAGGAGTCATATCGGTCATGAGCGGCTTACCGAGGCTGCCGCCTTGCGACTCCTTCTCGGCTCCCGAGTACAACCCGGCCGCGTCGCAGTGCCAGATCTCCACCACGGCGTCGCGCAGCGGCCGGCACGTGCCGCTGTCCTGGACCCGGATGCCCAGCCGCAGCCGCACGCCAGGCTTGCCCTCGCGGATGTCACTGCGGATCTTGCCCGCGTCGAAGTAGAAGGGTCCCTGCGTCGCGCTGGGCGTCAGCGTGCACGTGCCGGCGCCGGCGAGCAGCGAGGAGAGATCCGTGGTCACCGTGCCCGCCCTGGCGCCGGAGGCCGACAACAGGCCGCCGAGCCCGAGCGAGCTGACACCGGCGATCAGCCGCCGCCGGCTGACGCGCCGGCCATCATGATCGTGTCGCACTGGAGTTCCTTCTGGGCGTTCCGTCCCTCCGTACGAACTTCTCACGGAACGACGGAAATACCCCGAAGGCGCGGCGGTGACCAGGCGTTTTCGTGTGCGAGCTGCCGGCTCGACTTCCTGCCACAGGCGGCGATCACCCCGCCGGCGCGTGAGGGGATCAAGGGGCCGGTGGCGGGCCGTAGATCTCGGGGATGCCGCGCCTGATCGCCGCCACCGTCTCCTCTGGCGTCATTCCCGTGCTGTCGACCCCCAGGTAACGGTAGCCGTCCTGGTCGTCGGCGATGGTCGTGTCGCGGGTGTCGGCCAGGTCCACCCCGTCACGCCACTCCTGCGTGGTCTGCTTGGCGCGGGTGAGCCTGCGGCGTTGCCGCTCGTCGTGCTCCACCAGCAGCTCGACCATGTAGACCTCGTCCACCTCGGGGACGAGGTCGCGGAAGCGCAGATAGTCGTCGCGGGTCAGGAAGAAGCTGCCCGCGATGACGTTCGGGTAGCCGCCGGCCCAGTAGTTGCGAACGAGGACGGCGACGTTCGACCGGAGCAGGTGCCAGAACGCCTCGTCGTAGCGGCACGGGTTGACCTGGCCCAGGTCCTCGCCGTCGACCCGCGCCCCGTGCGGCGTGAGCGGCAGCAGCGCACGAATGATCGTGCTCTTGCCCGCGCCTTCCCGCCCCGAGACGAGGATCAGGTGGCGGGCGGCGGGCTTGTGCGATAACAAGATCTCATCGAATGCGGACACGATGCATCAGCCTGCCACACGGCGCCGCCGCCGGGCAGGGGTCAGCGTTGCCGTGCCGGTCGGATGACGAGCTCGTTCACGTCCACCTCCGGCGGCTGGCCGACCGCGTACGCGATGGCGTCGGCGATCGCCGAGGGCGGGATCGTGTTGGCCCGGTAGGTGCGCATGGCCTCCTGGGCGCCGGGCTCGGTGATGGTGTCCGCCAGCTCCGACTCCACGACGCCCGGCGAGACGGTGGTGACGCGGACGCTGGGGTCGAGCTCCTGGCGCAGGCCCTCGGTGATGGCCCACGCCGCGTACTTCGTGGCGCAGTAGACCGCGCCCGTCGGCACGACCTCGTGCGCGCCGACGGAGGCGACGGTGACGAAGTGGCCGCTGCCCTGCCGCTGGAAGTGCGGGAGCGCGGCGGCGATGCCGTACAGCAGACCGCGCACGTTCACGTCGATCATCCGGTCCCACTGCTCGACCAGCAGGGAGTCGAGCCGGGACAGCGGCATCACGCCCGCGTTGTTCACGATCACGTCGATCCGGCCGTGCTGTTTCGCGGCGGTGTCGGCGAACGCGGCGACGTCCCGGCGGTCGGTCACGTCGAGGCGGTGCACGTCGGCCGTGCCCCCGCCCTCCTTGATGCGGGCGGCGAGGTCGTCGAGGCGGTCCGTGCGGCGGGCGCCGATGACGACGTGGTGCCCGTCAGCGGCCAGACGCAGCGCCGTGGCCTGGCCGATGCCGCTGCTGGCGCCGGTGATCAGAACGATCTTCTCGTTGGTGGTCATGTCGCACTGTTTCCCTTCGTTTCCGCTCATTTCGGAAAGTCGGCACTGAGCGTCAGGTCACGCCAGGCGTCGAACCCGGTCCTGAGGGTGTCCAGCCGGGCCGACGCGACGTCGTACGCCGCCCTGCCCAGCCCTGCCCTGCCCTGCCC
>NZ_SMJZ01000201.1 GCF_004348345.1 Nonomuraea longispora
GGCGTCCCCACCGGTCCGCGCGCGGGAGCGGCGGCGCAGGGCCGTCGTCGTCGGCGCGGCGCTGGCGACGGCGCTGCTCCTGACGGTCGGCGGGATCGCCGCCTCGGGTCTGCTGGCGCCGAATGGCACCGCGGCCCAGCCGTCCGCGCCGTCGAAGGCGGCGGCCTCCGCGCCGGGTCGCACGGCCGAGCCCGTCGACACCGAGCTCGCCGAAGGGGTCACGCTGCACGAACGCCCCACCGACCCGATCAGGCTGATGTCGTACAGCATCGAGGACAACAAGACCCACGAGGACACCGACTACGCCAGGAACCTGCGGCAGGGCACGTTCGACAAGCGCACCGGCATCCTCAAGTGGCGGGTCTCTCCCGACGGCCGCTATCACGTGATCAGGCAGACGGACTACACCTCCGACGGCTACGACTCCGTGCTCATCACCAACAGCGAGACCGGGGTCAGCTTCCGGGTCAAGACCGTGCGCGAACCTCTGAGCAGCACCATCGAGGGGTTCTCCAAGGACAGCACGAAGATCCTGCTCAACGTGAGCAAGCCGGTCAACGGCAAGAAAGACTGGATCACCACCGGCTTCGCCATCATCCACGTGGACCGGGCCGACCTGGCCAGGAGCAAGGCGAGCGTGGTCGACGTGGACGACGCCACGCTCGGCGAAGGCGACTTCGGCTGGGACGCCGCGGGAGAGGGCGTGGTCTTCTTCCACGAGAAGATCAAGGGGCTGCGCTTCTACGACGCCGCCGGGCGGCCCACGGGCGACGTGCCGGGCGTGGGGGCGCTGGACAGCGGCACCGACCACCAGTTCTCACCCTCGGGCAGGACCTTCGTGACCGACTGCCCCGGCGGTGACGACGACCACTGCCTCTGGGACACCGCGACCGGCAAGCGGGTGCGCTCGTTCTCCTCCGACTGCGACAAGGTGCTCGGCTGGTTCGACGAGACGCATCTGTTCTGCTGGGAGCAGGACAACGGCGCCGGGGACGAGATCCGGGTCGTGACCCTGGACGGCAAGCTGGTGCGCAAGCTGATGGACGTCCCGAAGGACGTCGACCTCTCTCCCGGGTACGAGGTCAACCTCTCCTCCTGAACCCATCGTCACGGAGCACTAACACAACCGCCGCCGGGGTTGTCGTAGATCCAGGGCATGAACACACAATGACGCCATGCCATCCTTCACACCGCTCGTGCCCGGCGATCCTCCGGAGCTGGGCGGCCTGGAGCTTCTCGGCAGGCTGGGTGAGGGCGGACAGGGCGTTCTACCTCGCGAGCACACCCGCGGGCGCTCACGTGGCCGTCAAATGGCTGCGCGCGGACCAGGCGGACGACGAGCGACGCGTCCAGCGCTTCCTGCGCGAGGCGCAGGTCGCCAAGGAGGTGGCGCCCTTCTGCACCGCGGTCGTGCTCGACACGGGCGTCGCGCACGACCGGCCGTACATCGTCAGCCAGTACGTCGAAGGCCCCTCTCTGGAGCAGGTCGTCCGGGACGAGGGGCCGCTCACCGGCGCCGCGCTGGCGGCCACGATCGTCTTCGCGTCCTGCGGGCGGGCGCCGTTCGGCCATGACGGGCACCACGCGGTGACCGACCGGGTGCTCAACGAGCCACCCGACCTGGGGACGCTCGACGGGCCGCTGCGCGAGGTGGCGGAGCGGTGCCTGGCCAAGGACCCGGCTGAGCGGCTGACGGCCCAGCAGGTGATCATGCGGCTGCTGCGCAGGCCGCAGGCCGGAGCCGACCCGCTGAGGGAGGAGACCTGGGAACCGCCCGAGGAGGACGCCCCCGAGCCCGTACGACCTGCCGAACGCACGCGCCGGCCCGTCACGGGCATGGTCGCCGCCGCCGTCGCGCTCGTCCTGGTGTCGGGCGCGGCCGGGGTGGCCGTGGGCAGGGCCATGGACGAGCCGAGCCCCGTCGCCGCCCGGCCCGCGACGCCGGCCCCGTCGGGCACGCCGGAACCCGTGAGGACGGAGCCACCCGGCGGCCGGATGACGCTCTACGAGAGCCCCTCCGACCCGATCAGGCTGACGGCGTACGAGGTGCAGGACAAGAAGGCCGACACCTACGTCGACTACGCCAGGCTGTCGCTGGACGGCACGTTCGAGAAGTATCCCGGCAACACCAAGACGCTCGTCTCCCCCGACGGCCGCTATCTCGCGGAGAGGCCAAAGCTCTACACCGACGACGACTACAGCTCCGTCCTGCTCACCAACAGGGAGGCGGGCACCAGCTTCCGGGTCAGGACCGTGCGCGACGTGCCGGACGTCGGGACGCCGCCGTTCGACGAGGCGCAGATCTTCTCCCCCTCGGGCTCGACGTTCGTGACCGACTGCCCGAGCGGCCACGACGACGACCACTGCCTCTGGGAGTCCGCCACCGGCAGGCAGGTCCGCGCGTTCTCCTCCGGCTGCGACACGGTGCTCGGCTGGTACGACGAGACGCATCTGTACTGCTGGGAGCGGGACAACGCGAGCCTGATCGAGCTCAGGGTGGTGGACTTCGGCGGCAAACTCGTGGACAAGCTCGTCGAGGTGCCCGAGGGGGCGGGTGTGATCGTGCACTACACGGTCAACCCGGCCACGACCTCCTGAGGCCGGGACCCCTCCCGAGAAGCGGCGGTTACCGTGATCGAGTGCATGGAGAGAGGATCGACGGCATGGCGTGGACGATGCGCGGACCGCAGACCAAGGTGGACATCCTGCCGAAGGAACTCGGGAACTTCGCCGACGAACTGCCTCCGGCGCAGCCGGGCACGCTGTTCGTACGGGGGGCCGGCGGAGGGATGCGCGTCGCGCCGGACGCCGGGTTCGACGTGGTGTTCGGGCGGTGCGAGCCGGACGTGCACATCTGCGTCGGCCCGAACGACCCGCACGTCAGTCGTCGGCACGGATACATCACCCGCGAGGACTCCGCCTGGACGTTGTACAACCTCGGCAGGCTGCCCATCCGGCTGCCGGGCTCGCGGCTGGTGCTCACCGGCCACCGGACGAGGTTGCCGGAGGCGCACACGCCGCTGTTCATCGTCGCCCCCGAGCAGGACCACCTGCTCGAGGTGCGGATCGTGAGGGGAAGATCCGAAGCGGACCAGGACAACCGCCATGACGCCGACACCTGCAACCCGCCCGGGTGGGAGCTGAGCGAGGCGGAGCGCCTGGTGCTGGTCTGCCTCGCCCAGCGTTATCTGCGGCCCGAGCCCTGGCCGCAGCCGCTGACCTGGGCTCAGGTCGCCGACGAGCTCCACCGCATCCATCCCGGCCAGGGCTGGACGGGCAAGCGTGCCGCCCACATCGTCAACCAGACGCGCAAGCGGCTCAGCACCAAGGTGGCGGGGCTGCGGGAGGAGGAGATCCCGCCGCCGCTGGGCAACGCGCTCAACCACAACCTGATCACGGAGTTGCTGGCGAAGTCCACGATCGGGCCGGCCGACCTCGCCCTCCTCGACGGGCCCGACCCGACGGACGCTCCACCCGCGTAGCCGGACCCGACGCCTGCTCAGCCGGTGTAGCCGGTGATGATGCCCATGGTGAGGGCGGTGCGTTCCGGGATGTGGTCGACGATGGCGTGCTCGGAGCGGGAGTGTGAGCCGGCCCCGACGGGGCCGAGCCCGTCGAGCACGGGCCGGCCGAGCGCGGAGACGAAGTTGGCGTCGCTGGCGCCGCCCACCCCCGCCTCACGCAGGTCGAGGCCCTGCTCGATGGCGGCCTTGCAGGCCCTCGCGAACAGGTCCTCCGAGGCGGGGTTGGGCGTCATGGGAGGCCGGTTCCAGCCGCCGCCCAGTTCGATGGACACGCGCGGGTCGGGGGAGCGCAGCGCGGCGAGCGCCGCGTCCACGCGGGCCATCTCGTCGGGATGGGAGACACGTACGTCGATGCCGCACGTGGCGCGCCCGGCGGTGACGTTGGTGCCGGTGCCGCCCTCGACGACGCCGACGTTGATGGTGGTGCCGCGCTCGGGCGCGCCCATCGCGGCGATGTCGAGGATCAGCGCGGCCAGCGCGTGCACGGCGCTGGCGCCGGCCGTGGGGTCGAGCCCGGCGTGCGCTTCGATGCCGGTGGCGGTCACATGGAAGATGCCCACCCCCTTGCGGGAGGTCTTCACCGCCCCGTCGATCGCGCCCTCGAAGACCAAGGTGGCCAGCGCGCCCTCGCTGGCCGCCTCGATCCGTTCGCGGGAGGCCGGGCTGCCGATCTCCTCGTCGCCGTTGAACAGCAGGCGGACCGAGGGGTGCGGGAGGCCGAGCTCGCGCAGCCCGCGCACTGCCCACACGGCCTGGACCAGGCCGGTTTTCATGTCGAAGACGCCGGGCGCGCTGATGACGCCGTCGCTGACCCGCCATGGCCAGCCGGCGAGGGTGCCGGCCGGCCAGACGGTGTCGTAGTGGCCGACCAGCAGGACGTAGCCGGGGGCCGTGCCGTGGTAGGTCAGCTCCAGCACGTCGCCGTGGCGCCCGCCGTCGTGACGCTGGAGCAGGTCCGGCTTCCCGATGCGGTCGGCGGCCCAGTCGCCGATGTCGTCGAGCGCCCGGTCGAGCAGTGCCTTGTCGTCGCTCGGGCTCTCCAGCTCGACGAGCCTGCGCAGGTCGCCGAGCATGGCGGGAAGGGCCTGGTGGGTCCACACGGGAGCCGGTGTCACTGATGGTTCCTTAATCTAGAGGGAGTTACCGGACGGGTACGCCCGGTCCGAGGGGAATGCCGAGGGCCCACCACAGCAGGAACAGCAGCGTCCAGGTGACGAGCATGACCAGGCACAGAGGCAGCACGAGGGCCATCAGGGTGCCGATGCCGGACGACTTTCGGTAGCGCTGGACGAACCCGAGCACCAGCACGAAGTAGGGGCTCATCGGCGACAGCGCGTTGGTGCAGGAGTCGGCGATGCGGTAGAGCGCCTGGGTGGTCTCCGCCGGGATGTCGAGCAGCATCAGCATCGGCACGAACACCGGGCCGACCAGCGCCCACTGGGCGGAGCCGCTGGTGATCAGCAGGTTGATGACCGTGACGATGAGCAGGATGCCGATGAACACGACGGGGCCGGTGATGCCGGCCGCCTTGAGCACTTCGGCGCCCTTGATCGCGATGATCGTGCCGATGTTGGTCCACGAGAAGTAGGCCAGGAACTGCGAGATGGCGAAGAACAACACGATGACCGGGGCCATCTCCCGCATGCCGTGCGCCATGAAGTCGGGCACGTCGCTGCTCTTCTTGATGGTGCCGACGATGCGGCCGTAGACGATGCCGACGACGCAGAACGCGACGCCGATCAGCAGCGCGATCGCGCCCAGCAGCGGGCCGAAGTCGAGGTCGCCGTTCTCGTCGCGCAGCGGCGAGCCCGACGGGATGATGGCCAGCGCGACCAGCGCGGCGATCACCAGCAGCGCGATGCCGGACCAGCGCAGGCCGCGCCGCTCCACGTCGGACAGCTTGAGGTCGCCCAGGTCGCCGACGTCGGCGTCGTCGTCGATCGGCATGCTCTTGGCCCGCTTGGTGAGCAGGGTCTCCGTCACCAGCGTGATGATGCCGGCGAGCACGAACGACGAGGCGAGTGAGAAGAAGTAGTTGGCGAGCGGCGTGACGTTGACGCTCTGGTCGATGGTGTGCGCGGCCTCGGTGGTGATGCCGCCCAGGATGACGTCGGTCGGGGTGACCACGGGGCTGGCGTCGAAGCCGGCCGCCACCGAGACGTACGCCACGATCACGCCGATGATCGGGTTGCGGCCCACCGCGTAGAAGGCGAGGCCGCCCAGCGGGATCAGCACGATGTACGCCGAGTCGGCGGCAGCGTGGGAGATCATGCCGGTGAAGGCGAGGGCGAAGGTCACCCAGCGCGCGGGCACGCGGGAGATGCCCCGCCGCAGCACCGCGGCCAGCAGCCCCGACTTGTCGGCCACCGCGACGCCGAGCATGACGGCGAGCACCGTGCCCAGCGCCGGGAAGGTGGCGAAGTTGTCGATGGCGTCGCCGAGCATGACCGCGAGGCCGTCGGCCGACAGCAGGTTCTGGGCGACAACGGTCTTGTTGTCGGCGGGGTTGACCGCCGAGACGTTCAGGGTGGCCAGGAGCCAGCTGAGCGCCATGAGGAAGGCGCTCAGGAAGACGAAGAGCCAGAACGGATGGGGGAGCTTGTTTCCGGCGCGCTCAATCCCATTCAGAACGCGCAGGGTCGCGCTCATCATGCGCGATTCTTTTTCCACGGTCAGGGGGGTGGACATGAAGCCAGATATTAACCGCACTCGTAACGGATGCGCAAGCGGTAAGCAGTCGTACCGAAGCGCCTCCATGACTGTATCAGAGACAAATGGTCTTGGTGAGAGTCAATTGCATCGCCGCACGTCAGTGGTGTTTGTATCGTTCCAAAAATAAGCGTGAAGAAATGCACTGCAAATACGGTTCACTTTTCAACCGATCAGCCACCTGCTCACATAGAAAGCGGCGATACCGATCGACGTGGAGAGCAGAAATCTCTTAGAGATCATGCCTGCCGCGAAAGTGATCGCGCCGCCGATGAGATACGGATTGGCCAGCGTCAGCTCGATGCCCTTTCCCGACGGTGTGAGAACGGCCGGGAAGACCAGCGCGGCCAGCACCGCCGGCGGCGTGTACTTCAGCAGCATCTCCACCACCGCGGGCATCTCCCGGCCGGCGAGCACCGCCAGCGGCAGATAGCGGGGCAGGAAACTGCACAACCCCATACCGATGATCAGCAGCAGCATGCTCATGCCACGTTCTCCTTCTCCTTGCTCGCCTTCGGCGCGTTCTTCCGCGTCGCCAGCTCGCACCCCGCGCCGACCGCGGCCCCGACGATCGCGGCCAGCACCACCCCGAGGTTGTACGGCAGGCCGTGCGCCAGCATCACCGTCACACCGGCCGAGCCGATGGCCGCCGCGACCCGCCAGTTCGTCAGCCCGATCGCGAGCATGGCGATGAACATGGCGGTCACCGGGAAGTCCAGGCCGAGCTTCTCCACGTCGGGCACGGCCGACCCGAGCGACATGCCGATCACCGTGCACGTCATCCAGGTGACGTACAGCAGCCCCGACGCCCCCAGGAAGAACAGGTGCTTGTGGTGGGTGAGCCTGCCGTTGCGCAGACGGTCGATCGCCACGAAGAACACCTCGTCGATCAGCCCGAACCCGAGCACCACCCGCCAGCGCTGCGGCACCTCCTTGACGTACGGGATGAGGATCGTGCTGTACAACAACATCCGCAGGCCCAGGATGAGCGTGGTCAGGATGATCGCGGGCCAGCTCGCGCCGTCAGCGATCAGGGCGAAGCCGACGAACTGCGCGGTGCCGGAGTTCACCGCCATCGCCAGCCCCAAGGTGGCGAACTCCGACAACCCGCTCGACAACCCCAGCACGCCGCCCGCGATGCCCATCGGGATCGCGGAGGCGAGGAAGGGCATCGTGCTCCTGACCCCGGCCAGGAACACCTGGCGCGGGGTGGGTGGCGGCGCCCCGGGTGGCGCCCCGGATGGCGCCCCGGGTGGCGGCCCGGGTGGCGGCCCGGGTGGCGGCTCGGGTGGCGGGTCGGTGGCGGACATGTTCTAGAGCCCTTCCTTCCATAGCGTGCGCACCAGGGCGGCCACGGCGTCGGGCGCCGTGCGGCAGAAGTAGTGGCCGGCCGGGCCGATCTCGGCGAGCCGGATCGTGGCGGCGAAGCGGGACCACTCCGTGTGCCGCCGGGCGTACCCGGGGGTGAGGGGATCGTCGGCGGCGTACACGGTGGTGAGCGGCACGCCGAGCGGGGCCGCGCCCTGCTGTTCGAGCAGGTACGTGTTGGCGGCGCGCGAGTCGTGCCGGAACACTCCCGCCACGAACGCCGCCTGGGCGGGGTCGAGCGCGTCGAGCCCGGTGAGCCCCGTGACGTCGGCCAGCCAGGCCACGACCTCGTCGTCGGTCATCGCCTCCGCCTGCCGGACGGACTCGCGGGTGGTGCCGGCGTCGTGCAGCAGCTTGCCCGCGACGACGACGTGCCGCGGCGGGTCGCCGGCCGCCTCCATCAGGCGGGCCGTCTCGATCGCGAGCGCCGAGCCGACGCAGTGGCCCCACAGCAGCACGGGCAGGCCGACGGTGGCGCGGACCTCGTCCGCCACCAGCCGGGCCGCCTCGCGTACGGACACGAACGGCTCGTCCGGCCGCCCGGCGTCGTGGCCCGGCAGGTCGACGCCGTAGACGGCGACGCCGCCCTCGGCGAGCGCGGTGGCCAGCGGCTCGAAGTTGGCGGCGTCGCCGCCGGCGTACGGGAAGCAGACCAGCGCACACGCGGCCCGGCCGGGATCGTCCGTCAGCGGCCTGAGCAGGCGGCGGGGCCGGGGCGGGGCGTCCCGCTCGGCCTGCGCCTCGAGGTTGGCCTCGGCCACCGCGCACAGCGGCCCGAACGTCGAGTTGCGCATCAGGTCGGTGAGCGTCACCAGGCCGCCCATCTCCATGACCACCCGCATCGCCGACAGTGAGCCGCCGCCCAGCTCGAAGAAGTTGTCGCCGAGCGTGATGGACTCCGCCGGCACGTCGAGCACGCCGGCCCACGCCTTGGCGATGCGCTGCTGCAGAGCGCCCTCGGGACGGCCGCCCGAGCGGGGGACGCTCCGGCCGCCGGAGCGGCGGAAGCGCCTGCGCTCCGGCTCGGGCACCAGCTCGACGCGGCCGGGCAGGCGGCGGCCGTGCAGCCCCGTGCCGACCGTGACGCTCTCGTCGCCTGCCGCGACGAGGACGGCCCTGCCCGGGGTGGCGAACGGCACCCGCAGGCCGTGCGCGTCCACGAACCGCAGGCGGGCGGGGCCGGGCAGGAGCCCCGCCACCTCGGCGGGCAGGTCCTCCGACTCCTCGGCCGCGTCCAGCGCCGCGCTCTCCTCGCCCGGCAGCAGGTCGGCGAGATGGTGCGGGGCGTCGGGGTCGGCGGTCATCGCCTCGAACGCCGCCCGGTAGTACGCGCCCATCCTGGCCACCTGCCAGGGCTCGAAGAGGTGGGCGTGGTAGTGCAGGCTCAGGCGTACCTCGTCGGTGGCGAAGTGCCGGGAGAACTCGGCCCGCACCACGAACTCGGTCTCCGAGTTGGCCCGCACGTCGAGCAGCGCGAACCCCTCACGCTCCTCCAACTGCCGCAGCAGGTAGAAGTGGGTGAAGTTGAAGGCCGTCTCGAACAGCGGGTCCTGGGTCTCCAGGTCGTGCTTCATCTGCGCCATCGGGTAGCGCCGGAACGGCAGCAGCTCCACCTCCGACCGGTAGACCTGGCGTACGAGGCCGGCCCAGGAACCGGGCTCCATGCGGGCGCGGAACGGCACGGTGTTGAGGAACAACCCGACGGCCTCGGTGGCGCCCTCGTTCTCCGGGCGGCCGCTGTGCTCGTACCCCGTGATGACGTCGGGCTCGCCGCTGATCAGCGAGAGCACCTTCACATGCGCGGCCAGCGCGACGTTCTTGACCGGCACGGACAACCGCTCGGCCAGGGCCACGATCCGGTCCGACAACCCGGCGGGCAGCTCCACCTCGTGGAAGACCACGGGGAAGACGTCCGGCGCCGCCGCGCTCCTCGTCCTCGGCAGCTCGGTGAAAGCGCCGTCCGACAACACTTCCGCCCAGTGCGCGCGGTGCTCGGGGTCCGCGAGCGAGCGCCGCTCCAGCGCCACGTAGTCGCGCACGTGGTTGCCCGCCGGGGCGTCGGGCAGCGGCCGGCCCTCCAGCAGCCGGTGGTACAGGTCGAACAGCGTGGTGTGCACCAGCGTGATGCTCCAGCCGTCGAGCGCCGAGTTGTGCTGGCTCAGCGTGTACCTGAACAGGTCGTCGGCCAGCACGTGCACGTGGAGCCGCACCAGGCCGGGCTCGGCCCACACGAAGCGGTGCGCCTTCTCCCGCTCCAGCCAGTCGCGGTGCCACGCCTCCTGCTCGGACTCGGTCATGCCGCGCAGGTCGGCGACCGTCAGCGGGCTCGGCGCGTCCGCGTGCACGAGCTGCAGGGACTCGGTGTAGCCGGTGAGGTGGTAGCCGGTGCGGAAGATCGGGTGGCGGGCGGCGAGGATCCGCGCCGCCTCCTCGAACCGTTCTGCGTCGAACGTGCTCTGGATCGTGTAGCTGATGATGTCGTGGTATTCGACGGTGCCGTGCGACAGCTCGCTCTGGAAGACGAGCCCCGCCTGGAGCTGCGTCATCGGGTACGCGTCCACGACCCCGTCGGGGATCTTGGCCAGGTCCTCCGGCCTGAGCAGCTCGAACGGCCGCAGCTCCCGGTCCGTGCCGCTCCCCGTGCCGCTCCCCGTGCTCTCGCCGGCGACCTCGGCGAGGCGGGCCACCGTCGGGTTCTCGAAGAGCTGCCGGAACGTGAAGTCCAGGCCGAGCGCGCGGGCCCTGGCCAGCACGGTGACGAAGCGGATCGAGTCGCCGCCGAGCGCGAAGAAGTTGTCGTGCACGCCGACCCGTTCGGCACCGAGCACCTCGGCCCAGACGCGGGCCAGGTCGGCCTCCACCGGCGTGCGCGGCGCCTCGTACACGCTGCCCTCCGCCGGCTCGGGCAGCGCGCGGCGGTCCAGCTTGCCGTTCGGGGTGAGCGGCCAGCGTTCCAGCGTCACCAGCCGGGCGGGCACCATGTACGCCGGCAGCGACCGGCGCAGGTGCTCCTTCAGCTCGTCCTCGGGGACCGGCGCCGCCGACACCACGTAACCGCGCAGCCCGTCAGGCTCGCGGGCCACGACCACGGCGTCCCGCACCGACGGGTGCCGCCGCAGCCGCTCCTCGATCTCGCCCGGCTCGACGCGGTGCCCGCGCACCTTGAGCTGGTGGTCCATCCGGCCCAGGAACTCGACGGAGCCGTCGGTCCGCCGTACCGCCCGGTCCCCCGTACGGTAGACGCGTTCCTCACCCGCGTGCGGCGCGGCCGTGAACCGCTCCGCGGTCAGCTCCGGCCTGCCCAGGTAGCCGCGGGCCAGCTGCACCCCGGCGATGCACAACTCGCCCGGCACGCCGACCGGCTGCGGGCGCAACCCGGCGTCGAGCACGTGGACGCGGGTGTTGGCGACCGGCCAGCCGATCGGCACCCGGGTCTCGTCGCCCCGGCACTGGTAGTGGGTGACGTCCACCGTGGCCTCGGTGGGGCCGTACAGGTTGACCAGCCGCGCCGACGGCATGACCTCGTGGAAACGCCGCACGTGGTGCGGGGCCAGCGCCTCGCCGCTGGCGAACACCTGGCGCAGCGGGCCGGGGCCCTCCTGCGCGCCCGACACGAAGTCGAGGAACGCGTCCAGCATCGGCGGCACGAAGTGCATCGTCGTGACGCCGTACCGTCGCACGGCCGCGACCAGCGCCCCGGGGTCGCGCTCCGCGCCGGGCGCGGGCAGGCACACCGCGGAGCCCGCCAGCACACCCCAGAACAGCTCCCACACCGACACGTCGAACGACGTGGGCGTCTTCTGCATGATCACGTCGGCGGCGTCGATCGGGTACGCCCGCTGCATCCAGGCGATCCGGTTGACGGCCGCCCGGTGCTCGATCTGCACGCCCTTCGGCTCGCCGGTCGAACCGGACGTGTAGATGACGTACGCCAGATCGCCGCCGTCCCCGAGCACGGGCGGCGGGCTGGGGTCCGGCGCGTACGCGGCCTCGTCCGTGAGGTCCAGCGTCGCCACCCCCGTGCCCGCGATCGCACCCGCGAGGTGCGGCTGGGTGAGCACCAGACGCGCGCCGCCGTCCCGCAGCAGGTACACGATGCGTTCCCGCGGGTTGCCCGGATCGATCGGCAGGTACGCGCCGCCCGCCCGCACCACGGCGTGGATGGCCGTGAACATCTCCGGCGACCGGTCGGCCAGCACTGCCACCAGGTCGTCCCGGCCCACACCCCGGGCCCGCAGCGTGTGCGCCAGACGGTTGACCCGCGCGCCCAGCTCGGCGTAGGTGAGCCGGAAACCGTCCCCCACCAGGGCGACGGCGTCAGGGGTCGCCGCCACCCTGCGGTCGAACAGCTCGTCCAGCCTCTCCGGCCCGTCGAAGGCGACGTCCGTGGCGTTCGCCCCGGCGCTCAGCGCGCGGTCGGCGACGGAACGCAGATCCAGCGCGCCCAGCTCCGTGTCCGGGTGAGCGCCGGCCTGGTCGAGCAGCAGCATGCAGTGGACGAGCAGGCGCCGCGCGGTGCCGGGGGTGTGGACGGCGGGCCGGTACCGCAACCGCAACGTCAGCCGGCCGGCCTGCCGCGCGAAGGAGAACACGACAGGGAACCCCGGACGCCCACCGCCCTCCGCCGGGTCGCGCGGTGAGCCGTTCGCCGAGTGATCGGCCGAGTCGTGCACGGTGTTGTCGTGCACTGTGTCGACGAGCACCGCCGCGAAGGGGTCGTCGCCGTCGTGCGGCGTGCTGCCGGAATCGCGGGCGAGCAGTTCGATCGGGTAGTCCTGGTGCTCGACCGCCGCCCGCAACCGGGTGGCGACCTCGCCGAGCAGGCTGCGCAGCGTACGGTCGTCCCCGATGGGCAGCCGCAGCGGCAGTGTGGCGGCCAGCGGCGGGGGCCCGCCCGCGACCGGGAGCGCGGGCACGGCCAGGACGACCTCGTCCTCACCCGTGTACCGCTGGAGCAGCGCGCCGGCCGCGGCGACGAGCACCGCGTGCAGGGCGGCGTCCCGGCCTCTGGCCAGCTTGAACAGCCGGCCCGCCAGCGAGGGATCGAGCTCGCGCGCGACCACGGCGACGCCGCCCGAGCCACGGCCGTCAGGGGCTGGGGCGGCGGCCGAGGCGTCGTCGTCCGGGGCGGCCGGCGCGCGGACACCGGGAGAGCCGGTGCCCGCCGGGACGTGGTCGGCGGGGAAGCCGGCGCGTTCGGGCAGGGCCGCCAGCTCCGTACGCCAGAACGCGCCCTCGCGGGGCCGCTGGGCGGCCGCGACCTTGAGCCTGCCCAGGCTCTCGATGGATTGCATGTGCTCCCTCTCACCCCTGATCAGAAGTCGAAGTCGAACGCGAGCTCGGACAGGTCATGGGGGGCGGCGGCCCGGAGCGGCTCACCGAGTGAGCCGAGCGGCGTGCCGGGGTCGGCGAGCGCGGCGTCGAGCAGCGCCAACAGCTCGTCGCGGAACAACTCCACGGTCGGACGCAGGAACAGCGCGGTGGCGTACGCCCAGCGGGCGGCGTAGTCGTCGGGCTCGACCTCGATCTGCAGGTCGAGGTCGAAGATCGTGCGTCCGGTGAGGTCGGGCCGCCAGCGCGGGCGGCCGCCGAGGAAGTCCACCCGCTGCAGCCCGGTGTCCTGAACCGCGAAGAACGTGTCGAAAAGGGGATGCCTGCCGTGTCCGGACGGCCGCCCATGGCGGGCGACGTCGAGGGTGTGGTCCTGGTGGTCGACGGCGGCCACGGCGTGCGCGGCCACGGCCCGCAGGTGCTGGAGGAACGGCAGCTCGGCCGAGGGCCGCGCCCGCAGGCAGAGCGTGTTGACGAACATGCCCAGCACCCGGTCCACGCCCGGCAGGTGCCGCCCCGACGCCGCCGTGCCGACCGTCACGTCCGCGCTGCCGCTCACCCGGCCGAGGAAGGCCGTGTACGCGGCCAGCAGCACGTGGAAGGGCGTCACGGATTCGGCGCGGGCCAGCTCTCTGACCGCCTGGGCCCGGCGCGGGCCGAACCGGAACGCCAGGTGCCCGCCCTCCGTCGTGCGCACCGAAGGCCGCGTCAGGTCGACGGGCACATCGACGGGCGCATCGACGGGCGCATCGACGGGCAGGTCGAGCGGCACGACCGGCCGTTCGAACGTCTCCTCCCAGAAGGCCCGCTGGCCGTCCGACAACGCCCGCCGTTCCGGCCCGGCCGCCCACCGGGCGTAGTCCCGGTAGCGCAGCTCCGCCACCTCCGGCGGCCGCTCGCCCCTTACCAGCGCCGCCCATTCGCCCATGAGCAGGGTCAGGGCGTGGCCGTCGGTGAGCAGGTGGTGCACGTCGAGCGCCAGCCGGGTCCCGGCGTCGTGCCGCACCAGCGCCGCCCGCCACAGCGGCGCCCTGGCCAGGTCGAACGGGCGGACCCAGCGCCGCGCCCACGCGTCGGGGTCCTCGCCCGGCGGCAGGTCCACCGCGTCGATCGTGACGCCCCGCGGTTCGCGGACCCGCTGGTACGGGCGGCCGTCGCCGTCCACGGCGATCTCGGCGCGCAGGATCTCGTGCCGCTCCACGAGCGTGGCGAGCGCGGCCGTCAGGCGCCCCTGATCCACCGGGCCGGGCAGGTCGACGACGACGGGCAGGTTGTACTGGGTGTCGGCCGGGTCCTTGACCTGCTCGACGTGGACGCCGTGCTGCTGGGGCGACAGCGGTGTGCGCTCGGTGGCCGTACCCGGACGCGGCCCGGTGACCTGCGTACGGTCCGCCGCTCGTACGGTGTCGGCCAGCTCCGCGACCGTGCGGGCGGACAACACGGCCGACACCGGGCAGGCCACCCCGAAGCGGCGGCGTACGAGCGCGGACACCCGGGTCGCGGTCAGCGAGCTGCCGCCGAGCCGGTCGAGCGGATCGTCGGCGCCGATCCCGCGCACGCCGAGCACGTCCTCCCAGATCCCGGCCAGGATGCGCTCCACCTCGTCCCGAGCCGCCCGGCCGCCGGTCGCGACCTCGGGGTCGGGCAGCCCGGCCAGATCGACCTTGCCGTTGCCGGTCAGCGGCAGTTCGGGCAGCACCACGAGGTGAGCGGGCACCAGGTGAGCGGGCAGCCTTCGCTCGATCTCCGCCCGCACGTGCTCCGTCTCGACGCGGCCTTCGACGTACGCGCACAGGTGCGGCTCGGGCGTCCCGCGCGGCACCACCGCCGCTCCGCTGACGCCCGCCACGCCCAGCAGTGCCGCTTCGACCTCGCCCGGCTCGACGCGGAAACCGCGCACCTTGACCTGGCGGTCCTCGCGGCCGAGGAAGTCGATCGAGCCGTCGGGCCGCCGGCGGGCCCGGTCGCCCGTCCGGTACAGCAGCCGCCCGGCATGTCGGACGAAGGCCCGCTCGGTGAGTTCCGGACGCCCGTGGTAGCCGGTCGCCATGCCGTCGCCGCCGACGTACAGGTCTCCGGGGACGCCGGCGGGCAACGGGAGGCGGTCCTGGTTGAGCACGTACGCGGTGGTGTTGGGGACCGGGCGTCCGATGGGTACGCGCGCGCCGAACGGCCCGGCGACGGTGTGCACGGTGGAGATGACCGCGTTCTCCGTCGGCCCGTACGCGTTCACCAGCCGCAGCCCGGGACCGGCGCGCAGCACGGCCTCCGCGTGCTCGGGGGAGAGCACGTCGCCCCCGACGAGCAGGTCACGCAGTGGCCGGAACACGGCAGGGTCCGCGTCCGCCAGCCGGGAGAACAGCGCCGACGTGAACAACGCCGTGGTGATGGCGGCGTCGGCCAGCGCCCGGCGCAGCTCCCCGGGGTCGAGGAACGTCTCGCGGTCGAGGACGTGCAGGGTGCCGCCGTTGAGCAGCGCACCCCAGATCTCCCAGACGGAGGCGTCGAACCCGGTCGCCCCCACCTGCGCCATCCTGGTGGTGGCGTCCAGGCGGACGTACGGGACGCCGCGCACGAGGCGCACGACGCCCCGGTGCGGGATCATGACGCCCTTGGGCCGTCCGGTGGTGCCGGAGGTGTACATCAGGTACGCGGGTGCGGCCGCGTCGCCGGGCGCCGGGCCCACCGGCTCCGGTTCGCTCGTCCAGTCGTGGTCGCCGAGGTCGACGACCCGCGACCCGGCGGGCGTCGCGGGCGGCCGTCCCGAGGCGATGAGCAGCTCCGCGCCGCTGTCCTCGATCGTGAACGCGGCGCGCTCCTGCCCGGTCGAGGGGTCGATGGGCAGGTAGCAGCCGCCCGCCTTCAGCACGGCCAGCGCCGAGACGACCAGCTCAGGGGTACGCGGCAGCAGCAGCGCGACCGGCTCGCCGGGACGCAGCCCCGCCCGGAGCAGCGAGCCCGCGAGCGACATGCTGCGGCGGTCCAGCTCGGCGTACGTGAGGATGGTGCTCCCGTGCACCACGGCCGGATGGGCGGGCGCCCGCTCGGCCTGTTCGGCGAACAGGTGCTCGATCCGCCGGTGCGCCGGGTAGCCGGTGGCGGTGTCGTTCCAGCGGCCGAGCCGGGCGTGCTCGGCGGAGGACAGCGGATCGACCTCGCGGATCGTGCGGTCCGCCGGCGTGGCCAGCACGGCGGCCAGGTGGGCCGCGTGGCGGGCGGCCATGCCCGCGTCCCCGCCGGAGGCGTACCGCAGCCGGGCGCCGCCCCCGTCCAGCGCGAGCACCAGCGGGCCCGTCGCCTGCCCGTCGCCGCGCGCCAGGACGGGCAGCGGTTCCGGACCCGGCGCGTACGGTTCGGCGGCGGCCAGCGCGCGCTTCACCTGCTCCGCGAGCGCGGCAAGCGTGCCCGCGGGGTCGATCGTGAAGCGGACCACCTCGTCCACCTCGCCGGCGACGACGCGGAAGGCCTGGTCCCTGCGGCCCGTGTGGTGGTAAAGCAGCGCCGCCCACGCCACCAGCGCGTCCGCCGCCCCGACGCCGGCGGGACCCACGACGGGGAACCCCTGCTCGCCGAGGCCGGGTTCCGCGCCGGCGGGTTCCGCGGTGGCGAGCCAGTCCAGCAGCCCGGTGCCGTCACTCATGGCCGAGCACCCGCGCAAGGCCGCGTACCGTCGGATGGAGATAGAGCTCGCGCAGCGGCAACGCGGGCAGGTCCCGTTCGCGCATGGCCGCCGCCAGCCGGATCGCCAGGAGCGAGTTGCCGCCGAGCTCGAAGAAGTTGTCGTCGTCGCCCACCGGCACGTCGAGCACCGACTCCCAGACGGCGGCGAGCGTCCGGGTGAGGTCCACCGTGGCCTCCGTGGGGGCGGGCGG
>NZ_SMJZ01000202.1 GCF_004348345.1 Nonomuraea longispora
GTCTCGTGACGTCCCCCTGCGTGGCTGCCTGGCGTACGGAACCTGGACGACCGGCCCCGGCCGGCACCGGCGCGGCGCTCAGCACATGGTCCACGAGGCGGACTGGCTCTTCCGCACCGGCGAGGTGAGCTGGAAGACGACCGTGTGCCGGCTCCCCAGCTCGGGGCTGACCTGCTTCTTCGAGCCGAAATAGTCGGTGCGGGCGTGGGACGGGATGCGCCTCGAACCGCTCTCGATCACCTGGCCGTCGACCAGCCACTGGTAGGAGAACGCGGCGCCCATCTCGGACGCGTCCAGCCCGATGCCGAAGCCCAGCGAACCCGTGTAACAGGTCTCGCCCGCACTGTTGATCTTGGACGCTCCGGCGACCCTGACGTAGGCGAGGTTGAACGAGGCGGTCCTCGTGCTCTTCGTGCTCTTCTCGATCGCGGTGGGCGACGGCCGCCTGGTCACCGGCTTCCCGGCCGGCTCGGGAGTCCCCGTAGGTGTTCGCCGCGTGGTGGCGCGGCGCTCCCCTGCCGGCCGCGTGGCGGGACGTGAGCGCCTGACCTCAGGGGTGGCCGAAGGAGTACGCCTCTTCTTCCTGGGCGGGGCGGCGGTCTTCTCACGCCGGGCCTCGGTGGTGGCGGAGGGGGACGGCTCGCTGGAACCCCCCGCCAGCACCGACGGAGCGGGCGTCCTGTCGGCCGAGAGGTTCCACGCGACGGCACCGGCCGCCAGGCACACGGCGACCGCTCCGGATACGGTCGCGATCAGGGGTAGGCGCCGTCGCGCGCGGTGCGGCGGAAGAGTGCGGTACGGATCACCGCCTCCCGCGGGATGCGCCTGACCGGACATGCCCGGAAGGGATCCGTGCACGGCATGGGGATGACCGGACGCGGCCGGCTCCGCCCCTGCGATGGGGTGCGGGTGACCGGGGATGTGTGGCCGTGGGCCCGAGGCGGCGGGTCCGGTCGCCGGTGGCGGGTGCGGGCTGGAGCCGCCGAGCAGGTGGAGCAGGACGTCGCGCATGGGCGGGCGGGCGGCCGGGTCCTTGGCGAGGCAGGCATGCACGACCCGGCGCAGCGGCTCCGGCAGGTCGCCCAGGAACGGTTCCCGGTTGAGCACCCGGTTGATCACCGCGGGCAGCGTGTCCTCGCCGAACGGCGGCGTGCCCGTCCCCGCGAACACCATGACCGACGCCCAGGCGAACACGTCCGCCGCCGGGCCGACGTACGCGCCCGCGAGCTGCTCGGGGGCCATGTACGCGGGGGTCCCGACCACGCTGCTGGTGACGGTGACCGCGGAGTCGGCCAGGCGGGCGATGCCGAAGTCGACGACGCGCGGCCCGTCCCGTCCGAGCAGCACGTTGGAGGGCTTGAAGTCGCGGTGCACGACCCCCGCCTCGTGGATGGCGGCCAGCGCCGTGGCGGTGCTGACGGCCAGGCGCTGCAGGTCGGCGCCGCGATGGGGGCCCGCCTCCTGGAGGGACGGGCCTTCGACGTACTCGCTGACGATGTACGGACGCCCGCTCATGGACGCGTCGAGCACCTGCGCGATGCAGAACGGCTCCACGCGCCGGGCGGCGGCGATCTCCTTGGCGAAGCCGTTGCCGCCGGCGACGGACTGGCGCAGCACCTTGACGGCCACCGGCCGGCCGTCCGGGGCCTGACCGAGGTAGACGACGCCCTGGCCGCCCTCGCCGAGCCGCCCGACGAGCCGGTAGGCCGCGATCGCCTCGGGATCGTCTGGGCGCAGCGGCTCGGCGTTCGGCATGAGCGGGATGACTCCTGTGACGGCTGGGATGGATCTCATGCACCTTAACGGGATAAATCCAGATGTGTGGGCGTGTTACGTGATCGACGCGCCCACCTCCCGCGACCGCACGGCCGCGCCGGCGCAGGAGCCGCCCGGGAACCGCCCGAGCGGCCTGCCTCAGTAGCTCGGCGGGGTGGCGACGATCACGAAGTCGACCGGCTCGTCCCCGGTGTTGAGATAGCGGTGCGGCAACGAGGAGTCGAAGTGGCAGCTGTCCCCCGCCTCCAGCACGTGCTCGGCCCCTGACACCTCGACGACGAGCCGTCCCCGGAGCACGAGCACGCACTCCTCGGACGGGTGCGACCACGGCTCGGCGGCCGACGACCCGCCGGGCAACAGGTGGCCCTCCAGAACTTCCAGCCGCCCGTGCCCAGGCGACACGCGGGTGTAGGTGATCCCACCCGCGGGCGACCTGACGAGCATCCGCCCGTCGCGCCTGACCACGGCGACGGCGGACGCGTCCGGCTCCTGGAAGAGGCTGAACAGCGGCAGGTCCAGCACCTTCGCGATCTTCCTGAGCGTTTCCAGGCTGGGGTCGGCCAGGCCGCGTTCGACCTGGCTGATCAGCCCGCTGGACACGCCCGCCTCCGTGGCCAGCTGGGCGAGGGTCAGCCCGCGTACGGTGCGCAGTTCACGAATCCTGGCGCCTATCACGCGCAGATCCTATCGGGCGTCAATCACGTTGAAGACATATTGACCTGGTTAAATACGTCCGGATAAGGTGCCCGAAATGTCGCATCTGCTGAACGCCACTCAGTTTCGGGCCGAGTTCCCTTCCCTGACCGACTCCGTGCACCTGGCGAGCTGCAGCCAGGGCGCCCTGTCGTCACGGCTGGCGTACGCGCTGCAGGAGATCGGCCACACGCTGCGGGACAGAGGCGCGCCGTGGGAGGCGTGGATGGCGGAGGTCGGCCGTGCCAGAGAGCGGTTCGCCCGGCTCATCGGCGCCGAGCCCGGCGAGGTGGCCGTGCTGTCGTGCGCCTCCGAGGCGGCCTTCCAGGCCGCCTCGTCACTCGACTGGTCCCGCCGTCCCGGCATCGTCACCACCGACCTGGAGTTCCCGTCGATCGCGCACGTCTGGCTGGCCCAGCGCGGGCGCGGCGCCACGGTACGGGTGGCCGCCGACACCGGCGAGCACGTCCCGGCCGAGGCGTACGAGCAGGTCGTCGACGAGAGCGTCAACCTGGTGTCGGTGCCGCTGCACACCTACCGCAACGGCGCCCGCCTCCCGGTCGAGGACGTCGTCCGCCTGGCGCACGCGAAGGGAGCGCGGGTGTTCGTGGACGCCTACCAGGGCGCCGGCGTCACCCCGATCGACGTCGAACGGCTCGGCTGCGACTACCTGGCGGCCGGGTCGCTCAAATACCTGCTCGGGCTGCCCGGCATCGCGTTCCTCTACGTACGCGGCGGCATCGAGCAGCAGCGCGAGCCCGAGCTCACGGGCTGGTTCGGCCGCACCGACCCGTTCGCCTTCGACCCCCGGCTGCTCGACTTCCCCGAAGACGCCCGGCGGTTCGAGACCGGCACGCCGCCCATCCCGTCCGCCTACGCGGCCAACGCCGGGTTCGACCTCATCGAACGGATCGACCTGGCCGCTGTGGACGAGCACGTGACCGCCCTGGTCGAGGAGCTGGCCGAGCGGCTCGCGGCGGCCGGCGAGCGCGTGGCGAGCCCTGCGGGGGCACGCGGCCCGCAGGTCGCCATCGCCGACGACGACCCGGCCAGGCTGGCGGCTCGGCTGGCCGAGCGCCGCATCTGGACCGCGCCGCGGGGCGACCTGCTGCGGCTGTCCTTGCACTACTACAACGACCGGTCCGACGTGGACGCGGCCGTCGAAGCCATCAGCGCCTGCCGCCGGGCCTGATCACCCCCGAAAGGTCTCTCGTGGACAACGCATCCGGATTGCGACGCAGGCTGACCGGGCGCCAGCTCACCATGATCGGGCTGGGCGGCGCGATCGGCACCGGGCTCTTCCTGGGCTCCAGCCTGGCGATCTCCCAGGCCGGCCCCGCGACCATCGTGGCCTACATCATCTGTGCGGGCGTCGCCCTGGTCATCGGCTGGTCGCTGGCCGAGATGGTCGTCGTGCACCCCGAGGCGGGCGCCTTCGGGGTCATCGCGCACCGCTACCTCGGCCCGTGGGCCGGGTTCGTGGTGCGCTGGACGTACTGGACGATCCAGGTGATCGCCATCGGCGGCGAGGTCATCGCGGCCGGGATCTACGTGCAGTTCTGGTGGCCGTCGCTGCCGCTGTGGCTGCCCGTCACCGTGTTCTCGGCCGTGGTGCTCGTCGTGAACACCGCCGCGGTCAAGCTGTTCGGCGAGGTCGAGTACTGGTTCGCGATGATCAAAGTCATGGCGATCATCGTGTTCATCCTGCTCGGCGTGCTGCTCGTCACCATGGGCCTGCCCGGCTCGGAGGCCACCGGCGTCTCGAACCTCACCGCGCACGCCGGATTCCTGCCCAACGGGATGAGCGGGCTGTTCCTGGCCATGGTGTTCGTGTTGTTCAGCTACATCGGCACGGAGGTCGTCTCCGTCACCGCCGCCGAGTCGGAGAACCCCGTACGCGACATCCCGCGCGCCGCCCGCCGCATGGTCACCCGGCTCGCCCTCTTCTACGTGCTGGCCATCGCGATCGTGCTCACCGTCGTGCCGTGGACCACGACCGCCCAGGGCGGCTCCGTGACCGAGAGCCCGTTCGTCACGGTCTTCTCCGCCGCCGGCATCCCGGCCGCGGCGACCGTCATGAACTTCGTCGTGCTGACCGCCGCGCTGTCCAGCGCCAACACGAACCTCTACCTGACCACCAGGATGATGCACTCGCTCGCCGCCAACAGGTACGCCCCCGCCTGGACCGGGCGGCTCAGCACCGCCGGCGTGCCGCGCAACGCGCTCGCCCTGTCGGCGCTCGGCCTCGCGCTCGCCGCGATCGTCTCGGCGGCCAGCGAGAGCGGGGCGTACCTGGCGT
Organism: Nonomuraea longispora; assembly: GCF_004348345.1. GTDB lineage: Bacteria > Actinomycetota > Actinomycetes > Streptosporangiales > Streptosporangiaceae > Nonomuraea > Nonomuraea longispora. The sequence continues at coordinate 4,769 of NZ_SMJZ01000202.1, forward strand.
TGTTCGGCGTGTCGGTGTTCGGGGCGCTGGTCGTGTGGCTGCTGATCCTCATGACCCACTACGCCTTCCGGCGCACCCGCGCCGCGCAGGGGCTGCCGCCGTCGCCGGTGCGGTTGTGGGGCGCGCCCGTCACGTCGGGGCTCGTGATGCTCTTCCTCGCCGCGGTGCTCGTCTCGACGCTGTTCATCGACTCCCTGCGGCCCGCGTGGTGGGCGGGCGTCCCGTTCTTCGTGATCGTCAGCCTCGCGTACGCCGTCGTCTCCCGCCGCTCGACGTCACCGGTGCGGCTCTAGCTAGGGGGGCCGGAGGTGGCCAGCTTGACGCCGAGGGCGATCAGGGCGGCGCCCGTCAGGCCGTCCACGGTCCTGCGTACGGCGGGCCTGGCGAAGACCTTGCGGAGCGTCCCCACGATGGTGGCCACCACCAGGAACCACGCGACCGTGCCCGCCGGCGCGATCACCGACAGCACCAGGGTGTCCGCCGGCGAGGCTCCGGAGCTGACGAACTGGGGCATGAGGGCCACGAAGAACAGGGCGGCCTTGGGGTTGAGCACGTTGGTGAGCAGCCCTTCGGCGAACGCCGCCCACGCGCCGCGCCCTCCTGGGTCCGGCACGTCGAGCGCCTGGTGACCGCCCCGGCCCAGGGCGGCGCGCAGCGACTTGACCCCGAGGTAGAGCAGGTAGGCGGCGCCGGCCACCTTCACCACGGCGAACGCCATGGCCGAGGCGGCCAGCAGCGCCGCGACGCCGGTGGCCGCGGCCACCACCCACACGAAGACGCCCACGGAGATCCCCGTCGCCGCGGCCATGCCGTGCCCGCGCCCGGAGACGGCCGAGCGGCGTACGACGACCGCGAAGTCAGGGCCGGGCGACATCGCGCCGAGCAGCACCACCCCGCCGAAGGCGACGAACTGCGTCATAGAGGTCATGGCGTCCACTGTAGGAGCCGGCTCAGGCGCGGCGGCCCCGCAGCTCGCGGTAGCGGCGCACGAGCCGCTCGGTGGAGGGGTCGGGCAGCGTGGCCGCGCTCGGCTCCGGCGGCTCGGCGGAGGTGAGCGCGGGCTCCAGGTCGAGCGCCATCTTCTTGCCCAGCTCGACACCCCACTGGTCGAAGGAGTCGACGCCCCAGATCGTGCCCTCGACGAAGACGATGTGCTCGTAGAGGGCGACGAGCTGGCCCAGCGTGGACGGGGTCAGCTTGGGCGCCAGGATCGTGGAGGTGGGCCGGTTGCCCGGCATCACCTTGTGGGGGACGATCTCGGCTGCGGTGCCCTCGCCCGCGATCTCCTCGGCCGTCCTGCCGAACGCCAGCGCCGAGGTCTGCGCGAGCAGGTTGGCGACGAGCTGGTCGTGCATGCCCTCACGGTCCTCGAAGGGCTCGGCGAAGCCGATGAAGTCGGCGGGGACCAGCCGGGTGCCCTGGTGGAGCAGCTGGTAGAAGGCGTGCTGGCCGTTGGTGCCCGGCTCGCCCCAGAAGATCTCGCCGGTCCCGGCGGTCACGGGAGTGCCGTCGGCGCGCACCGACTTGCCGTTGGACTCCATCGTGAGCTGCTGCAGGTAGGCGGGGAAGCGGTGCAGCCGCTGACTGTAGGGCAGCACGGCGCGGCTCTCGGCGCCGAAGAAGTCGTTGTACCAGACCCCGAGCAGGGCCATCAGCACCGGCATGTTGGCCTCGAACGGCGCCGTGCGGAAGTGCTCGTCGATGGTGTGGAAGCCGGCCAGCATCTCACGGAACCGCTCGGGCCCGATCGCGATCATCAGGGAGAGGCCGATCGCGCCGTCGTAGGAGTAGCGGCCGCCCACCCAGTCCCAGAAGCCGAACATGTTGTCGGTGTCGATGCCGAACTCGGCGACCTTCGCGGCGTTGGTGGAAACGGCGACGAAGTGGCGGGACACCGCGTCCTCGCCGAGCGCGTCGACCAGCCAGCGGCGCGCGACCCTGGCGTTGGTCAGCGTCTCGAGCGTGGTGAACGTCTTCGAACTGATCACGAACAGCGTGGTCGCGGGATCGAGCCCGGCGAGGGCGCCGGTGATGTCGGCCGGGTCGATGTTGGAGACGAACCTGGCCGCGATGCCCGCGTCGGCGTAGTCGCGCAGCGCTTCGTAGGCCATGGCGGGGCCCAGGTCGGAGCCGCCGATGCCGATGTTGACGACGGTCTCGATGGGCCTGCCGGTGGCGCCCTTCCACTCCTGCGACCGGATCCGGCCGGAGAACGCACTCATCTTGTCGAGCACGGCGTGCACGTCGGCCACGACGTCCTGGCCGTCGACCACCAACCGCGTCTCACGCGGCATGCGCAGCGCGACGTGCAGGACGGCGCGGTCCTCGCTGACGTTGATGTGCTCGCCGCCGAACATGGCCGCGATCCGCTCGCGCAGCCCCGCCCGCTCGGCCAGGGCCAGCAGCAGGCCGATCGTCTCGCTCGTGGCGCGGTGTTTGGAGTAGTCGAGGTAGAGGTCGCCCGCGGCCGCCGTCATGCGCTCGGCGCGGCCCGGGTCGTCCGCGAACAGCTCGCGGAGCCGGATTCCCGCCAGCTCGCCGTGGTGCTTGCCGAGGGCAGCCCACTCCTGGCTCCGGGTGATGTCGCCGTTCACGCTCTTCCTCCTCGCGTCGCCAAACCGATCACCATGGTCCCGTAACCACGTACCCCCCGGCGCTGATTCCGCGCGTGGCGGAGGAGATCCTTTGCGTCCACATCTCGCCTGCCGGGCACCTTGCCGGGCACCTTGCCGGGCGAGATGTGGATTCAGCTCGCTCTACGGAGGAAGCAGCAGGAGCATGGAGCACATCGACGCGTACTGGCGGGCGGCCAACTATCTGTCCGTCGGTCAGATCTATCTGCTGGACAATCCGCTGCTGAGCGAGCCACTGCGGCCGGAGCACATCAAGCCGCGCCTGCTCGGCCACTGGGGCACCACGCCGGGGCTGAACTTCTGCTTCGCCCACCTCAACCGGGTGATCAAGGAACGCGACCAGGACATGATCTACATCGCCGGTCCCGGTCACGGCGGCCCCGCGGCCGTCGCGCACGCCTGGCTGGAGGCCTCCTACTCCGAGCGCTACCCCGACGTCTCGCAGGACGTCGCGGGCATGCGGCGGTTGTTCCGCCAGTTCTCCTTCCCCGGCGGCGTGCCCAGCCACGTCGCGCCCGAGACGCCCGGGTCCATCCATGAAGGAGGCGAGCTGGGCTACTCGCTCGCGCACGCCCACGGCGCCGCCTTCGACAACCCGGACCTGGTCGTGGCCTGCGTCATCGGCGACGGCGAGGCCGAGACCGGCCCGCTGGCCGCCGGCTGGCACGCCAACAAGTTCGCCGACCGCCGCCGCGACGGCGTGGTGCTGCCCATCCTGCACCTGAACGGATACAAGATCGCCAACCCGACCGTGCTCGCCCGCATCCCCGAGCACGAGCTGATCAAACTCATGGAAGGGTACGGCTACCGCCCTCACCTGGTCGGCCCCGATCACGCCGAGATGGCCGGCACGCTCGACACCGCCTGGGACGAGATGGCCGCGTACAAGGCGGGCGACGCCGACCGCCTGCCCATGATCATCCTGCGCACGCCAAAGGGGTGGACCGGGCCGCGCGAGGTGGACGGCAAGCCCGTCGAGGGCACCTGGCGGGCCCATCAGGTGCCGCTGCCGAAGGTGCGCGAGAACCCCTCGCACCTGGCCATGCTGGAGGAGTGGATGCGCTCCTACCGTCCCGAGGAGCTGTTCGACGCCGACGGGCGCCCGGCCGCGAAGGTCGCGGACACCGTGCCCGCCGGCCCACGCAGGATGAGCGCCAACCCGCACGCCAACGGCGGCGAGCTGCTGGAGCCCCTGCGGCTGCCGGACTTCCGCACCCACGCGGTCGAGGTCAAGTCGCCCGCCGTGCAGGAGACCGAGCCGACGCGGGTGTTCGGCGGGCTGCTGCGCGACGTGATCGCCAGGAATCCGCACACGTTCCGGCTGATGGGCCCGGACGAGACCGTCTCCAACCGGCTGCAGGAGGTGTTCGAGGTGACCGACCGGGCCTGGGACGCCGAACTGCTGCCCACCGACGAGAACCTCGGCACCGGCGGGCGCGTCATGGAGGTGCTGAGCGAGCACCTGTGCCAGGGCTGGCTGGAAGGCTATCTGCTGACCGGCCGCCACGGGCTGTTCAACTGCTACGAGGCCTTCATCCACATCGTCGACTCCATGTTCAACCAGCACGCCAAGTGGCTGGAGTCGTCGCAGAAGATCCCGTGGCGGCGGCCGGTCGCGTCGCTGACGTACCTGCTGTCGTCGCACGTGTGGCGCCAGGACCACAACGGCTTCAGCCACCAGGACCCCGGCTTCCTCGACGTCGTCGTCAACAAGAAGGCCTCCGTGGTCCGCGTCTACCTGCCGCCGGACGCCAACACGCTGCTCTCCGTCGGCGACCACTGCCTGCGCTCGCGTGACTACGTCAACGTCATCGTCGCCGGCAAGCAGCCCATACTCGACCTGTTCACCATGGACGAGGCCATCGCCCACTGCACGCGCGGCCTCGGCATCCTGCCCTGGGCCTCCTCCGACCAGGGGGCCGAGCCGGACGTGGTGCTCGCCTGCGCGGGCGACGTGCCCACCCTGGAGACGCTCGGCGCCGCCGCGCTGCTGCGCGAGCACCTGCCCGAGTTGAGAGTACGCGTGGTCAACGTCGTCGACCTCATGCGGCTCCAGCCGCGGTCGGAGCACCCGCACGGTCTGTCGGACGCCGAGTTCGACACGCTCTTCACGACGAGCAGGCCGGTGATCTTCAACTTCCACGGCTACCCCTCGCTCATCCACCAGCTCACCTACCGGCGGCACGGCCACGACAACATCCACGTACGCGGATACAAGGAGGAGGGCACCACCACCACGCCCTTCGACATGTGCATGCTCAACGACATCGACCGTTACCACCTGGTCATGGACGTCATCGACCGTGTGCCCGGCCTCGGCGCCACCCAGGCGCACCTGCGCCAGCACATGAGCGACGAACGGCTGCGCGCCCGCGCCCACACGCGCGAGCACGGCGAGGACCCCGCCGACATAAGGTCGTGGACGTGGCCGGCCGCATCCTCGTCCTGAACACCGGCTCCTCGTCCATCAAGTACGAGCTCATCGACGTCCGCACCCGCGAGCGCCCCGCCTGGGGCCTGGTCGAGCGCATCGGCCAGGACGAGGGACGCCTGACGCACCACGCGGGTGGGGGGCCGCCCCACGAGCGGCGGGCCCGTTTCCCCGGGCACGCCGAAGGGCTCGACGCGGTCATGGAGGCGTTCCGGACGGCCGGACCCGAACTGGACCCGGTGGCGGTAGGGCACCGGGTCGTGCACGGCGGCACCACGTTCACCGAGGCCGTGCTCATCGACGACGCCGTGATCGCCGCCATCGGGCGGCTCGCGCCGCTCGCGCCCCTGCACAACCCGGTCAACCTGACCGGCATCCGGGTCGCGCGCTCGGCGTTCCCCGGGGTGCCGCAGGTGGCCGTGTTCGACACCGCCTTCCAGCTGGCGCTGCCGCCCGCCGCGTACACGTACGCGGTGCCGCGCGACTGGCGCGAGCGGCTGGGCGTGCGGCGTTTCGGCTTCCACGGCACCTCGTGCGCCTACGTCTCGCGCCGCGCCGCCGCCCTGCTCGGCCGCGACCTGGCCGGGCTCGACCTCATCGTGCTGCACCTGGGCAACGGCGCCAGCGCCACCGCCGTCTCCGGCGGGCGCAGCGTCGACACCTCCATGGGGCTGACTCCGCTGGAGGGCCTGGTCATGGGCACCCGCTCGGGCGACGTCGACCCGGCGATCTGCGGCTACCTCGCCCGGGTGGACGGGATGGACGCCGAGCGGGTGGAGGAGGCGCTCGGCCGCCAGGGCGGGCTGCTCGGCCTCACCGGCAGCGGCGACATGCGCGAGGTGCGCGCCCGCGACGACGACGAGGCTCGGCTGGCCCTGGAGGTCTACACCAGGCGCATCCGTAAGTACGTCGGCGCCTACTACGCGCTGCTGGGCCGGGTGGACGCGATCGTGTTCACGGGCGGGGTCGGGGAACACGACGCCGCCACCCGCGCCGAGTCGCTGGCCGGGCTGGACCGGCTCGGCATCACCGTCGACCCCGCGCGCAACCGGGCCGGGCCAGGTGGCGAGCGCGCGGTGTCGCCGCCCGGCGCCGAGGTCGCCGTGCTCGTCATCCCCACGGACGAGGAATGGGAGATCGCCCGCGAGGCCCTCGCCCTGATCGGCGAGCACCCCACGGCCGAACCGCCCCCCTGACAGCCCGGCCACCGCCTACCACCGCCGGCCGGACCAGGTCACCACCGACCAGACGGCGTCACGGTCGAATCGTCCAAGCCACCGCCGGACGCGCCAACCCGCCACCGGGCAGGCCCCTCCCACCACCGGACCGGACCAGCAGGCGACCAGGCGGCCGGAAGACGGCCGAACGGACCAGCGAACGGCCCAAGGGCCGAGGGACCGGGACGCGGCACGGGGAGAACGCGGCACGGGGAGGGAGGAAGCGGTCCAGCGGGTCAGATTTCCGCTGGGCGGATTCGGGTGAGGCCGGCGGCGAGTTCGCACCACACCGTCTTGCCGCCCTCGACCGGCGCGATGCCCCAGCCGGTGGACAGCAGCCTGACGACGTGCAGCCCCCAGCCGTCGCCGGGGCCGGGCTCGCGGGGCCGGGGCAGGTCGGCGCCGGCGTCGCTCACCTCGATCCGCACGCTGAACGCGTCCGCCCGCATGCGCAGCGAGGGTGGGCCGTCACCGTGCACGAGCGCATTGGTGACCAGCTCCGACACCACCAGGAGAACGTCCTCGTGCTGCCCTTGGTAGCCGCGCGCGGCCAGGGCCTCACCGATGATCTGCCGCGATGCCGTGATGCTGCCCATCTCTTCAGGCAACCGGGTGTCCACGTGGTACGGCTGCGCCTCCTTGCTGCCCATTCCTCTGCTCTCGGGGGTCTCGTGCGGCCGGTGGGCCGTCCGCTGGACGCGTTCTCGTCACGTTGCGCCGTTGAGCAGTCTCCCACGAGTCACCATTTCGCGTACGACAGGGGCGCGACCGGCGGTGAAACGGCCGTGAACCGGCACCGGACCGGCGGGCGCAGGCGTGGCCGGGGGGTCGGTAAGCGTGTGTATAACGCGGGTAATGCATTGGTAGGGTTGTCCGGAAAAATGCGGATCTGAACAGGTGGGACAGGTGGAGGTCGAACAAACAGCATTGCCCGGCATCGGTCTGCGGCACGATTTCACGACGCGCAAAGGACAGCGGGTCGGCATCGTGTCCCACCGCACCGGGCGCCGGGACCTCGTGATCTACGACAAAGAGGATCCCGACGCCGTCTGCCACACGGTCAAGCTCAACGACGAGGAGGCGGACACACTGGCCGAGCTTCTGGGGGCACCGCGCATCGTGCAACGTCTCAACCAGTTGCACGAACAGGTCGAAGGCCTGGTCAGCGTGCAGTTGCCGATACCGGCCGCCTCCCCGTACGTGGGACGCCCCATGGGGGACGCCCGCGTGCGCACGCGTACCAGCGCCTCCATCGTGGCCGTCGTGCGCGGCGGCAAGGTGTTCGCCAGTCCTGGACCCGATTTCGTCTTCGCCGTCGGTGACGTCGTGGTCGTCGTCGGCAGCGAGGACACCACCGCCGAGGTCGCCGGCATTTTGGCAGAAGGGTAGGGCCGCGGGTGCACGAAACCGCGATCCTATTCCTGGAATTCGGAGCAGTACTACTGGGTCTTGGAGTGTTGGGCGCGCTGGCCCTGCGCGGCGGCATCTCCCCCATCCCCCTCTATCTGATCGCCGGGCTGGCGTTCGGCACGGGCGGCGTGCTGCCGCTGGCCACCAGCGAGGAGTTCATCTCCATCGGCGCGGAGCTGGGCGTCGTCCTGCTGCTGCTGACGCTGGGTCTGGAGTACAACGCCGACGAGCTCGTCACCAGCTTGACGAGCAATGCCCGCGCCGGCATCGCCGACCTAGTGCTCAACGCGGCGCCGGGCGCGATCATCGCGCTGCTGCTGGACTGGGGCCCGGTCGCGGCGGTGGCCATGGCCGGTGTCACCTACGCCACCTCGTCGGGCATCACCGCGAAGGTGCTGTCGGATCTCGGGTGGCTCGGTAACCGGGAGACGCCGACGGTCCTGTCGCTGCTGGTGTTCGAAGACCTCACCATGGCGGTCTACCTGCCGGTCCTGACGACCATGCTGGCCGGGCTGAGTCTGGTGAGCGGGGCGATCTCGGTGGGCATCGCGCTCCTCACGGTCAGCATCGTGCTGGTGGTGGCGCTGCGGTTCGGGCGCTTCATCGAGGCGTTCGTGTCCAGCCCCAACTCCGAGGTGTTACTGCTCAAGGTGGTCGGCCTGGCCCTGCTGGTCGCCGGCCTCGCCCAGCAGTTGCAGGTCTCGGCGGCGGTCGGCGCGTTCCTGGTGGGCATCGCGCTCTCCGGAGAGCTGGCCGAGGACGCGCAGGCGCTGCTCGCACCGCTGCGTGACCTGTTCGCCGCGGTGTTCTTCGTGTTCTTCGGCTTCCAGACGGACCCGGCGAAGATCCTGCCGGTGGCCGGACTGGCGGCGCTGCTGGCGCTGGTCAGCATGATCACGAAAGTGGTCACCGGCATGTACGCGGCCAAACGGGCGGGCATCGCGAGGGCCGGTCAGGCACGAGCGGGCATCGCGCTCGTCCCCCGCGGCGAGTTCAACATCGTCATCGCCGGTCTAGCGGTCGGCGCGGGCGCGCATCCCGACCTGGGGGCGCTGGCGGCGGCGTACGTGCTCATCCTTGCCGCGTTCGGGCCCCTGGCGGCCAAGGCCGTGCAGCCACTCATCACCGCCATCGCGAAGCGGGCCTGACCCGCTAGTTTGTTCGCATGGCCCACCCCACAGAGAAGACGATCTGGTCCACGGACTGGGACACGCTGGAGATCTCCGGAGAGAGCCACCGCCGGGTGCTGTTCCAGGACGTGGACATGACGGAGCTCGCCGACCGCGGCTCGTCGTTCGAGGAGTGTCACTTCAGCAATGTGCGGTTCAACGTGTCGGAGCACACCGACGCGAGCTTCCTCAACTGCACGTTCACGCGGTGCTCGCTCTTCGACGCCACGTTCACGGGCTGCAAGCTGACCGGGAGCGTGTTCGACGGCTGCACGTACGGCCTGCTGAAGGTCGAGGGCGGCGACTGGTCCTACGCCGGCCTGGCCGGGGCCGACCTGCGGGGCTGCTCCTTCCACGGCACCCGGCTGCGCGAGGCCGAGCTGGCGGGCGCCCGGCTGGAGCGGGCGGAGCTGCGGCGGGCCGACCTGACGGGAGCGTCGCTGCGCGGAGCCGACCTGACGAAGTGCGATCTGCGCGGCAGCGACCTCAGCACGCTCGACCCGCGCACGGTCACGTTGACCGGCGCGATCATCGACCCGTTCCAGGCCACGGTCGTGGCCGGCGCGATGGGGCTGGACGTCCGGGACTGACCGGCGCGAGCGCTGGGTCAGCCGGTCGCCGACTGGAGGGCGGCCGGCGCTGCCGGCGTGGTCAGTTCGGATCTACGCAGCCCCGGCGTGCGGCGCCTCGGGCCGTCGGGCAGCCCCACGCCGGCGGGCTTGACGGCCTCGCGGCGGGAACGCGGGAAGGCGCCGAGCCGGTTGTCGCTCACGCCTGAAGTGTACGGAAGATCCGCCTTGCGTCATCGTGGCTCCGGGAGAGCCAGTCCCCCCACGGTCTTCCTCCCCGGCCCGAGTTCGGTGAAGAGTGGATCGCATGACGACCACGATCCGATCGAAAGCGGGGGCGGCGCCCGTCCGTACCAGGTGGGGGCTCTCATGATGCGTTACCGGCTGCTGGGCCGTACCGGGCTCAGGGTCTCCCAGCTGTTCCTCGGCGCGATGACCTACCGTGAGTCCTCGCCCGAGGTACGCCGCGTCTTCGACCTGTACGCCGACGCCGGAGGCAACGTCGTGGACACGGCGTCCATGTACGGCGAGAGCGAGAACGTCGTCGGCGAGCTGCTCCAGGGCCGGCGCGACCGTTTCGTCCTGGCCACGAAGTACACCGGCAGCATCGACGGCACCGACCCCAACGCGGCCGGCAACCACCGCAAGAGCCTCGTCCGGTCGCTGGAGCAGAGCCTGCGGCGGCTGCGCACCGACTACGTCGACCTGTTCTGGGTGCACGTCTGGGACCGGCACACCCCCGACGAGGAGACCATGCGGGCGCTGGACGACGCGGTCAGCGCGGGCAAGGTGCTCTACGCCGGCATCTCCGACGCCCCCGCCTGGGTGGCGAGCCGGGCCAACACGCTGGCCGAGTGGCGGGGGTGGACGCCGTTCGCCGGGTTGCAGGTGCCGTACAGCCTGCTCTCGCGTGACGTGGAGCGGGAGCTGCTGCCGATGGCGCAGGCGTACGGGATGAGCGTGGCGGCGTGGGGGGTGCTCGCGCAGGGGGTGTTGTCCGGCCGCTACAACGCGCCGGACGCGGCGGCCTCGCGGCGCGATCCCGGCTCCCTGACCGAGCGGGAGCGTACGGCGGCGCGTGCCGTGGTGGAGGTGGCCGCCGAGCTGGGCGTCACCGCGTCACAGGTGGCCATCGCGTGGGTGCTGCGGCGCGGGGTGCATCCGATCCTCGGAGCGAGCACCGTGGAGCAGCTCAAGGACAACCTGGCGGCGACCGGGGTGGAGCTGCCCGGCGAGGCGGTGCGGCGGCTGGAGTCCGCGGTCGGCTTCGAGCTGGGTTTTCCCGGCGACTTCATCGACCAGGTGGACCGCAGTCCCGGGATCTACGGCGAGGCCGTCGACCGCCTCGACGGCCGGTGACCGCCGGGTCCTTGCGCCACCCGGGTACGGTTGTCAGCACAGCGACATGGCCGTCTCCCACAGGCCGGGCAGCCCGGCGAGCACGCGGTCGGCGCGTCGCCTGCGGTCGGCGTACGTCTCCGCGCCCAGGTCCGCGAGCAGGTCCAGCAGCCCGTCCTCGTGTCCCCGTTCCCCTGCGGCGGCCCGCTTGGCCAGGCACCGCGCGTAGGTGGCGGCGATCCAGAAGACCGCCTCTCTGTGCAGCCCGCGCGCGATGAGGTCCCGGCTGCCGTCGATGGCGACGGGCCTGGCCACGGCGGAGATGTCGGAGTCGAACCGGTACACGGGCGCCCGCACGGCCGCGGCGGCGTCGAACACCGTCTCCAGCGCCGCCAGGTGCCCCTCGACCCTGGCCGCGTCGAGGCCGGCGCAGCCGAGCCAGTCGAGCAGGGTCTCGTGGACGTCCAGGCGGCCGTGGGCGGCGAGCAGGTCGCGCACGGCCGCGTACCGCCGCCGGACCGTCGGGTTGCGCAGCCCGGCGACCAGCAGCACGTGCGTGGTGACCCCGGTGCCGAACAACCAGCCGGTGACCTGGTCGTGCAGCGGCGCCGACGGGTCCATGCCGCCGAGGAACGCGCGAACGCGGTCCATCGCGCCCGCGCAGCGTGCCGTCGTCCACGCTCTCACGGCGAAGTCGCGGGCGACGACCCGCTGGATGGCGCTGAGGCGCCCCGTCGGGTCGGCCAGCACGCACGGCAGATGGAAGCTGCCGGCCAGGTGGTAGTCGGCCAGGACGTCGTCCGCGGACCCGATGCGGGGCATGGAGGAGACCTCGAGCAGCGCCCCCTCGTAGGCGAACTTGCCCGGCCTGACGCCGGGGCCGGCGATCAGCATGACGTCGACGTCGGACGCCGGGTCGAGTGCGGCGCGCGGGTCGCCCCACAACACCGACCCGGTCAGGAACGCTCCTCCGAATCCGGGCAGCGTGGCGCCCTCCGTCTGCACCCACCGGCCGGCGATCTGCCGGGCCTGCTCATTGAGCACCCGGCTCCTCTCCTCCGGGGCGCCGGCGCGCGGCCCTGAGCCCGACGACCGCGCCGAGCACGACGAGCACCGCCAGCGCGACCCAGATCCAGGCGGGCACGCCGGACGACTCTGTCGCCGAGGCGGCGTCGTCCTGCGCGATCGCGGTGGCGGGCGCGTCGGAGGCGCGCGCGTCGGTGGCGGGCGGGGAC